>NZ_JBFULU010000011.1:0-167194 GCF_054049735.1 Bradyrhizobium sp. P5_C12
GCAGCGCACCGATCGGCTTCACGGCGCGCGCGAGCTGGCTGACGTCGTTGCCGAGCGTCTCGCCGAAGCCGCCGGGCTCCATGAAATCGCGCTGCATGTCGATGATCACGAGCGCCGTGCTCGCCCAATCGAGCTTGATCGGCTCGGGCTCGGCACTGATGACGCCCAGTGTCGGCTTGGTTGAGTTCAACATGACGCAGGCCCCCGCGAGAACTCTCTTTGGTAGCAGTTCTGCAAACGCCGTGCCATTGTGTACAATTGCGACCGGACCCGCGATGCGCGTAAATCTGCTGCGCTGTCAGAATGTTATCTGACCACCGCGCGTCTGCTCATTCGCTGTGCGACGACTTTGCGACGTGCATTTGCTTAAAGGATGAGCGGCAGCGAAGCTCGCTTTTTTAGCGGGCAGTATCTCCGTACAGCCGCCGATACTCTTCCTCATACGGCGCGTAGGAATCCTTCATCGTGGCCATGTTCAGCAGCATGGTCGCCACCATCGTGCCGGCCTTGTCGAACACGCGCGTCTTGACCCAGGCGCTTTCGGTGCGGCGGCTGCCGGACAGCGCCACCACCTCGCGCTCGATCTCATACTCCTCGTCGACGAAGAGCGGCCCCTTCACCAGCCGGATCTCCTGATCGGCGAACAGCCCGACCGCCGGCCCCCTGGCCGGCAACGGATCGTCCTTGGAGCGGTACTGGAACAGCACGCTCAGCATCTCCATCGGGATGATGGCCCTGCGCCACGGATTGTCCGCGCCCGAATAGTAAGGCGAGTTCTCGGTGATGACGGCGAGCTTCTGCCGCAGCGAGAACGGATAGAGGTCGCCCATGCTCTGGTCGAACGCCATCCGCACCATCTGCCGCCTGCTGGTCTGCGCCACCTTCACGTCGCGCAGGATCACGGGATCGGCGAGCGGCTTGAGCTCGCCAAGACGCGCCTCGAGCGCCGTCGCTGCGTGCGGTTCGCCGACCGAGGCCGTGCCGCGCAGCACTTCCGTGCCGTCGCGCTTGACCATCTGGATCTGGCACTGGCTCGTGCCGGGCAGCGGCTTCGACAGGATCGCCCGCACCTCCTCGCCTTCGTAGCAGACACTGCGATAATGCGCGGAAAGACATCCGGTCTCGAACCAGGCCTGTCCCCACAGCCGCGCGCCGAGCGGCGCGAACTGGCTGAAATGCGTCGGCCCCTCGATGGTGCCGCCCTTGAAGCCGAGTTTCTGCGCGGTCGCATCGTCGTGGATGGAGGCGTGCGCGTCGTAGACCTGGGCCTGAAGCATCTGGCGCGGCTGACGCCATGGCCCGATCAGAGCGCCATCGGTCTCCGTGATCTCGGTATCGAACGCTTTTGCCGTCATGGTGTCCCTCCGCAAGCAAGCCATGACTAGCAGGAGCGCCACGGATGCGGCCAGCGATATTGACTTCGCTGGCCCATGCTCTTGACTGTCACAATTCGCGTCGCGCAGCCGCAATCCCTCCCGCAGCGCAAACCCCACGCCGAACGACAGACGAGGACTTCTGAAATGACGCTGATGCAGGTCGAGCTGGACGATAAATACCGGCTCGAATCGAAGCGGATCTTCCTGTCCGGCACGCAGGCCCTGGTTCGACTGCCCATGTTGCAGCGCGAACGCGACCGGCTTCACGGGCTCAACACCGGCGGCTTCATCTCGGGCTATCGCGGTTCCCCGCTCGGCATGTATGACCACGCGCTGTGGCGGGCGAAGTCGCACCTCGCGCAGCACGACATCGCCTTCGTGCCCGGCCTGAACGAGGACCTGGCGGCGACCGCGGTCTGGGGCAGCCAGCAGGTCGGCCTGTTTCCGGGCGCCAAGGTCGATGGCGTGTTCGGCATCTGGTACGGCAAGGGCCCCGGCGTCGATCGCTCGGTCGATGCGCTCAAGCATGCCAACGCAGCCGGCACCTCGCTCAATGGCGGCGTGCTGGCGCTGGCCGGCGACGACCATGGCTGCCAGTCCTCGACGCTGGCGCATCAGAGCGAGCAGGTGTTCGCAGCCGCGCTGATCCCCGTGATCAATCCCGCCACGCTCCAGGATTATCTCGACCTCGGCCTCTACGGTTTTGCGCTGTCGCGCTTCTCCGGCTGCTGGGTCGGCTTCAAGGCGATCAGCGAGACCGTGGAAAGCTCGGCCTCGATCTATAGCGATCCCGAGCGCATCCAGATCAAGCTGCCCGATGATTTCGAGATGCCGCCCGGCGGCCTCAACATCCGCTGGCCCGACCCGCCGCTTGACGCGGAGAAGCGGCTGTTCGGCCCGAAGATGGAAGCGGTGCAGGCCTTTGCCCGCGCCAACCAATTCGACCGCATCGTGCTCGATTCAAAGCCAGCGCGGCTCGGCATTGTCGCGACCGGCAAGGCCTATCTCGATCTGCGCCAGGCGCTCGCCGACTTGGGCATCACCGACAAGGATGCGCAGGATCTGGGCCTTCGCATCTACAAGGTCGCGCTGACGTGGCCGCTGGAGGAAAACGGCGCGCGGCGCTTCGCCGAGGGTCTTCAGGATGTCCTGGTCGTGGAGGAGAAGCGCGGCTTCGTCGAAGACCAGCTGATGCGCATCCTCTACAACATCGATGCATCGAAGCGGCCGACGGTCACCGGCAAGCGCGACGAGCGCGGCGCGCCGCTGCTGCCGAGCGAGGGCGAGCTGACGCCGACCATCGTTGCCTCCGCGCTGGTGGCGCGGCTGCGCAAGCTCGGTCATCACAGCCCTGTGCTGGAGCAGCGCCTCGCACGGCTCGAAGCGTTCGACAATCCCGTCACCACCAGCGCGCCGATCAAGCTCGCGCGCACGCCGTTCTTCTGCTCGGGCTGTCCGCACAACTCCTCGACGAAGGTGCCCGAAGGCAGCCGCGCCATGGCCGGCATCGGCTGCCACGGCATGGCCTTGAGCATGCCGACCCGCCGCACCGACCTGATCTCGCATATGGGCGCCGAGGGCGTGAACTGGATCGGGCAGTCGCCCTTCACCACCGAGCAGCACATCTTCCAGAATCTCGGCGACGGCACCTATACGCATTCGGGGCTTCTCGCCCTTCGTGCCGCTTCGGTCGCCGGAATCAGCATCACCTACAAGATCCTCTACAACGACGCGGTCGCGATGACCGGCGGCCAGCCCGCCGAGGGCGGCTTCAACGTCGCGCAGATCGCCCACCAGGTCTGGGCCGAGGGCATCAAGCGGCTCGCGATCGTCTCGGACGATCCCGGCAAGTACCCGGATGGCAACTACTTCCCGCAGGGCGCGACCATCCATCATCGCCGCGAGCTCGATGCCGTGCAGCGCGAGTTGCGCGACATCAAGGGCCTCACCGTCATCATCTACGACCAGACCTGCGCCGCGGAAAAGCGACGCCGCCGCAAGCGCGGGCTGTATCCCGATCCCGCAAAACGTGCCTTCATCAACGAGCTCGTCTGCGAAGGCTGCGGCGACTGCTCGCAGGCTTCCAACTGCGTTTCGGTGCAGCCGCTGGAGACCGAGTTCGGCCGCAAGCGCCAGATCGACCAGTCGAACTGCAACAAGGACTTTTCCTGCGTCGAGGGCTTCTGCCCGAGCTTCGTCACGGTGCACGGCGGCACGCTGAAGCGGATCAAGACCTCCGGGGTCGATTCCGGACAGTTGTTCGCGGACCTGCCGCTGCCGCCGGCGCGTGAGCTCGACGCCCCCTACAACATCCTCGTCACCGGCATCGGCGGCACCGGTGTCATCACCATCGGCGCACTGCTCGGCATGGCCGCCCATGTCGACGGCCGCGGCTGCTCGGCGCTGGACTTCACCGGCCTGTCGCAGAAGAACGGCGCCGTGATGAGCCATGTGCGTATCGCGCCCAGGCCGGAGGACATTTCCGCGGTTCGCATCACCACCGGCGGCGCGGACGTCATTCTCGGCTGCGACATGATCGTCTCGGCTGGTCCCTCTGCGCTCAGCCGCGCCGAACGCGGGGTGACGAAGGCGTATATCAATGCCGACCTCCAGCCGACCGCGAGCTTCGTGCAAAACCCCGATCTCGATTTCGAGATGGGCACGATGCAGACCGTGCTGCGCGACGCCATCGGCGACAAGAACCTCGACATCATCGACGCCACCGGCATTGCAGCGGCGCTGATGGGCGACTCGATCGCAACCAATCCCTTCATGCTCGGCTTCGCCTTCCAGAAGGGCGCGATCCCGCTGTCGCTGGAAGCGCTGCTCCGCGCCATCGAGATCAACGGCGCCGCGATCGAGATGAACAAGCTCGCCTTCACCTGGGGGCGGTTGGCCGCCCACGACATGTCGCGCGTGCGCAGCGTGCTCCAGTTCAAGAACAGGGCGTCCGCTCCGACCAAGTCGCTCGACGACATCATCGCCACCCGCGCGGAGTTTTTGACCGGCTATCAGGACAAGGCCTATGCGGAGCGCTACCTCGCGGCCGTCGCCAAGGTCCGCAAGGCGGAGACGGCAGCCTCGCCGGCGTCCACGGAGCTTACGGAAGCCGTGGCCAAGAACCTGTTCAAGCTGATGTCCTACAAGGACGAGTACGAGGTTGCGCGGCTCTATACCGACGGCAGCTTTGCGAAGAAGGTTTCGGAGAAGTTCGACGGCGATTTCTCCCTGAAATTCTATCTGGCGCCGCCGATCTTCGCGCAGCGCGACAAGGTGACGGGCCATCTTCAAAAGAAAGAATTCGGCTCCTGGATGATCCATGCCTTCCGGTTGCTGGCGAAGCTGAAGTTTTTGCGCGGCGGCGCGTTCGATCCGTTCGGCCGCACCGAGGAGCGCAGGACCGAGCGGAAGCTGGTCGAGGATTATCTTGCGATGATCGATCAGCGGATCGCCGGGCTGAACGCGGCGCAGATCCCGCTGCTGGCAAGGCTCGCGCGCGTGCCCGAGACGATCCGCGGTTTTGGTCACGTCAAGGAGGCCAATATCAAGCAGGCGACGGCCGAGACGGCGCGGCTGGAGGCGGAGCTCGAGAACAGCCGCTTTGCGGCGGCGGCGGAGTAAGGGCAAGCCGGCGCCACACACTCGCTGTCATCGCCCGCGAAGGCGGGCGATCCAGTACGCCGCGGCGGTTGTTGTCAGTCTCGCTGCCTCCGGAATACTGGATGCCCCGCCTTCGCGGGGCATGACGTCGGAGAGGATGGCTAGACCGTGGCCGACACACCAGCAGTCGGCGCGAGCGACGCCCCCTCCGCCAGATGCCTCCCCGCAATGTACCCGAACGTCAGCGCCGGCCCCAGCGTGATCCCCGGCCCGGGATAGTTGCCGTTCATGATCGAGCCCATGTCGTTGCCGCAGGCATAGAGGCCGGCGACCGGCGTGCCGTCGTCGCGCAGCACGCGCGCCTGGGCGTCGACCTTCAGGCCGATGGCCGTGCCGAGATCGGCCGGATAGATGCGCATCGCGAAGAAGGGGACACGGAGGATCGGCGCGACGCAGGGGTTTGGCTTGTGCGCGGCATCGCCGAGGTGGCGCTGATAGATGGTGCTGCCGCGGCCGAATTCGGGATCGCGCCCCTCCTTCGCGTCGGCGTTGTAGTTCGCAACGGTTGCGGCGAGCGCGGACGGCTTGATGCCGATCTTCGCGGCAAGCTGCGCGATGTCCGAGGCCTCGATGAGTTCGCCGCTCGCCACATAGCGACGAACGCTGCGCGTCAACGGCCTGATGCGGCCGAGGCCGTAGTTCCAGAGGAACTGACGGTCGCAGATCAGATAGAACGGACGATCCGGCTCGCCATGGCCGTCGCGCAGCATCGCGAGCACGAACTCGTGGTAGGACAGCGCCTCGTTGACGAAACGCCGGCCGGCCGCGTTGACGGCGATCACGCCGGGCTTGGCGCGGTCGGTCACTGTGTGCGGAAAGACGCCGCGGCTGCCGTCGGCGCGCCGGAACAGCGAGGYCGGCACCCAGTACGCCGGGCTTGTCGCCTCGGTATTGAGCGCAGCGCCGGTCGCAGCGGCGAGGCGAAGCCCGTCGCCTGTGCCGGATGTGGTGGTCGCCGAGACAAGCCCGGCCGCAGGCGGGAAGAAGCGCTTACGCAAAGCGGCATCGTGCGAGAAGCCGCCAGTGGCGAGCACCACGCCACGGCGCGCGGAGATCGGGCGATCGCGGGCGCCATGACGGATCACCACGCCATCGACGCGCTCGCCCTGCATCGACAGATCCTCGACGTCGGCGCTGAACAGGATTTCGACCTGCCGCGCCAGCAGCGAAGCGTAAAGCCGTGCGGCAAGCGCGTTGCCGAGATGCAGCGTCGTGCCGCGCGGGCTGTGCAGCCTTTGCAACGCGTATTCGGAAACCAGCCGCGCGGAGCGCAACGTCGAGCGCAGCGATCTCCCGATCCGGCGCAGGTGCGGGATGTCGAGACGATTGACCATCATGCCGCCGAACAGCGTGAACTCCGGCAGCGGGGGCCGCAGCCGCGCAAAACTCGCGCCCAGCCGCGTGCCGTCAAAGGCGACCGGCTCGAGCACGCGCCCGCCGGGCGTCGCGCCCAGCCGCTCCGGATAATAATCCGGATAGGCTTTCACGGCTTGGAGCCGTACTTCGGTGTTGGCTTCGAGATAGGCGATCGCCTCCGGGCCACGCGCGAGGAAGGCCGCGCGCAAGCCGGCATTGGCGGGTTCGGGCACCGTGCTCGACAGATACTGAACGGCGTCGGCGACGCTGTCGGACAGCCCCGCCTCCCTCATCTTCCGATTGGCGGGGATCCAGACCATGCCGCCAGACCATGCGGTGGTGCCGCCAACGAACGCAGTCTTTTCGATGACCAGCACGCGCAAGCCTTCGGCGGCAGCAACGGCCGCGGCCGCCATGCCGCCTGCACCAGCGCCGATGACAATGACGTCGTAGGTCTCTTGCACCGGCATCATAAGACGGGCTTTCCGGGACGAGGCATGACCCAGTCATACCCCGCCCGGAGGGACCAGCGCTAGCGCGCCGGCTTGCGCTCGATCGGGTCGATATCGATCGCCCGCAGGCGGCCGAGCCGCAGCACGTCCATCGCGAGGCGCCGGCCGATCCGGTCGCGGTCGAGCACGCGGATCAGATCGTCGACGCCGTTGATCTCGACGCCGTCGAGCCTGATCACGACATCGCCGGGCAACAGGCCCGCCTTCGCCGCCGGGCCGTCCGGCTCGATCTGCGCCAGCAGCGCGCCCATCTTGTTCTCGACGCCGGCCAAAACCGCGTGCCGCCGCGGGACCGGCGCGGTCTGACCGGCGACGCCGATATAGGCGCGGCGGACATAGCCGTGGCGGATAATCTCCGACAGCACGAACTGCGCGGTGTTGCTGGCAACCGCAAAACAGATGCCCTGCGCACCGCTGATGATCGCGGTGTTGATGCCGATCACCTCGGCAGTCGACGACACCAGCGGCCCGCCGGAATTGCCGGGGTTGAGCGCCGCATCGGTCTGGATCACGTCCTCGATGGTGCGTCCGCTGACCGAGCGGATCGAGCGCCCAAGCGCGGAGACCACGCCGGCGGTGACGGTCGATTCGAAGCCGAGCGGGTTGCCGATTGCGATCACGAGCTGTCCGCGCCGCAGGCTCTTGGAGTTGCCGAGCGCGGCATAGGGCAAGTCGCGGACGCCGTTGGCGCGGAGCAGCGCCAGGTCGGTGTCGGGATCGACACCGAGCACCCGGGCGTCGCCGACATGGCCCTCGACGTCGCGCAGCCGGATCTCCTTGGCGGCGCCGACCACATGGCTGTTGGTGAGGACGAGGCCGTCCGGCGAGATCACGATGCCCGAGCCGAGCCCGCCGCGCTCGCGGCCGTTCGGCACTTTCGGCCCGGTCTCGACGCGCACGACGGCCGGGCCGACGCGGTCGGTCACGTCGATCACGGCATTGGAATAGGCGTCCAGCAGGGCCCGGTCATTGTCCGGGGCAGCCGCCGCCGTTCGCGATGACGGTGCGTCATCGGCGATTTCTGAGGTCAAATCCAACATGGCAAAAGTCCTTGAGGCTCACACAGATGGTGGCCTCGTCCCTCTCGCGCAAGTGGCCCGCCTGGGGTGCAAAGCTGGGCTGCCGGGTGTTGACTGCCCAAGTGGCTAGGGCGCGCGCCGCAGCGTGCCCGCCCTCGCCTTCACTGGATCGAGCAGCGACCAGTCGCCGTCCGGGAGGACATAGCCCTTGGGGAACGGCGCGCGCAGCTCCAGCCCGAGCGAGCGCAGCACGCGGTCGTCGCGGTAGTAGCATTGCAGCACGACGCGGACGAGAGTTGCGGCAGCCCCGCCGCCGTGCTTGCGAAACTCCTGCGCCACCGCATCGCGCCTGACGGCATCGAGCCCGGCAAGCGGTTGGCCCGCCAGCCGGGCCAGATGATCCAGCGCCTGCCGCACCGGCGCGGTGTCACGGCCGAGCGTCGCGAGGATATCCGCCTGGATCGCGGGATCGTCGGCGCCGGGCACCTTGTACTCGTCGCTGGCAGGAACGATCATCGCAGCGACGGCGCGGAGGTCGTCGCGCTGGCGGGGCGTGAGGGAGAGTTGATCAGTCATCGTATCCTCTTCCAAAACTAGTGCCGCGACAAAAGTGCGCTCCCTCCCCCGCCTGCGGGGGAGGGTTGGGGAGAGGGTACCTCAGCAGAGGGGCTCCCCCAGAGGAGAGAACCCTCACCCGGCGCGTTGCGCCGACCTCTCCCGCAAGCGGGAGAGGTGCACCGAGATCGGCGCTCGCTTGGATCCGCATCATGTTCAATCAAACAAGTTTGCGAGGCGCTGCTTCATCTGGTCGGCGATGTACAGCGCGAGGGCCTGGATGGTGGACGTCGGGTTCACCCCGCCCGAGGTGACGAAGATGCTGCCGTCGACGATGAAGAGGTTCTTCACGTCGTGCGAGCGGCCCCATTCGTTGACGACCGAGCGTTCCGGATCGGTGCCCATTCGCGCCGTGCCGAGCAGATGCCAGCCGCCCCACGGGATCGGCGAGTTGACGCAGATGTCGGTCGCCCCCGCTGTTTCCAGAACCTCGCGGCCGCGCGCCAGCGCGTACTCCATCATCTTCCGGCTGTTCTCGCTGATGGTGTAGTCGATCTTCGGCGCGGGAATGCCGTGGCTGTCCTTCAGGACAGGATCGAGCGTGACGCAATTGTGCTCTTCCGGCAGGTCCTCGCAGATCGCCGAGAAACCCAGCCGATGGCCGTTGAGCTTGCGGAAGACGCGGTGATGATCGGCGCCCCAGGGCAGAATGCCCTTCTGCTCACTGACGACGGCCTCGAACACGGGACCGGCGCCGCGCACGAACTGGACGCCGTAGCCGCGCACGAAGCCGCGCGACAGGTCCGTGTCATACCACTCCTTGCTCCACAGGCAGGTCGGCGGCGCGCGGTTGCTGTCGGTCGGCTCCTTCACATAGCCGTAGATCTGCGCATAGGGATGGAACATCAAATTCCTGCCGACGAGGCCGGATGAATTGGCAAGGCCGTTCGGGAAACGGCCGGACGCGGAGTTCAAAAGCAGCCGCGGCGTACCGACACCGTTGCAGGCGATGATGACGACATGCGCCGGCTGAAACTGCTCGACGCCGTCCTTGTCGTAATAGACCACGCCCGAGGCCATGCCGTTCTCGTCGGTGGTGATCTCGCGCACCCGGCAATGGGTGCGCAGCTCGACGCCGGCGCGGATCGCCTGCGGCCAATAGGTGATGTCGGTCGAGGATTTGGCGCCTTGCGCGCAGGCCGGCGTGCAATGGCCGAGATTGATGCAGCGCGCCCGGCCCTCATAGTCCGTGGTCGCAACCGTCGTGTCCGACGGCCACCAGTGCCAGCCGAGCCTGTTCATCGCCTTGCCGATGATGGCGCCGGACAAGCCGAGCGGCTGTTGCGGCATCGGCGGATGCGTCAGCGGCGACAGCGGATCGCCCGACAGCCCGGACGTCCCCATGATACGGTCGTTCTCTTCGAAGAACGGGGTCAGCGCATCGTAGTCGATCGGCCAGTCGTCGGCGACGCCGTCGAGCGTCCTGACCTTGAAATCGGAGGGATGCAGCCGCGGCCAGTGCGCGGTGTACATCACCGTCGAACCGCCCACCGCATTGTAGTTGACGACCTTGATCGGCGAATTGTCGTCGTTGATCGGATAGTCCTCGGGCCGGCCGCGGATGTTCGGGCTCGACGACCACTCGCCGTAGAACTTGGCTTCCCAGTCCCGGCCCGTGCTCGGATATTCCGCCGGGTTCATCCAGCCGCCCTGCTCCAGGCAGAGAATGTGCATCTTGGTCTCGGCCAGCGACCACGCGACCGCCGCGCCCGAAGCGCCGGCGCCGATGATCAGGACGTCCACAGGATCGTTCATCGAAACATTGTCCTCCCGCCCTCGCCACGTCCCGGGCGATTCGGCCGTCACGGTTCGCAGGCCCGGCAAACGATAGGATCAGAGCGACGGCTGAGTAAAGCCGCGAGGCCGGAATGTCGCACTTCGCAGGGCGCAGACCATTGGTATCGCCACATCCGGATGCTAGGAACGAGCTGCAGAGCAATCGATAGCGAGACCTTATGTCCTTCGAGAATTCATTTGCCGCCGCCCGCGCATTCGCGCTCGTTTTGTTTCTCGCACTGTCCGGATTTCTGGCGACCTCCGGCCCCGCCTCCGCGCTGACGGCTGCCGCGACCGTCCGGGATGCCAATTCCATCCAGCTTGGCGATGTCACCTACCGGCTCGACGGTGTCGATGCGCCGGAGCTGGACCAGGTCTGCATCGACGACCACGCCGATCCCTGGACCTGCGGCATCGAGGCCCGCGACCAGCTGGCCAAGCTGATCGGCAAGCGCCCGGTGCGCTGCGACGATGTCGGCCCCGAGAAGAGCTTTGGCAAGCGCCACCGGGCGATCTGCACGGCCGAGGGCGACAAGGTCTCGTTGAACGAGCAGCTGATCAAGCTCGGCTTTGCCATCGCGCGCGAGCCGATCAAGGCCAACGTCAAGCCGGTCGCGGCCGAAGCCAAGACCGCCACGAGTGGCATCTGGAAGGGCTGCTTTGTTGCACCGCAAGAATTCCGCACCGGCAAGCGAGACGGCACGCTCCTGGGCGCCGCCTGCCGCGCCGACCGCGACAAGGAGATTCGCGCGGTGCTGTTTCCGGAGGAACTGACGATGCCGCCGAGCTGCAGCATCAAGGGCAAGCTGGCGGTGCGCGCGCGTGTCACCGGCAATATCGGCATCTATCATCTGCGCGGCTGCCCGAGCTATCCGGCGACGACGAAGCCGGACCGCTGGTTCTGCTCGGAGGATGACGCCCAGGCCGCCGGCTTCCGCAAGGCCTATAATTGCCGCCGGCCGAAATGAGGAGCGCGTCCAGCGCTCATATGTCCCGGACCGAGACAGTATTGATCCGGAATTGATCTCGATCGGGAGTTGCTGCATTTGTGAACGTGCGCACGCGCTTTGCGCGAGCGCATCCTTGGCAGCAATTCGGCTCCGGCCCGATTGTCCTTGCTCGGGCGTTTCCTCCCTAGACTTGGGCCGCTTGTCCACGACAAGCGGCTCTTCTTTTTGGCGCGGCTCTGGAGGCCGACCTTACGGGAGACCGTCATGCCCGGGCTAGTCCCGGGCATCCACGTGCTTCGTGCCGCGGAGCAAGACGTGGATGGCCGGGACATAGGCGAGCGGAAGCGACGCCGTCCTTCGGACGGCTAAGCCCGGCCATGACGATGTGGCGACGTCAGCGCATCAAGGCTCACATCATGCCCTGCTGCCATCGGCGCGCGCTATCTCCGCATCTGCATGATGTGGTCCATCGGCGGCATGTTCGCGTTCAGATGCGCCATGATCCAGACGGTTCCACCGACCACCAGGAACACGACCAGCAGCCCGAAGGCGAGCGCCAGCACGTTGTTGGTGTTGTCGGGGCCGGTCGTGATGTGCAGGAAGAACACCAGATGCACGCCCATCTGCGCGATCGCGAGCACGATCAGCGCGACGGGAATGGACGGCTGCCAGACCAGGTCGGTGCCGGCGATGAAGAACGACGTCGCCGTCAGCAGCAGCGCGAGTGCAAGGCCGACGACGTAACCGAGGATGCGCGCGCCGACACTGTGCTGCTCTTCCTCGCCGGGGGCGAGGTCGTGTCCGGCCGGCATGTGCGTCTGATCGCTCATACGGCACTCCCAAGCAGGTAGACGACGGAGAAGACCGCGACCCAGATGATGTCGAGCGCGTGCCAGAACAGCGCAAAGCACATCATCCGGCGCAGGATGTCGGCGCGAAAGCCTTTTGCGAAGACCTGCGCCACCATGGTGAGAAGCCAGAGCACGCCGGCCGAGACATGCAGGCCGTGGCACCCGACCAGCGAGAAGAACGAAGTCAGGAACGCGCTGCGCGAGGGGCCATAGCCGCGCGAGACGAGATCGGCGAATTCGCGAAACTCCATCACCAGGAATATCAGCCCCAGCACGCAGGTCACGGCCATACCGAGGTAGAACCAGAACCGGTTACGCACGTCGGCCGCAATGCTGGCCATGCCGCAGGTGAAGCTCGACAGCAGCAGGCAGACGGTCTCGATCGCAACGTTCCGGTGCTCGAAAATTTCCGAGCCCTTGGGGCCGCCGGCGGTCTGGCCGACCAGCACCGCGTAGGCCGCGAAGAAACAGGAGAACATCACGATGTCGGAGAGCAGGAAGACCCAGAAGCCGTAGGCGGTCACGATGCGCTTCGACGCGGGTCCAGGATGCTCGACGACGACCCCGATGTGATGGGGATCGGCGTGGGCGCGGCCGACGGTCGCGGTCATCGACATCAGACCGCCCCCGCCATGCTGACGAGGCTGCGCCGTTCCTCGAGATTGATGCGGTCGATGCGGGCGACCTCGTCGGCCGGAATGACGTATTCGTCATGGTCGCGCCAGGCGAACACGACGAAGGTCGCGAACGCGCCGATGCCGCCCAAAATCACCATCCACCAGATGTGCCAGATCAGCGCAAAGCCCATGATGGTGGCGAAGAACGCGCAGACGAAACCGGTCGGCGAGTTCCTGGGCATCTCGATGTCCTGATATTCGGGTGCGTGCTCGAGCGATTGCTGCTGGGCATGGGCCTTCATGTCCCAATAGGCGTCCTCGCCGCGCACATCGGGATTGAAGGCGAAATTGAATACCGGCGGCGGCGACGAGGTCGCCCATTCCAGCGAACGTCCGTCCCAGGGATCGCCGGTGCGGTCGCGCAACGCCTCGCGGTTGCGGATACTGACCACGAGCTGCATGATCTGGCAGATCACGCCGATCGTCAGCACGGCCATGCCGGCGGCCGCCACCAACATCCAGGGCCGCCACGCCGCGACGTCGTAGTGCTGCAGGCGCCGCGTCATGCCGAGCATGCCGGCGATATAGAGCGGGAGGAAAGTGACGTAAAAGCCAAGGAAAGTGAACCAGAACGCCAGCTTTCCCCATCGCTCATCCAGCCGGAAACCAAAGGCCTTCGGAAACCAGTATTCGAAGCCGGCGAAGGCGCCGAACAGCACGCCGCCGATGATGACGTTATGAAAGTGAGCCACCAGGAACATGCTGTTGTGGAGCAAGAAGTCCGCCGGCGGCACCGCAACCAGCACGCCGGTCAATCCGCCGATGATGAAGGTGACCATGAAGCCGACCGCCCACAGCATCGGCGTCGCGAAGCGGATGCGGCCGCCATACATCGTGAACAGCCAGTTGTAGATCTTCACTCCCGTCGGCACCGCGATGATCATGCTGGCGATGCCGAAAATGGCGTTGACATCGGGGCCCGCGCCCATCGTGAAGAAATGGTGCAGCCAGACCATGAAGGAGATGACGCAGATCGCCATGGTGGCGAGCACCATCGAGCGATAGCCGAACAGCGCCTTGCCGGAGAAAGTCGAGACCACCTCGGAGAAGATGCCGAAGGCCGGCAGCACGAGAATATAGACCTCCGGATGGCCCCAGGCCCAGATCAGGTTCATGAACATCATGACGTTGCCGCCGGCTTCGTTGGTGAAGAAGTGGAAGCCGAGATAGCGGTCGAGCAGCAGCATCGCGAGCGTGGCGGTGAGGATCGGAAACGCCGCGACGATCAGGAGATTGGAGGCCAGCGTGGTCCAGCAGAACATCGGCATGCGCAGATAGTTCATGCCCCTGGTGCGCAGCTTCAGCACGGTCGTCACGAGATTGATGCCGGCGACCAGCGTGCCGACGCCGGAGATCTGCAGCGACCAGGCGTAATAGTCGACGCCGACGCCCGGCGAGTAGGACAGTCCCGACAGCGGTGGAAAGGCGAGCCAGCCGGTGCGCGCGAATTCGCCGATCACGAGCGAGAGATTGACCAGCAGCGCGCCGGTCGCGGTGAGCCAGAAGCCGACCGAATTGAGCGTCGGAAAAGCGACGTCGCGCACGCCGAGCTGGAGCGGCACGATCAGGTTCATCAGCCCGATCACGAACGGCATCGCCACGAAGAAGATCATGATGGTGCCGTGGGCCGAAAAGATCTGGTTGTAGTGCTCCGGCGGCAGATAGCCCTGCGACTGGAAGGCGACCGCCTGCTGGATCCGCATCATGATCGCGTCGCTGCCGCCGCGCAGCAGCATCACCGAGGCCAGCAGGATATACATCACGCCGATGCGCTTGTGATCGACGCTGGTGATCCATTCGTGCCAGAGATAGGGCAGATGCCCTTTCACCACGACCCAGATCAGCACGCCAAGAATCGCGACCAGCACCACGGCGCCCGCGATGAGGGGTATCGGCTGGTCGAACGGAATCGCCGACCAATCGAGCTTACCGAGCATCATGGCCTCCACTGTGCGGCCGGCCGGCATCGGAGAGCAGCTCCGGTCCGGGCCCTGGCGGAATGTGCTGGGTCGCGATCAGGTCGAACAGCCGGGGATCGTCGAGGCGGTAGGTCGGCCTGCCCCTCTCGATGCCCTGCTGCATCAGCTTCGTGTAGCTCTCCTCGTTCAGCACCGCATCGGACTTCGCGGTGGTCGCCACCCAGTCCGGAAAGGCGAGCGGCGAGATCACGTTGACGTCGAACATCATGTCGGGGAAGCCGTCACCGGAGAAATGCGCCGACAGGCCCTGAAGCTTGCCTTCATTGTCGGCGCGCAGGTTCAGCCGCGTCACCATGCCGTTCATGGTGTAGATCATGCTGCCGAGCTGCGGGATGAAGAACACGTTCATCACGCTCGACGACGTCAGCTGGAAGTTCAGCTCGGCGCCGGCGGGCACCGTCAGCGTGTTGACGGTGGCGATGCGCTGGTCCGGATAGATGAAGAGCCATTTCCAGTCGAGCGAGACGGCCTGGATGCGGACCGGGCTGCCGGTGCCCGGCACGGGCGCCGCGGGATCGAGCTGGTGCGAGCCGATCCAGGCGACGCCGCCGAGCAGGATGACRGTGAGCGCGGGGATCGCCCACACCACCATCTCGACCCGCCCGGAATAGACGAAGTCGGGCTGAAAATGCGCCTTCGGATTGGAAGCGCGAAACCAGAACGCGAACGCCAGGATCGCGATGATCGTCGGCACCACGATCACAAGCATGATGAAGACGGAATCGACCAGGATGGTGCTGTTGGCAGCAGCAACAGGCCCTTGTGGATCGAGCAGATTCATCGGCAAGCCACTGGCGGTCGGGAAGCCCCCGGGGAGAGCCTAGCGCGGAAAAGGCCCCGCAACAAACCCAGTCGCCCGAAAACGGTTCCTGAACCACAAGGGCCAGCCATGCGCAATGCGCCGCGGCAGCATGCAATTCCATGTGATGTCAATGACATGAACGCAGCAGGCGTGCCCTTCTCTCCCGTCGGGGCGATTGCTAATCTGCACGAAAATAATTGGGATGAAACCGCCACCGGAGTGAGCTGACATGCGCTTGAAGGACAAGGTTGCGATCGTCGTCGGCGCCGGCCAGAGCCCCGGCGAAGGCATGGGCAATGGCCGCGCCACCGCGCTGACCTTCGCGCGCGAGGGCGCCAAGGTGCTGTGCGTCGATCATCACCTGGACTCGGCGCGGGAAACCGTCGCGATGATCGCGGACAAGCAAGGGACCGCCGCCGCCTTCAAGGCCGACGTGACCAGCTCCGCCGACATCAAGGCCATGGTGGCCGACGCGCTGTCACGCTGGGGCCGGATCGACGTGTTGCACAACAATGTCGGCGTCAGCCTGTCCGGCGGCGACGCCGAGCTGCTTCAATTGACCGAGGAGGCATTCGACCGCGTCGTCGCCATCAATTTGAAGAGCTGCATTCTCGCCGCCAAGGAAGTGATCCCGATCATGCGCGCACAGAACAGCGGCGCGATCATCAACATCTCCTCGATGGCCGCGATCACGACCTATCCCTACGTCGCCTACAAGGCGACCAAATCGGCGATGATCGCCTTCACTGAACAGCTCGCCTACCAGAACGCGGAGTACGGCATCCGCGCCAACGTCATTTTGCCGGGCCTGATGAACACGCCGATGGCGGTCGATACCCGCGCCCGCGAATGGCACAAGACCCGCGCCGAAGTCGAAGCCGAACGCGACAGCAAGGTGCCGCTGCGCAGGAAGATGGGCACGGGGTGGGACGTGGCGAACGCCGCGTTGTTTTTGGCATCGGATGAAGCGAACTTCATCACAGGCGTGACGCTGCCGGTGGACGGCGGGGCCAGTGTGAGGAGGGGTTAGGTCCTCTCCCTCTCCCCGTTCTTACGGGGAGAGGCGTAGGCGGCCTCCGGCCGCCGTTCTTGGGAAAGAACGCCGATGCAGAGCATCGGCTATGGTGAGGGGCTGCTTCGCGACCTCGCTGAGGGTTGGACCCGCGCCCTCACCCGGAATTTGCTCTCGCAAATTCCGGCCTCTCCCCGCACGCGGGGAGAGGCGAAGAAGGTTCGCTCAGCGCGAATGCGTCACCCGCCAGATCGTGCCGCCGGCGTCTTCCGAAATCAGCAGCGCGCCATCCTTGGCCACCGCAACTCCGACCGGCCTTCCCCAGACCTCCGTATCATTCACGACAAAGCCCGTAACAAAATCCTCGTACTCCCCCGTCGGCTTGCCGTCGTTGATCCGGATGCGGATCACCTTGTAGCCGGTGCGCTTCGAGCGGTTCCAGGAGCCGTGCTCGGCAGCAAAGGCATCGCCCTGATACTCGGCTGGAAACTGCGTGCCCTGGTAGAACGTCATGCCGAGCGAAGCCGAGTGCGGCTGTACCAGCACGTCGGGGATCGTCACCTTGTCCTTGAGGTCCGGCCGCGCGCCGGCATGGCGCGGGTCTTCGTTGTTGCCGATGTAGAACCACGGCCAGCCGTAGAAGGCGCCTTCCTTTACGCTGGTCACGTAATCGGGCACGAGATCGTCACCGAGGCCGTCGCGTTCGTTGGTCGAGCACCATGGCAGGCCGGTCTGCGGCTGGATCGCGAGGCCGACACAATTGCGAATGCCGGTGGCGTAGATCTTCCGCTCCTTGCCATCCGGATTGAAGGCAAGAACTGTCGCACGTTCGGTCTCGCTCGCCCAGGCGGCCCCCAGCGGCTGTGTTCGCGACCAGGCCGCCATCCCGCCGGGCGGATTTCCCATGCCTTCGGCGACGTTGCTGAGTGAGCCGACCGAGACCAGCATGCGCTTGTTGTCCAGCGTGAAGACAATGTCGCGGGTGGAATGGCCGCCATCGTGCGGCAGGCTCGGCACGATGGTCTCGGCCTTGCCACGCGCCTTCAGATCACCGGCCCGATAGGGAAAGCGAACGACGCTGTCGGTGTTGGCGACATAGACCCATTGCGGATCGTCGCCGTTCGGAAAGAAAGCTATGCCGAATGGCTGCTTCAAGCCGCTGGCAAAAACCTCGTTCGTCGCGACCTTGCCGCCCTCCCCGGCGCGAAGCACACGAATATTGCCTGCCCGCGTCTCCGCCACAAGAACATCGCCATTCGGCGCCACGCGCACGATGCGCGGAGCGCGCAGGCCTTCGGCGAACAGCTCGATCTTGAAGCCCGCCGGCACCAGGGGCGATGCGTCCGGCGGACGCGGCACCACGCGCGCGAAGCTCGCAACCGACGCCGTCGCATTGGCCTTGGGGAGATCCTGCGGCCGGATCAGCCTGACCGTGCCGGGCTTGTCGGATTGCCAATTGCCGTAGGCGTCCCTGCCTTGCAGGACAGGCTCGGCCTGCGCGCCGGCGCAGGCTACCAAAGGCCATGCGGCCACCAGCATATGCGAAACATGCTTCTTCACGTCGTCTTCCTCCCGGCCCTTGTCTGCCGAATCCCACGTCAGCTCATGCCCGCACGATGTGCATCAGCCGCAACCCATCGTACTGGAAAATAACGCGGATCGGTGCGACACATTGTAGGGGCGCGACCGCCGGTTGCGGTCATCAAAGCCGCGGCATCGATGTCGCGATTGATGGGGTGATCATGTGGGGATCGATCTTATCGGAATGGGCGAGCCTGCTGCTCCGCTGGCTGCACGTGGTGGCGGCGATCGGCTGGATCGGCAGCTCGTTCTACTTCATCCATCTCGATCTCAGCCTGAAGCCAAGGGGGGACCTGCCGGACGGCGTGCAGGGCGAGGCCTGGCAGGTCCATGGCGGCGGCTTCTACCGGATCATGAAATATCTGGTGGCGCCGAGCCAGATGCCGGAGGAACTGACCTGGTTCAAATGGGAAGCCTATACCACCTGGCTGTCCGGCTTCGCGCTGATGGTGGTGGTCTATTATCTCGAGGCCGACCTGTTCCTGGTCGACAAGTCGATCCTCGACCTGACGCCGTTCCAGGCGGGCCTGTTCAGCTTCTGTAGTCTTGCGCTGGCGTGGCTGCTCTATGAGGCTGCCTGCCGCAGCGGACTGGCACAACGCGAGCTGCCCTTTGCCATCGGCGGCTATCTGTTCCTGGTCGCGCTGACTTTTGCCTTCACCCACGTGCTGAGCGGCCGCGGCGCCTTCAACCAGATCGCGGCGATCATCGGCACCATCATGGTCGCGAATGTCTTCGCGGTGATCATCCCGAACCAGAAGAAGATCGTGGCCGCCCTGATCGCCGGACAGGCGCCCGACCCGAAACTCGGCAAGACCAGCAAGGAGCGCTCGGTCCACAACAACTACCTGACGCTGCCGGTCGTCGTGCTGATGATCAGCAACCATTATCCGCTGCTCTACGCCACCCGCTTCAACTGGATCATCGTCGCGATCATCCTGGCACTCGGCCCCGTGATCCGTCACTTCTTCAACGAGCGGCATGCCGGGCGCAAATCGCCATGGTGGGTGTGGGGCGTCGCGGCGGCCGGCGTGATCGCGATCTTCTTCCTCTCCGCTGCCGGCCCGCGCGAGGTGAAGACAGGTGCACTATCGGCACAGCCTACGGTCGCCAATGTCGAGGAGATCGTGATGTCCCGCTGCAGCATGTGCCACGCGGCCGAGCCAGTCTGGGCCGGTATCGTGACAGCGCCGAAAGGCATCCTGCTCGACGGTCCCGAGAACATCCACCGCAATATCCGCCTGATCGGCCGCGTGGCCGCATGGTCCAGCGCGATGCCCCCGGGCAACATCACCGAGATGACCAGCGAGGAGCGCGCGATCCTCGCCGCCTATATCAGCGAGCAGGCTCGCTGACGCCGTCCCGGCGTCGATGCAGCGTTTCGCGGAATGAAATTCCGCATCTGCCGCAGATTTGAAAATGACTTGAGCGCCTATCCAGCGTAGACAGGGCGAGCGGCCGCAGGTCGCGGTCCGAAGTCAGTTTGCACCCGCCCCAAGGAAATCACAGTGGCCCTCAAGAATGTCATCGGTATCGACCACGCCGTGGTCATGGTGAAGGACCTCGACAAGGCTGCCGAGAACTACAGGCGGCTCGGCTTCACCATCTCGCCGCGCGGCACCCACAGCGCGCATATGGGCACCGGCAACTACACCATCATGTTCGACCCGGACTATATGGAGCTGCTCGGCGTGCTGGCTGCGACCGAACACAACGCGCCGGCACGCGCCTTCCTCGACAAGCAGGGCGAGGGCATCGAGCGCATCGCCTTCACCGCGGTCGATTCCGCCGCCGGCGCGGAGGAGATCCGCGCGCGCGGCCTGGTGCCGATCGGGCCGACTGATTTCGAACGGCCGGTGACGCTGCCGAATGGCACGGTGTCGGCGGCAAAATTCCGCACCTTCATGTGGCCGACCGCGGAAGCGCCGGGCGGCGTGCGCATCTTCGCCTGCCAGCACAAGACCCGCGACACCGTGTGGATTCCCGAGCTGATGAAGCACGCCAATGCGGCCAAGCGGATCAAGCAGACGCTGATCGCAACGCCCGAGCCCGCGACGGAAGCAGCGCATCTGGCGCGCCTGATCGACCGCGAGCCGAAGCCTGATGCCGACGGCGCGGTCACCGTGCCCTCCGGCGGCGATCGCGCCGATTTCGTCTATCTGACGCTGGATCAGCTCGGAAAGCGTTATCCCGGTGTAACGCTCGCAGGGCTGTCCGAACGCGGCGGCGCGGCGCTGGTGCTCGTGAGCGGCGATCTCGCGGCGACCGAGAAGGCGCTGGGTTCGGCCGGCGTCCGCAGCGGGGCTGCGATCTGCGTGCCGCCGGCCCAGGCCAACGGCACCCTGCTCGCCTTCATTGCCGGCTGATTTGAGCTAATTCTTTAACGTGTGTTTACCCGGCGGCCCTAGGATTCCCGGCAGTCCAAGCCGCCCGGGGCCAAGCGCATGTTCAAGGAAGGCTCGCCGATCGTCTATGACGCGCCGGCTGAACTGAAGAAATGGCCGTCGCTGAAGGGCGAGCGGCAGAAGGACCGAGGTCCGCCCTATCTCGTCTACAACGGCACGCTCGCCGATTGCGTCCGCGAGCTCATGGAAAAGCCGATCAAGGGCATCTCGCTCTACGACATCATGACGAGGCCGCAGCCGGCCTTCGAGCAGACCGTGCTGTCGCCCGGCGACGCCGCCGAGATCGCCTTGCGCAAGGACTTTCCAAAGGCGTAAGCGCCACCCAACCGCCGTCACACCACTTGCAGCGTTGCATGTCCCCGCGGCCCCGTAGATCCGCGGGGCTGACGTCGCATTTTCTGCAGCAGGAACACCGTACTAACACCGGCGGTGTCCCGGAATCGCAGCTTCGCCGCAATTGCGGTTAAGAAGTCCTTGTCACCGGCGCGCGCTGGTCGTTCCCCACAGTTCGAGGACATTCACCGAGATGCGATTTCTCGTCGCGGCTTGCGCTGCGTTCCTGACTCTGATCTGCGACCTCGGCTCGTCGCCGTCCTGGCAAGCATCACATCTCGACAACTCCACTCCCAAAGCCGATCGCGCACCGTCACTGGTTCCGCTCGTCGAGCTCTTCCTCGCAAGCGTGCAGGCCATCGAGCTCGCAAATGCGCGCGCATCCTACGAAGAGGCGATCGAGCCGACGCGCGCGATCGAACCTGTGACGCAGACCCCGGCTTCGCCAACCGAACAATTCTGCCGCGCGCTCAGGGAAGCGGCCGAGGCCAGCGGCATTCCGGTGCCGTTCTTCGCGCGCCTGATCTGGCAGGAGAGCCGTTTTCGTTCCAACGAGGTCAGCGAGGCCGGCGCTCAGGGCGTCGCGCAATTCATGCCGGAGACGGCCGCGGAGGTCGGACTCGATGATCCCTTCGACCCGATGAAGGCCTTGCCCGCATCGGCAAAGTTCCTGCGCAAGCTCCGCGACGATTTCGGCAATCTCGGCCTCGCCGCCGCCGCCTACAACGCCGGCCCGGGTCGTATCCAGAAATGGCTTGCCAGGGAAAGCGGACTGCCGCGCGAGACGCGCGATTATGTCCGGATCATCACCGGCACCAACGCCGAAGACTGGACCGAGCGCTCCGAGGCCCTCGCGATCCGGATCGACCTGCCGCGCGAAGCGCCCTGCGAGGGCATCGGCGCCCTGTCCAAGACAAAGGACGTCGCCTGGGTTCCAGTGAATCTGACGCCTACGGCCGCCAATATCATTCGCAAGGCCGAGCAACTGGCCGCACGCATGACGGCGAACCGGGCGCGCAAGCGGCTTGCATCCTTGATCCGGAAGAGCAGCCACGGCAAGGCACGCGGCATGATCGCGGCGCGCGCGACCGGAAAGAGCGCGAAAGCTCGCGCCGTCCGCATCGCCGCGCGCGAACGTTCCTCCGGCTAGGTCACACCGGCTTCTCGTCGTCGGTCACTGGCGACGTCACCACTAGGAACACGAGATCGGTCAGGCCCGAATTCGAGATCGCGTGCTCGACGCCCGGCGGCAGGAAGATCACGTCGTGCTTGCGCACGACATGGTTCTTGCCTGCGATCTCCATCAGCCCCTCGCCGTCGAGCACGTGATAGACCTGCTCCTGCACCTTGTGATGATGCCGTGCCACATAGGCCATCGGCTGGTACATCGAGATGCGGTAGTCGATGCGGCGCGAGCCGGCGGTCTCCGGCATTACCAGCGGCTTCGACAGCGCTCCGCCGAAGTGATTGGGGAATTCGCGCCAGGGCACCTCGGCGATATTGCGGATGAAGGCGCCGTTGCTCTCCTCGGCCATGATCGTGCTCCTTTCGCGCGACTCAATTCACCAGCGCGCCACCATCGACATAGACGATCGATCCCGTGGCGAAGCCGTTGGTCATGAAGCTCGCAATCTGCTGGGCGATGTCCTCCGCCATGCCGACGCGGCCGACCGGCAGCGCGGCAGCGGTCTTTGCCAGCATCTCCTTCCGCGCCGCTTCAGGCATCGCCGCCCGGATCGGCGTATCGATCACCCCCGGCGAGACCGCATTCACGCGCACCGGCGCAAGCTCGAGCGCGAGCGCGCGGGCCAGCGATTCCAGCGCGCCATTGGCCGCACTGATGATCGCCGAGTTCGGCCGCGGCCGAACGCTGAGAAAGCCGGTGACCAGCGTCAGCGATCCGCCCGGCCGGATCTCGGCCTCCCGCGCCACGCGCCAGGCACCCCAGAACTTGCCTTCCATGGTGGCACGCACGTCGTCCATCGCGACCGTCTTGAAGGGCCCGGTGCGGAGCTGCGCGGCCGTCAGCACGACGTGATCGACGGGACCGGTGCGACGGAACAGATCAATGACGCTCTGGTCGTCGGTGACGTCTGCGGAAATGGCCGTCACCCTCAGCCGCTCGGCGATGGGATCAAGCTTCGCGGCGCTGCGCGAGGCGATGATGACGTCGGCGCCTTGCGCCTTGGCCAGCTCCGCCGTGGCGAGGCCGATGCCTGAGGAGCCGCCGATCACGACGACCTTCTTGCCTGCGAGCGTCATTCCCATCTCCCCGATATCTTGTTGATTGGCGATTGATAGCGGCGCGATCAGCCCGGCTGGAAACGTGTGCCGATGCCGGCCTTGCTCTGGCCGAGGCCTGGCAATTCCCAGACACCGGCGCCAATCGGATTGATGTCGGCGGCAATATCGACGTCGATCAGATAGGGTTTGTTGGCGGCAATGCCCTTGCGGATCGCCTCACCAATGTCGCCGGCGCGATCGACCCGCACGCCTTCGACGCCGCAGGCGCGCGCCATCGCCGCGAAGTCGGGATTGTAACGTTGGCCCGTCTCCGGATGCCTGAAGTCGGTCGCAAGCTCGCGCCCGCCGAGATAGCCGCGCTGAAGTCCGCGGATCGAGGCATAGGCGTAATTGTTCCAGACCACCCAGACCACGGGCAGATTGTACTCGACCGCCGTACCCAGCACGTTGGCGTGCATGAAGAAGGCACCGTCACCGCACACCGACACGCAGGGACGATCGGGCGCGGCGAATTTCGCGCCCATCACGCCGGCGACGCCGAAGCCCATCGGGCCAAAGCCCATCGAGCCGATCAGCGAATCCGGCCGCTTCGGCTTGCAGAAGCCGAGCAGCCAGTTGTGATGCACGCCGATGTCGGAGACCAGGATCGCATCCTCCGGCAGCGCCTTGTCGATCTCGGCCGCCGCGCGCTGCGGATTGATCGGCGTGGTATCGTCGGAGAAGCCGGGCGCGACGAACTTGTCCCACTCCTTGCGATAGGTGTCGATCTGCGCCAGCCATTTTTTGCGCGCATCGGATTTCTTGAAGAGATTATCGCGGCGATCGAGCTCGGCATGGATCTGACGCAGGAAGGTGCGGACGTCGGCCATCAGCCCGAGCGCGACAGGATAGTTGCGGCCGATCTCCTCGGGATCGATGTCGACATGGATCAGCCGCGTTGGCGGGATCGTGAAGGAATAGCCGGGAATCCATGAGCTCGACGTGCGGTCGTCGAAGCGGACGCCGAGCGCGAGCAGCACGTCGGCCTGGCGGGTCGCATGATTGGCCTGATAGTGGCCGGCGCGYGCGACGAGGCCAAGCGCCAGCGGATGATTGACGTCGAGCGCGCCGAGACCGCTCGCGGAGGCCGCGACGGGAATCTGAAGCCGCTCGGCGAGCTTGCGCAATTCGTCCGCCGCGCCGCCATAGCGCACGCCCTGCCCGACCAGCATCACCGGCCGCTCCGCTGAAAGCAGCATGTCGACCGCCTTCTCGACGCCTTCGGGATCGGCACCACAACGGCTGGAGATGTTGGCGCTCCACTCGCTGGCCTTCGGTGCCTCTTCGGCAGCAGCCTCCATGAAGACGTCGAACGGTACGTCAATCACCACCGGCCCCGGCCGCCCCGTGACCATGGTCTTCCAGGCCTGCCGCACCGCGAGCGGCACCATCTCGCCGCGCGTCGGCTGAAACACCTTCTTGCACATCGTGCGCACGGTGGAGGGAAAGTCGGCCTGGTAGTGCCGGTACATCTCCTGGAACGCGCCGCGATTGAACTGGCTGGTCGGCACGTTGCCGGTGATCGCCATGAACGGCACGGAATCGAGGAAGGCGTTCGCGAGCGAGATCGGCAGATTGGCTGAGCCCGGCCCGCAGGAGGTGAAGGTCGCCGTCGGCCTGCCKGAGACGCGGTAGTAGACGTCGGCCATGAAGCCGGCGACGCTCTCGTGATGCACGGAGATCGTCTTGATCTCGGAGGAGCGCTCGTACAGCGCGTCGATGAACTGGATGTTGCCGTGGCCGCAGAGCCCGAACACCTGCGGCACTTTTTCCTGGATCAGGTAATCGACAATGACCTGGGCGCCGTTGAGCATGTTTTTCGACATCAACCCGTCTCCCGCCGGCCCACGACTTCTTGTGGACCGATGCGGAAAACGCGGCCGGTCATCGCTGAGCCGCGGACACCCTATTTCTCATAATGCTGTACGTCAATTTATATTGTGGTAGTCTGTCAGCTGAGGAAACGCGAGGCTCCGCGCCGACGGCTGTGCTGGTTGCGTGCTACTGTCGAACGAACGGCGTCATGACGATTCACCAGAGGGGGCCTTGTCCTTGAGATCGCGTACCAAGCCCGCTACCGGCGAGAAGCCTGCAAGTCCACGCAAGACCGCGATCGCCAAACTCATCCCCGCGCCGCAAGCCGATGGCGACGACGAGGCCGACGACAAGCAGCGTGGCGGTGGCGTTCAGTCGCTCGGCCGCGCCTTCTCGATTCTCGAAGAGGTGGCGCGTCATCGCGAAGGGATCGGGCTTGCGGAGCTCAGCAAGCTCGTCGGCCTGCACAACTCGACCACCTTTCATCTGGCGAAGACGCTGGTCACGCTCGGCTACCTTCGCCAGGAGAAGGACAACAAGCGCTATCGCATCGGCCGTCCGCTGTTTGCGCTCGCGGCATCCGCGCTCGACGAGATCGAGATGGTCAACGTCGCGACCCCCGTTCTGGAGGAGCTGTCGCGCCAGACCAGCGAAAGCAGCCATTTTGCCGTGCGGATGGGCGATGCCGTGATCGTCATTGCGCGCACGAGCGGCCCCGGCGCGTTCCAGCTGACCGACCGCGTCGGCGTGGTGCGGCCCGCGCACTGCACCGCGCTCGGCAAGATCATCCTCGCCTCGCTCCGCCCCGAGCAGCTCAAGCGGTTCATCGATCGCGCGGAACTGAAGCCGTCGACGCCGAAATCCATCACCGACGCCGGCGCGCTGATGCGCGAGATCGCCGAGGTGCAGCGCACCGGCGTCGCCTTCGACGACGGCGAATTCAACATGGAGGTGCGCTGCGTCGCCGTGCCGGTGACCGACTTCACCGGCCAGGTGATCGGCGCGCTCGGCATTTCCGGCCCGATCTGGCGGCTCTCCAACCAGGCCCTGCACGCCAGCGCGCAGGTCGTACAAGCTGCCGCCGACCGGCTCTCGGCCGAATTCGGGGCCAAGGGCGCGGCGCGCAAAGCGCTCACGCAAAAGGCCTGAGCCGCGCCCAAGCGGCGATTTTGCCGGTTGACACCGGCGATGGCGTTCGGGATTATCCTCCAGCATTAGAAAAACATCTCTCACAATGTCGGATAACCGATCTTGAAGGGAGACACACGATGCACCGGGAGGACACAAAGATGATCCGCTACCCGCGACGGACGTTGTTACGGGCGGGCGCCGCGTTCGCAGGCGCGTCCGCACTTGGGTTTCCGGCAATCGTGAGGGCCCAGGCCGAGAGGATCCGGATCGGTCACCTGACGCCGCTCACCGGCTTTCTCGGCGTGATCGGCAGCTACGCACAGCTGGGCGCAAAGCTCGCGGCGGAGGAGATCAATCAGTCCGGCGGCCTTCTGGGCAAGCCGATCGACCTGCTCTCGGAAGACTCGATCAATCCAGCCACCGCGGCCACCAAGGCACAGCGCATGCTCGAGCAGGACGGCGCGGTGGTGCTGCTTGGCGAGATTTCCTCGGCCTCCTCGCTCACCATAATGCAGGTCGCCGAACGCAACAAGAAGGTGTTCTTCTCGACCGGCGCGCGCTCGGACGCGCTGCGCGGCAAGAACTGCAACAAATATTCGTTCCACTGCGACATCCCGAACACCGTGATGGTCAACGCGGTCGGCACCGCGCTATCGCAAAAGGGCATGGTGAAGGGGAAGAAGTTCTTCACGCTCACCGCCGACTACATCTTCGGCCATGATCTGTTGAAGGCCGCGAAGACCTTCTTCAGCGCGCACGACGCCAACCTGATCGGCGACGAATTGATCGCGACCGACGTCACCGATTTCAGCCCGTATCTGCTCAAGGTGCGGCAGGCGAAGCCCGACGTGGTCTGCTGCAACCTCGCCGGCAACCAGGTCACCAACCTGGTCAAGCAATATGCCGAGTTCGGCCTGCCCTATCCGCTGGTCGGCTTCAACCTCAACACCGGCGACGCCTGGGCGGCGGGCGCCGGCAATCTCAGCGGCACCTGGCCGACGGTCTGGTATCACACGCTGAACAATCCGGCGTCGCAGGCCTTCGTCGCAGCCTTCAGCAAGAAATACGGCAAGCCGCCGGAGAACCACGCCTGGATCGACTACATCACGCTGAAGCTGCTGGCGGAAGCGATCAACACCGCCAAGTCGACCGCGAGCGACGAGCTGATCGCCTATTTCGAGAAGCAGACGCAGTTCGACATCGGAAAAGCGCGAAGAGCCTATTTCCGCACCTGGGATCACCAGCTCGTGCAGGAGGCCTATCCGTTCACCGTCAAGCCGAAAGACCAGATGAAGGACCAGTGGGACATGCTGGTACTCGGCGATGCGGTGCCGGCGGCGAATGATGCGCTGGAACAGATCTATCCGACCAGAGAACAAAATCCCTGCGAGATGAAGGCCTGACGCGCGCCCTCGCGGCAAGGACGCAACATGCAGTTCGAGTTCTTGCTGGAACAGGTGGTGAATGGCCTCGTGCTCGGAGGCTATTACCTGCTCATCGCGCTCGGACTGTCGCTGATCTTCTCGGTCGGCGGCATCGTCAACCTCGCGCACGGCGCCTTCTACGCGCTCGGCGCCTATGTCTGCGTCGAACTGACCAAGCGCCTCGGCTTCGGCGCCGCCGTGGTGGTCTCGCCGTTCGCGGTCGCGCTGCTCGGCATCCTCTTCGAGCGCTTCATCCTGCGACGCTTCTACACGGCCGACCCGATCCTCAGCCTGCTCGTGACCTTCGGGCTTGCGATGGTCGCCGAGCAGGCGATCCGCATGATCTGGGGCGCCGCGCCGGTGTCGACCGAGATCCCGCAGAGCTTTCGCGGCTCTGTGATCGTCGGCGACTTCCTGTTCTCGCGCTATCGTCTCCTGATCCTGGGTGTCGTGGCGGCGATTCTGGTCGGGGTCTGGCTGCTGCTGCACAAGACCTCGTTCGGGCGCGTGGTGCGCGCCGGCATCCAGCGGCCGGACATGGTCGCGGCGCTGGGCATCCGGCTTCAGCCCTACATGACCGCGATCGTGATGCTCGGCGTCGGCATGGCCGCGCTCGGCGGCGCCTTCTTCGCGCCGATCACGACCGTGCACCCGGCGATGGGCGCCGAGATCATGACGATCGCCTTCGTCGTGGTGGTGATCGGCGGGCTCGGCAGCTTCTGGGGCGTCATCATCGCGGCGCTCCTCGTCGGCGTCGTGCGCGGCATCGCCATCCATTTCGAGCCGGCCGCCGGTGAGGCCTCGATCTACATCCTGATGTTTCTGGTGCTGCTGGTGCGCCCGCGCGGCCTGCTCGGCGAGCGCATCGAGAAGTTCGAATGACCCGGGCCTCGACCATCGACAGGCTCAAGCCGCTGCTGATCGCGACGATCGCGGTCATCGCGCTGCCCTTCGTGCTGAAGGCGCTCGGCCTGTCGCTCAACACCGGCACATGGATGCTCGGTCTTGCCATCGCGGCGATGGGGCTCAACCTCTGCATCGGCTACACCGGCCTCGTCTCGTTCGGCCACAGCACCTGGTTCGGCATCGGCGCCTATGCCGCCGGACTGATCCAGCTTCGCGTCTTCCCCGGCGAAATCTGGCTGCCGCTGCTCGGGTCGATGATCGTCGTCGCGATCGCATCGGCCGTCACAGGCCTGCTGATCCTACGCCGGCGCGGCGTCTATTTCTCGCTGCTGACGCTGGCGCTGGCCGCGCTGGTCTACACCACCGCCTTCCGCTGGACCAGCCTGACCGGCGGCGAGGACGGGCTCGGCGGGCTGAAGCGCGGTGACATCGGGCCGATCAGTCTCGACAGCGCGCTCAGCTACTACGCCGTGGTCGCCGCGATCGGGCTCGTCGTGCTCTATATCCTCATGCGCCTGGTGCGCTCGCCGTTCGGGCATGTGCTGGTGGCGATCCGCGAGAACCAGCTGCGCGCGGGTTTTCAGGGCTATCCGGTCGAGCGCTACAAGCTCGCCGTGTTCGTGATCTCCGCCGTTGTCACCGGCCTTGCCGGTGCGTTGATCGCGTTCCTGAACTATCTGGTCTCGGCCGAAGCCGTCTCGGTGCCGTTCGCCGGCGAACTCTTGGCCATGGTCGTGATCGGCGGCATGCGCAGCCTGCTCGGGCCTGCGCTCGGCGCGGTGTTCTTCATCCTGTTCAGAGAACTGTTCTCGATCTGGACGTCGGACTGGCTGTTCTGGTTCGGCCTCATCTTCGTGGCGTTCGTGATGTATTCGCCCGGCGGCCTCGTCGGCATCGGTTCGGTGATCATGCGGCGCTTCCGTCCCGCGCCGGAGGAAACCGCCGCGATGAGCCGGCGCAAGATCTATGACGGGCTGCCGCTGCCGGACTTTTTGCGGCCGGAGGCGTTGAAGGGCACGGTGCTGGAGGTCAGCGGCGTCTCCCGGAAATTCGGCGGCATCCGCGCGGTCGAGAATGCGAGCATCACGGTTGCGGCAGGCGAGATCCACGCACTGATCGGGCCGAACGGCGCCGGCAAGACCACGCTGTTCAACCTGGTCTCCGGCCTTTACGCGCCGGACCAGGGCACCATCCGCCTCAACGGCCGCGACATCACCGGCGTGCCGGCGAATCTGATCTGCCACCGGGGGCTGGCGCGCTCGTTCCAGATCACCAATCTGTTTCGCGGGCTCACGATCTACGAGAATTTGCGCCTGTCGCTGCAGGCTCGGCGCGCCATGCGCTTCAACATCTGGAACGACATCGACGCGTACCAGGACATCCACGCCGAGACTGCCGCGCTGGTCAAATTCCTCGGACTCGAAGGCATCGAGGAGATCGAGGGCGGCGAGCTGTCCTATGGCGGGCAGCGGCTGGTCGATCTCGGCATCGCGCTCGGCTCCAGGCCGCAGGTGCTGCTGCTCGACGAGCCGCTCGCGGGCCTTGCCGCCGCCGAGCGCGAACGCGTCTCGAATCTCGTCAGGAACATCGCGACCAACATTCCCGTGCTGATCGTCGAGCACGACATCGACCGTGTGCTCGGCTTCTCGCAGGTCGTCACCGTGATGAATCAGGGCGAAGTGCTGATGTCGGACTGCCCGAAGGCGGTGCGGGCCGACCTGCGGGTGCAGGAGATCTATACCGGCAAGGGCATTCCCGCGGTCGAGCACCGCCGCAGCGGCAGCGCGGCCGGCGCGCACGCGACCGTGCTGCGGCTCGATCGCGTCAACACGTTCTACGGCAAGAGCCACATCCTCAGCGACGCCGCGCTCGACGTGCGCGAGGGCGAGATCGTCGCGCTGCTGGGGCGCAACGGCGCCGGCAAATCGACGCTGCTGAAGACCATCGCCGGGCTGGTGCCGGCGGCGTCCGGGACCATCGACTATCGCGGCACGGACATCGCAACCCTCCCCGCGCCCGACATCGCACGGCGCGGCGTCGGCTATGTGCCGCAGGGCCGCGGGTTGTTTGCCGGCATGACCGTGCGCGAGAACCTCGCGCTCGGACGCCTGGCGCGCAAGACCGACGGCAGCGACGGCGTGGCGTGGGACGAGGAGCAGATCCTGCACACTTTCCCGCGCCTGAAGGAGCGCATGAACATCGCGGCCGACTATCTCTCCGGCGGCGAGCAGCAGATGGTCGCGGTCGCGCGTGCCATGTCGGGCAATGTGCGCCTGCTACTGCTCGACGAGCCGTTTGAGGGCCTCGCGCCGGCGGTGACGCTGGAGCTGTTCAAAGTGTTCGACCAGCTGCGCCGGCAGATGTCGATCGTGATCGTCGAGCACAATCTCGACCTCGTGCTGGCGCTTGCCGACCGCGTCTTCGCGCTGGAGCGCGGCGCGGTGTTTCACCAGGGGCCGGCGGCGCCGCTGCTCACCGATCTCGGCTATCGCAAGCAGATCCTGTGGCTGTAGCCGACGCTCCCGCACAAAAAACGCGAAAACAACCCCATGCACAGTAGCCGGCGGTTGCCGGCATGACGCGTTGCCCGACGGACAAAACTCCTTGATTTGCCGGGCAAAACGGCGGCACGACGGCCCCATCGGGCTCGTCCCGGGCATCCACGTTCCTTGTACCGCAGGCGGCAGACGTTGATCTCAATCCGACTTGATGTTGGCCGCCGCCACGACCTCGGCGAGTTCCTTGGTCTCCTTCGCGATCTTGGCGGCGTAGTCCGCCGGGCTGAGCAGGCTCACCACGCCCTGCGAGCCGAGCCGTTCTTGCACCGCCGGATTCTTCGCGGCCGCGACGATCTCCCGGTGCAGCGTCTCGAGGATCGGCGCGGGCGTCGCCTTCGGCATGAAGAAGCCGACCCAGAACGAGAGGTCGAAGCCGGGATAGCCGGCTTCCGCGACGGTCGGCACATCCGGCAGCGACGGCAGCCGCTCGGCCGATGACACCGCGAGCGCGCGCAGCTTGCCGGCCTTCACCAGCGGCACCGCGGACAGGGGATCGAACACCGCCAACACCTCCTGCGCGAGGATGCCGACCTCGGACGCAGCGCCACCGCGATACGGCACGTGGATCATCTTGATGCCCGCCTTCTGGCCCAATAGCTCCATGGCGAGATGGGCGAGGTTGCCGTTACCGCCCGAGCCGTAGGCGAGCGCGCCCGGCGCGGCCTTGGCCGCGGCAACGAGATCGGCCACGGTGTTGATGCCGGCGGTCTTGGGGTTCTCGGGATTGACCACCAGCACGAGCGGCGCCGAGACGACGGTGGTGAGCGGCGCGAAGTCGCTGATCGGATCGTAGCGGATATCCTTGAACAGCGTCTTGTTGAGCGTGATCGTGGATGAGTTGCAGGCCAGGACGGTGTAGCCGTCGGCTTCCGCATGCGCCACGCCTTCGGCGGCGATCATGCCGTTGGCGCCGGCGCGGTTCTCGACCACGAAGGGCTGTCCGAGCTTGTTGCCGAGCCGGTCGGCGACGATGCGCGCGACCACGTCGACCGGACCGCCCGCGCTGAACCCGACCATGATCTTGACCGGACGCACCGGATATTTTGCCGCATCGGCCTGCGCCGCGAGCGGCACGGCGCATAGGCCGGCGATGACCGCCAGCAGGCGAAGCGTTGGTCGCATTGGTTCTCTCCCCGGGGCCGGCGTCACTTCTGTGCTCGATGGCGTGACGCATTCGACGGCGATGATTAGCGGTCGCAGCGATTTACGCAATCGCGTTTCTGCCGCGCCGCGCCCCGGTTCAATTCCGCCGCGCGGCAAGCGAGGCCTGCAAAATCATTTGACCCGTCGGGCAAAACACCGGCACAATGTCATCCTCGCAGCAATCCTCGAGACCCCTGCCCGTCGCCCGACGGGCCGCGCGACACGGTTGCCAGCGCGAGATCCTCATCGACATCCGAAATTCAGGCGGCGTACCGCGCTTCTGCGCGCGTGGACCCGCACGCCTGCACGCGCAAAGGACCCATCGACATGACGACATCACCGAAACCCAAGACGGCGCCGATCGTCGCGACCGATCGCGCCGCGACCGCAACACTACCGCGGATCAAGCTCTTCGCGCGCGGATTTTCGATCGACCATCCCGACCCGCAAGCCGGCGAAATGCTGCTGGCCGAAGCGCTCGGCGCCGTCGACCGCGACGCGCTCGATGGGCTCCTGGCGCAGCTGGTGAAGGCCAGCGCGATCCGACAACGGCCCAACGCGGCCAATCTCGCCTTCATGATCTCGATGATGCGAAGCATCGCTCCGCGCGATTCCATCGAGGCCATGCTGGCGGCGCAGATGGTGTCCGTCCACGTGGCGGCGATGCGCAGCGCCTGCCGCCTCGCCTGCACCGAAGACATCGCGCAACAGGAAAGCGTCACGCGCGCCCTCGGCCGGCTCGCCCGCACCTTCGCGGCCCAGATCGAAGCGCTCAGCCGGCACCGCAACAATGGCGAGCGCGGGGTCACGGTGCAGAATTTGTCGGTGCAGGATGGAGGCAAGGCGATCGTTGGGAACGTTACGCAGCATGCGGGCGTCATCATTGCGGAGGCGGGTGCAGCAATGGATGGCAGGACGGTCACGGCGCGCGAAGCCTGCGAACGCGAGAGGTTCGAGGCAGGTCAAGGCGGCACCGCATGACCGGCGGCCACCCTCGCAACACCGGCTCTCTGCTGGCAAGCCCACGTTGCGGCGCCAAAACCCGTGACGGCGTCGCCTGCCGCGCGCCAGCAATGCACGGCAAGACGCGCTGCCGCATGCACGGCGGAGCGGAAGGATCCGGCGCCCCGCGAAGGAACCGGAATGCACGGAAGCATGGACTATTTACCAGGGCCGCGATCGCGGAACGAAGGCGGGTTCGGGCATTGTTGGATGCGGCGCGAAAGCTGCTGCGGGAGCTGTCGTGATTTCGCGATGGGCCAGAAGGCGACATGGCCGCGGTATATGAGTTGCCGACCGTCGGCGACAAACCCGGAGTGCACAATCGACTATTTCACGTTAAGCCCTGCCGACCGGACGACGACAGCGTACTTCTCAGTCTCGTCGGCGATGAATTTTGCGAACTCTGCGGGCGAACCGTGAATACTGCTTGCGCCGATCCCCGCGAGCCTCGACTTGATGGCGTCGTCATTGAGGGCTTCGTCGACCAAGCCATTCAGTTGACCGACAACGGCCATGGGTGTTCCCTTAGGCGCCCCGATTCCGAACCACGATCCGGCTTGATAGCCCTTCACGGTATCTGCTGCGACAGGCACATCCGGTAGGCTATCCGACCTTGCCGTTCCCGTAACGGCAAGCGGAACGAGCCTGCCGGCTCTGACATGCGCGATGGACGAGGGCATCGGATCAAACATCGCGTCGATACGGCCAGCCAGTAAATCTTCGAGCGCAGGCGTCGATCCAAGGTACGGCACAAGCGTCAAATCAACGCCAGCCATCGATTTGAACAGTTCGATTCCGATATGTTGGGGCGTCCCCACGCCGGCGAATCCGACCCTGAGTCTTCCGGGATTGGTCTTCGCGTAGCTGATAAACTCCATAACCGTCCTGGCCGGGACTGAAGGGTTCACTTCGATCACAAGCGGCACACTGTACAGGCCCGCCACCGCGACGATATCGCGCCCGAAATCAAAGTCGAGCGACTCGAAAAGTGTTGTGTTGATTGCATTCACGGGTCCGCAGACAAGAAGAGTGTACCCGTCAGGTGCTGCTCTGACGACTGATCTGGTCGCCGTGTTTCCGCTCTCGCCAGGCACGTTCTCGACGTCGATCGGTTGGCCCGAGCGTTTCGACAACCAGGCAGCAATAAGCCGACCGGCTATGTCGACTGGTCCTCCCGCGGGAAATCCCACGATGAGACGAACTCGCCGATGAGGATAGACCTGAGCTGCGGCGGCCCTTGGCAACGCCGCGGCAGAGAGTGCGGCCAATGCAGAACGCAGGAGTCGACGCCTCCGATGGTCCATATCGCGAGCCTCCAACCGGGATGTCTTGCCGCAATAACCCTTACGGACCAGCCAGGATATGATATGCTTGAAGCGATTGTGATACTTTTTGGGTATGGCAATGGACCTGCGACGTCTTCGCTATTTCATCGCGGTTGCAGAGGAAGGGCACATCACGCGGGCGGCAGAGCGGCTCGACATGCAACAGCCTCCACTGAGCCGTCAGATAAGCCTGATGGAGCGCGAGCTGAATGTTCAGCTTTTCCGACGGCTGCCTCGGGGCGTTGATCTAACCAGCGCGGGGCAGGCCCTGTTTCATGAAGCAAAAGCAATATTGTCCCAGCTCGATCGCGCGATCGAAACGACTCTGCGGACCGCTCGCGGCGAGCAAGGAAAGCTTGTCGTTGGTGTTGCCCCGACGGCCCCCTTCAATCCGCTCGTCCCCATCGCAATCCGGTCCTTCCGTGAAGCTTTTCCGCTCGTCTCTCTGACGCTGCAGGAAGGGCTCAGCAATGAGATTGTCCTTGATTTTGAACGCGACCAGATGGATGTCGCTTTCGTGCGCGCACGGAATGTCCACGCGGAGGGGATCGTCGTCGTGCCGCTTCAGGAGGAACCATTGGTGGTGGCACTTCCTGCCCGTCACTCACTCGCCAAAGCACGGTCGAAGCCCGCCCAGCTGAAGTGCCTCGCGGACGATCCGTTTATCATGATCGGACCGCCAGGGACTGGGTTGCATGACGAGACCATCGCCGCCTGCCGGGCAGCTGGCTTTGTTCCGCGCCTCGGCCAGCCGGCGCCGCGCATCACCTCGACCCTTGGCCTTGTCGCGGCTGGGCTCGGCATTGCTCTCGTACCATCAACAATGCAAAGCGCACGTATGACCGGCGTGGTGTACCGACGCTTGAAGAATCCCGTGCCCAAAGCCTTCCTCGGCTTGGCATGGCGGCGGAGCAATCAGTCGGCCGCACTCAAGAACTTTATCGATCTGGTCCGGGAGACGGCCAAGCGACGACCCCCGCCCTAACGCGCGTTTCCTGCTGCTCCTATGTCGATGAAGCCATTGGCTCGTTGGTTTTTCGAGGCGTTTTTTGCCCCGTGGCTCTTTAAGCTAAGGACCAACGCAACGCTGACCGATGGCTGAGCGACCCCAGCTTGCTCGCGAGCCAGAACTCTTATCCGCGAAATCGATGCTCGCGAAGTCGCGGCAACAAACTTGCCAAGCCACCCCGCGAACTGGCCCGACGACAGCCAAATGATCTCTTCAATCTCAGGAGGAAATTTTAGCAAACGCCTACTGGAGATTTCCGAGATTTTCCGATATGTTTCCAGATGGCGGGGGAAGACGTCGGGCTGCTTAGCGGCTCTCGACCCATGTCGAGTTTCTGATGCCGAGCTTAGTCGCAAGCATAGGTGGCGCCGCCCCTTCCGTCCCGGAGGCAGCGAAGCAGTCCACCAGCTTGATCGACCTGCTTCTGAGCGGTCGATGGGGTTGGGTCGCCATCATCGCGGCCGTTCTCATCGCGCAATGGCTCGCAATCAAGGCATATGAACAGCTCAACGCCACCTGGACCGTAAGACGAACTTTCGTCGAGACGACAACTCAAAGCGTCGCGGGACTCGCAACGACGCATTATTGGGCGCTCGCCAACGCGTCTGGCACGCTTGCCACTCTGCTTCTCAGCTATACGCGAATGATCGAGGCACATTGCTTCATCAACTATCACGACGAAACCGGGCTATCGCGCCGGTTGGACGACCTGAGTATCGAGACGGCAAATCTAACCTTTGCCCCGTTCGCACGCCTCGTCGTCCTCTTCGACCGTTTCCAGTTCCGGGGAAGCAACACCTATCTGCTGCCGCATCACGAGTCGGGCGAGACACTCCGCCGGCTGTACAACGCCTTCGTCAGCAATCTTCCCGAGACCGAGTTGCTGATGCTGATCCGTAAAGGCGTGGAAAAGCAACTCCTCTACGAGGCAAAGCCCCCAGCCGCGGATCCCGTCGGTCTCTACGGAACCTTTCTGGAATATCTCCCGAACCGCAACGAACAGCCCGAGCTGACGGAAGCGTACGAGAAATGGCGTATCTGGCTACAGGACGCATTGCCCAATGTCAGCGGCGCGGCGGAGGCGCTGCTCGCTTATTCGGAGTTGCTCTCGCACGAGCTGGCGGTGCTGAACGCGGTATTCTTCCGCGACAAGCCCGGCATTGCCACCCGGCTACGCGACAAGATCGTCAGCCCCGATAAGCCAATCTGGTGGCCGATCGCCAACGCGTGGGCAGCCGAGCGTTGGCCGTCGCTGCTGTCCACGCATGCGGTCGCTGCCGCCGCGCGTGCGTCGGCCTTGCCGAGGGATTTCGCACCGCTGAACTCCGGAACCCCCGTGCAGAAGCGTCCGGAATCGGTCCAGCAACTAAATCCGAAACAACCAAAGCCGGATCCGGGTGAAGAGGACATCTGACGTGGGGCCCTATGGGTAAGACAGATCACCAATCCCCGACGCAAGCCGGCACGCGCGACATCGGCTTGCTTGCGCAGATGCGTACCGCCCAGCACCGCCGGCTGGAACGGGCGACGATCGCCAGCCATCTCGGCAGGGAAGAGGCATTGAGCCCTTTCCGGGCCGCCGCGATCTTCGCCGCCATACGCCACTATGTAGCCGACCCGAAGGGTATCGTCGCCGCGGCCACGTCCGGAAGCGACCATCCTCCGGCTGGTTCACCTCTCGCACATGCGCTCCGGGCGCAGTCGCTCGCCGCGGCGGGCGATCATCACGGCGCGGCGTCCACCATGGCGGCTGCACTCCGCGCCATCGCCAAACGTGAAGCCCAGCCGGGAATAACCGCGGGCGAGGGCCGACACTATCGACTGCTCCTCGCACTTGGCGGAACATTCCTGCACAAACAGGCGCATCTCGCAGGTCTCAATGCGGTGGAGTGCTGGCCGGATATCTGCAAAGAAGACTTCGGTGCAAGGGCAGTCGAAGCTTTTCCCCTTGAGAGCTATCTGCAACTGGAACGTCACGAGCAGCTCTGCCGCGAGCGACGTTTTGACCAAGCCCTGCCGGCGCTCATGCAATGGCTCGCGATCGCTGCCCGTTCGCCCGAGGAAACGTCCTACGCCGCCATTCAGGCAGCGGTCGTCGCGCTCGGCATCCAGCCGACCGAACCTGGGCGAGATGCGTTCATCATCGCGGCGGAGCGCCTTCTCGAGAAGGGACTGGCCCCAGGCGAGCCGGACCAGAAGGAAATCGCACGAAACGGACAAGAGCAGGCGGCACGCGACGCGCGAGCCCGTCTCGCCTATTGGTTAGGGCGAGTACGGCTGGTAAAGGCCGAGATCCGCCCCGACGCTCCGCCGCGCGCCGTAGAGGCTTTCGAGGTCGCAAGGAAAACCAGCGATGCCCGCGAGGCCGATATCGCCAAGGGGTGGCTTCCGGAAGCAAGGCGTGTGGACGCATTCCATGTCTTTAGCAAGTCTCGGCGCGGTCCGCTGAACCTGCTGGACGCCTTCTTGAGCGAAGTTGACGCCGCACGCCTGCGACCGGTGTATTCGTCTGACGCGATGATCTCTCCACGACCTCGCTTGCGCCGATTCGTGCTCGATATTCCGACCGAATTGCTGGGTGACAAGCCGGATGAAATCGCCAGCGCCATCAGCGGCGAGGGAGCCGCGGCCGAGACACGTGGCACGATCGCAGAACTACGCTCGCGCTGGTGGCGACGCTACAGATTCCGACTTCCGGGCGGGCAGTGGCGTAAGACGGACGGCCCGATGCGGGTACTGATCGATGGGCAGCCGATCGGCACCTTCGTCGTCGCATCCACGAAAGACGTCGCTGACCAACTCGACGAAGCCCTCAGATTTCATCTGCACAAGCTGGTCGAGCCCGACATGGCCTCTGACCTCGGCGTAGAGGACTTCAAAGAGACAAGTTGGATGCCTCTGGTAAGACTGTTGCTCTCCGAGCAGACCAGCCTCCGAGCCAGGGAGGCTCTTCGCAAAGCCGTCAATTCAATCGAGACGCAAGGCACTACAGTTATCGAAGCGGCAGGCAGGTATCGTCTCGATCCCGCCGTGCGCCCCCTGCTGTGGGGGGCGAAACACGCTCACATGCAACTGGATGACGTCCTTCCCCAGGCGGAGGACAGGCTGCTCGCCTGTACGGGCACGGACCAAATGCTAGTCGTGCCAAACGAGCTTTCGGAAGATATCATCACGGCAATCAAGAAGCGGAACGAACTCGGCCCGACACCGGACTCGTTTTCGGGAACCATCCGTCCTGCCGGAACGGTCGCAGCTGAGCAGGGCGTCCGCGAAGCGACCCAACACAGCACTTACAGTGCCGTCGAAAGGGCGATTGTCGTCAAGCATCAACGAATCCGACCGTGGCTGAGAATCCTGATCGCGCAGGATCCGCTACTATTGAAAATGCCGGTTCTCACCGAGGAAGAAGTCGCGGCATGACGGCCAGACCGCAGATCGACGTACATGGTCCGTCAGCCGAAGCGCCGGCTTTCAGAGCCCGCCTCGATCAGTACGCTGCCGAATTGGCCGAGGATCTCTGCATTGACAGGCCAACGCTCTCGTTTCGCGAGACCTCGCGGGACGAACGGCACGTCGTGATCGCCAACCAGAGCCGGCCGGTTGCGGCGCAACGCTGGTCGCCGGGCGCGCCCGACCCGCTTGCCGACGCTGAAGCGGCTGCAGCCGCGCTTTTTCGTCACCGTTGGCTTCTCCTTGAGCCGGCCCTCGCCGAATGCGGCGTGCCTTACCGCCCGGCGTTGCGCCAGGCCGCCGATGCCGGATTGACGCTGAGCGAGCTGATCGACCTTGATGACACCCAGCCTTCGGAGGACGGCCTGCTTTGGGAGGCCGCCGAACTCCATCCCCCCACTCTCGGCTTCATACATGGAGAGGTCGACCTGCCGCACGAACAGCTTCTCACTGCGGTGAAGAATGGCGCGGAAATGGCGGCCGATCTGCTTGGCTTTGAAGTGCCGGTGCCGGCCCTCACAGCCGACGCGGAGCTGGCTCCTTCGCGCTTTCGTCTAAGGCTGCGCAAGATACGCGGACCGATTGAGCCCGATCCGATCGACAGCGACGCGGCAGCGGTTGGACGGGTGACAAGAGCGGCCTACATGAGGATCGGACCGCAGTTGCTCGATGGCAAGGTTCTGCTGTCGCGGTTGCTCGATCCAGAGGCTGTGCAACCGGATTACGCACGAAAGGCCCTGAGACGCATACCCACGATTCTGCGGGTCGTCGAGGTCGTGCGGCCGCTCCTGTCAGAAGGATATGTGCTCATCGACGCTGTGCTATTCTGCGAGGCGATCCTCGCGTCCGAGCGCTCAGCCGAACCCGGCGAGGCACTGGGCCATGGAAAGATTCTCGTGCTGCCCGGGCCTTTGAAACCGCCCGGCAGAACTGCACAGGCCGAGGACGCTCTCAGTGCCCACATTCGCGCAGCGCTCGTCGCCGCCTCGCTGCGGGTGCGAGCGAATTGGAGCGGCGAGCAAACCAGAATCTCGGCCGTGGTGCTCGCTCAGCAGACGCTCGATGTGTTGCGGCACAGCGAGCCTTTGGGTCAAGCCTGGGTGAACAGGTTGGCGGATCGGATCTTTGCCGTCGCAACGGGCGAAGCGGATGTGTTGCTGGTGCCTGAGGACGTCAGGAAGGCCGTACGCAGTCTGCTTGCCGATCGAATTACCGGCCTTCCCATCATCGGTCCTCTGGAATGCCCCGAGGGGATTGAGCTAATGAAGCGGGGCAAGGGGATCGCCATACCGCCGGAGACACGCAAATGATCGAACCTCCCAGGCTCCCGTACTTTCAAGAGCGCGGATGGGAACTTCGCTGGCAGCTCACCGCGATCGAACCTGTCGAAACTTCGATAGACCTGCAAGGCGCGCCGCTTCAACCTGCACCGCGTACCAATGTCGTGGTCAGCAGATCTCCCACGAACAAGGAAACAGCAAACGCCGCCGCGATGGACTTCCTGGAGCAAACCAAGCAGGCCGTCCCAGGAATTAAGCAAACGGTCTTGCCGGACGTGACGTTTGCCGATGGCGTTCAAGGCGCTGCGTTGGAGGTGACTTTCCTGGCCACTTCCGACGTCACCCTTTGGCAGCGGCATTTCTTCCGGCTGGATCCAGACGGTATGACGCAATTGGTCCTTACTTGCGAGTCTCGCCTGAGCGACGAGGAGAAGGAAGAGCTGACAACCCATGTTCTCGGCTTCACCGTGAAACCACCCTCGCCCGCAGGATGAGTTGCACGGCGTTCGCCGTCTGTCACATCTTCTTGACGGGGGTCGCGATGTTGCAGGCCAGAATCGCGGTGCATTTAACCGCCGCTGCCGCGCTGTCTCCGCGGTCACTTCGCGCCTGGCGGCGGTGGAACGTTGTTCGCGTTCCGAAAACAAACGACGCTTTCTGTATTTGAACGACAAGATGCGCCAGATCGCGAGTATGGCATCACGGCGAGCTTGTTCAGCGCGCGATGTCGATCCACATCCAACCGCACCGGCAGCCGATGCGCCGGCTCATGATGGAGATCGACTATGACCGGACTTAAACTTCTCGCTGCCGTGGCCTTGTTGTCGGGCCTGACCGCAAGCGCCGCCTACGCGCAATCCGGCTTTGCGAGCAGCCACCCGGATACTTACGAGGCCGAGAATCCCAATCGCAACCTGAATGGCACACTGACGCCGGCGGGTCGGATGGGCCTCGAATTGCCGGATGGCGCAGCTCCTGTGCAAGGTTTCGACAACGCTCGCGCTCGCATGGACAGCGCGATGTCACGTTCCTGCGCGGAGCGTTATCGATCCTACGATCCGGCAACGGGCACCTACCTCGGTGACGACGGAAGCCGCCATCCTTGCAACTAAGGCAAGGCCGCAAATCACCGGATCAAGCGGACATTTCCGAGTGGATGGCCCGCAGGTCCGGTTGGATTCGAGACGCCGCCGAGATGGCGTCTCGAATCTTCCCGGATATGTTGCTGGTTGCGGCTAACCGGTGCGCGACGGTCAGCCTTGGTCCGATGACGCGGATCGCGGCTAGTGACACGGATAGGCCTTCTTCAGAAGCTGCAGCAGCGGCATGACGATGATGGTGTCGTCCGGATAAGTCGTCTGCTTCTCGGCCCAGTCCGAAAGCAAATGAGCCGCCTCCTCGTGGCTGACAAACCCGCCTTCCTTGCAAAACAGCTTGACGGGGGCCGCGATGTTGTAGGCCAGCAGTGCGTCCATCGCGCCCGCCAGATAGATGTCATTCAGAATCCGTAGCCTTTCATTTTCCGGATGCAGATAACTCTTCAGTCTCAGGGTCTGTGCATTTGCCCCAGAAGACAGAAGCACGCCCAATACGATCACTGCGATGCGGACCATTCGTCAGCCTCCCCCCTTGTCCGATCTCCGTCGCGCGTTCCTGACCCCGGCAACGTCATAGGCGCGGAGGCGCGCAGACGTTGCGAGCGAACGCGGCGCGGCCGGCGCCGTGGTCGGCGCCGGCCGTCACTCACGCTGTCGCCGCTACTGCGAGCGGTCCGAGGTCCACCCCTTGTACTCCCCGACATTGTCGCGCGTCACGAGTTTCGACGGCAGCAGCTCGACGGTGGACCCGGGCTTCTGGCCGTTGAGGATGCCGACGCCGACCTGCACGGCGCGGCGGGCCATGAAGAACGGGTCCTGCGAGGCGGAAGCCTGGATCTGCTGCGACTGCGGATCCTTGAGCGCGGCTTCGATGTCGGGCGCGCCGTCGACCGCGGTGATCACGATGCCGGTGCGCTGCTGCTGGCGCGCCGCAAGGTCGGTGCCGATCGCCTGCGGATCGTTGATGGCGAAGATGGCGTCGATCTTGGCAAAGCGGGTCAGATAGCCCTGCGCCACCGTCAGGCCGCCTTCGCGCGAGCCCTTGCCGTCCTGGTCGTTGGACAGCACCTTGATGCCGGGGTTCTTGCCGAGCACGTTCTTGCAGCCGACGACGCGGTCGATCACCGCGGAGACATGCGGGCCGTTCTCGATGATGACATCGCCTTTGCCCCCGAGCTTGTCGACGATGTACTGGCAGGAGATCTCGCCGGCCTGGACGTTGTTGGTGGTGACCGTGGCGTCGGCGCCTTCGGCCGCGGTGTCGACGGCCACGACGACGATGCCGGCGGCCTGCGCCTTCTTGATCGCAGGGCCAACCGCCTTGGGATCGCCGGGATTGAGCAGGATCAGGTCGACGCCGGCGGCGATGAAATTGTCGATCTGGGTGACCTGCTTGCCGAGGTCGTATTCGAAGCCGACCGTGGTGATCTTGACGTTGGGGTTGGTCTTCCTGGCCTCGAACTCGGCGCCCTTCGACAACGCGACGAAGAACGGATTGCCGAGCGAGCCCAGCGAAATGCCGATCGACTTGAGCTCCTTGGCGCAGGACGGCGCGGCGCTCAGGACGAGCGCCATGGCGGCGCCGGCAAACGAGATCGTCTTCAACATTGGCTTCCTCCCTGGTCTGTTTGAAGCTCCGACACGACGACCAGTTGTCGTGACGGATCTATGGTTTTACGTGCGCGCCGAGCCCTGCAGCCGATAGCGGTCCAGCGCCACCGCGCCGATGATCACCAGGCCCTTGATCACATATTGCCAGACGTCGGACACGCCGATCAGGATCAGGCCGTTCGACAACACCGCGATGATCAGCGCGCCGACCAGCGTGCCCCAGATCGAGCCGATGCCGCCGACGAAGGAGGTGCCGCCGAGGATCACGGCGGTGATGGCGTCGAGCTCGTAGGACTGGCCGAGCTGGAGGCCGTTGGCGGCGTAGAGACGCGCCGCCTGCATGGCGCCGCCGAGGCCCGCGAGCAGGCCGGAGACGCCATAGACGAAGATCAGCACGGCCCAGACCTTGATGCCGGCGAGCCGCGCGGCGCTCTCGTTGCCGCCGACCGCATAGATGTGCACCCCGAGCACGGTGCGCTTCAGCACCAGCCACGACACCAGGATGACCAATAGCGCGATCACCCAGAGCCAGGGTATCGACACGACGCCGGGAATGAGCGTCAGGGCGCCGTTGCCGATGAAGGCATAGGGGATCGACGGATTGAACACCGTGGTGTCGGCGCCGAGCAGGCGCGCCGCGCCGCGCACGGCGGTCAACGATCCCAGCGTGACGATGAAGGGCGGCAGCCGCAACAGCGCGATCAGGCCGCCATTGAGGATGCCGAACACGGCGCCGGTGAGCACCGCGGCCGGCAGCCAGAGCCATCCGAAATCGGGGAATTTGGAAATGATCAGCCCGGCCATCGCCGACGCCGCCAGGATGGAGCCGACCGAGAGGTCGATGCCGCCGGTGAGGATGACGAAGGTCATGCCCGCGGCCAGCACGGTGTTGACCGCGGACTGCTGCACCACGATGCCGATGTTCTGGCCGGTGAAGAAGCGGCCGTCCGACAGCACATGAAAGCCGATGCACAGGAGCAGCAACACCGGCAGCATGCCGACCGCGCGAATGATCATCCGCGTGCGTTGCCGCTTGGTCTCCTGTGCGGCGGCCAGCCCGGGCGCGGCCGGGGCGGCCTTGGCGGAAGCGCCGTTCTCAGGCATCGAGCTGCTCCGTTCCGGTGGCAAGGGCCATGATCTCCTCCTGGCTGAGCGGCGCCGCACCCCTCCGCATCTGGCCGGCAATGTGCCCCGCGCGCATCACGATGACGCGGTCGCAGATGCCGATGATCTCGGGCAGGTCGGACGAGATGACGAGAACCGCGGTTCCTGACTTCGCGAGGTTGTCGATGATCGAATAGATCTCGGATTTGGCGCCGACGTCGACGCCGCGCGTCGGCTCGTCGAGGATGAGGATCTTCGGGCCGATCGCCAGCAGCCGCGACAGCAGCACCTTCTGCTGGTTGCCGCCCGAGAGCCCGCCGGCGGGAACGCCGACATTCGCGGCGCGGATGCCGAGCCCCGTGAACGCACGCTTGGCGCGGTCGCGGGCCTTGTCGCGGTCGAGGATGCCGCCGAACTTCGCGTCGCGGCCGAGCACCGCGAGATTGATGTTGTCGAGGCAGGACATGTCGAGGAACAGGCCGAGCGCCTTCCTGTCCTCGGTGAGATAGGCAATGCCCGCATCCAGCGCCTCGCCGGGCGTGCGGATCGAGACCGCGCGGCCCTCGATCTCGACATGGCCCGAGATCATGGGCGCGGCGCCGATGATGAGATGCGCAAGCTCGGTGCGGCCGGCGCCGACCAGGCCGGCAAGGCCGACGACCTCGCCCGCATGCACCGTCAGCGAACAGCCCTTGACCCGCCGCCCGTCGGCGATGTCGACGGCGGCGAGCACGGGCGCGCCCGGCCGTGCCTGCGGATCATGGTCCTTCTTGTAGAAGGACGAGACGTCGCGTCCCACCATCATCCGCACGATGGCGTCGGCGCGGATCTCGGGCTTGTCGAGCGAACCGACCAGCGTACCGTCGCGCAGCACCGTGACGCGGTCGCCGAGCGCATAGACCTCGTCCATGCGATGCGAGATGTAGATGATGGCAAGACCTTCGGCGCGCAGCTGGCGGATCAGGGCGAACAGCCTTTCGCTCTCGCCGGCCGACAGCGCCGTGGTCGGCTCGTCCATGATCAGGATCTTCGAGCGGGCGTGCAGCGCACGGGCGATCTCGACCAGCTGGCGCTGACCCATCGAGAGATTGGCGACCAGGGTCTGCGGCGTGAAATCCGCGCCGAGCCGCGCCAGGATCGGTCCGACGCCGGCCTGCATCGCCTCGCGCGCCAGCAATCCGCCGCGGGAGAGCTCGCGGCCGAGATAGATATTCTCGGCGACGCTCAGATTGGGCGCGAGCGAAAGTTCCTGATAGATGATGGCGATGCCGGCCGCGCGGCCGCCGAGCGGGCCGTTGATCTGCACCGGCTGGCCGTCGATGCGGATCTCGCTGCCCGGATCGGGCCGGTAGGCACCCGACAGGATCTTCATCAGCGTGGATTTGCCGGCGCCGTTCTCGCCCATCAAGGCGTGGATCTCGCCCGGATAGACGGTGAGGTCGACGTCGCGCAGCGCCTTGATGCTGAAGAACGATTTGGAGACCCGGCGCATCTCGAGGATGGGCTCGCTCATCACACCTCCCCGACGCGCCGACGGCGGCATCGCATCTCATCCGCGTCTCGTTTGGTCCCTGGCGCGAATGCGCGCATTAAACAAAAGGCTGCGGCGCAGGGCAATCCCTCCCGCGCGCTCGCGAACCGCCGGGAGCGGATTTATCTTTTTGGGACGGAACCGATGTTCGGACGCGATGCCTTTTCTTCGCCACATCATCGCGCACCATCCTTGCGCCGGATCGGATCGCGGTCAGCGCCGCGGCCGGTACAGACGGCGCCATTCCGGAAGCCGCGCGGCATAGGCTTGCGCAAGCGCGGGCTCGGGCTCGAACGTCTCGACGCGCTGCGGCGCGGTGCAGACGGCGTCGATCGCCTCCCCGGTGACCGCGAGGCGCCCGAGACGCGCCGCGCCGAACGCAGCGCCGGTTTCGCCATCGGCAAAGCGATGCACCGGGATGTTCAGGACATTGGCCAGCACCGACAGCCAGAACCGCGACCGCGAGCCGCCGCCGATGACATCCGCCTCCGCGATCGCCAGTCCGGTCTCGGCCAGCACGTCCCGGCAATCCGCAAGCGCGAAGGCAACGCCTTCGAGCACGGCTTGCACGATCGCGTCACGATCGGTGGCGTGACCGAGCCCATCGAGCATGCCGCGCACATCCGGGTCATCGTGCGGGGTGCGCTCGCCGGAGAGGTACGGCAGGAAGCTGACGGGCGACGGCGCCTGCGGGCGCAACCCGAGCGGCGCCAGCAGCTCGGCCTCGGACGCCCCCAACAGCCGCGCGATCCAGGCCAGGCACGATGCCGCCGAGAGAATCGCGCCGGCCTGAATCCACCGGCCGGGGACGGCGTGGCAGAAGGTGTGCACGACCCGCTCCGGATTGGCCGCGATCGTCCGGGTCGGCACCAGCAGCGCGCCGGAGGTTCCGAGCGAAATGAAGGCCGCGCCGGGGTTGATGGCGCCGATGCCGACGGCGCCCGCCGGATTGTCGCCGGCGCCGCCGGCGATCATCGGCCGCCTGGCCATGCCCCAGCGCTGCGCCAGCTCGCTGCGCAGCCGCGCCGCTGGGGCGCAGCCCTCGACCAGACGCGGCATCTGCCGGCGCGACAGCGCGGTCGCGGCGAGCCCCTCATCCGACCAGTCGCGGCGCGCCACATCGAGCCACAGCGATCCCGAGGCGTCCGAGACATCCTCGATCGCCTCGCCGGTCAGCACCAGGCGCAGATAGGCCTTGGGCAGCAGCACGAGTCTTGTCGCCGCGAAGATCTCCGGCTCGTGCCTCGCAACCCACACCAGTTTCGGTGCCGTGAATCCCGGCATCGCCTTGTTGCCGGTCGTCGCCCGCAATGCGGGCCAGCGCTGCTCCAGCTCGGCGCATTCCGCGACAGACCGTCCGTCATTCCAGAGAATGCAGGGCCGGAGCGGCGTGAGACCGGCATCGAGCAGCGTTGCGCCGTGCATCTGGCCCGACAGGCCGATGCCCTCGACCGCGGCCAGCTCGCGCGCGTGATCGGCCTTCAGCGCGTCCAGCGCCGCAAATGTCGCCTCGATCCACTGCGCCGGGTCCTGTTCGCAATGGCCGGGACGCGGCGTGCTGACCGTCAGCGGCCGGCTGCGGCTCGCCACCACGCGCTGCGCGTCGTCGACGAGAACGGTTTTGACGGCCGACGTGCCGAGATCGATGCCGAGATACATGATGCCACTCGCCTTTGCGCGCCGGCGACATTGCGGACAGGGAGCGATGATTTCAAGCCGTCTGCCGTGGAGCTCGATCACGGAACAGCCCGCACCATCGCTGCGTAGGCTCGCCACCATCATCCCAAATTTGCAAGGCCGGCCTGCGTGCGCTGTCGCCGCCTCCCCCGCCATTGGCACGGCCTCCCCGATCGTGTAACGCCACCTCAAAAGCTGATCGGGACGGGACGCTGATGGGGACCGCTGGCACCAACGACGCGGGAGATGGCACGCGTGCGCTGATCTTTGCGCTGGTCGCGCTCGCCTGCGGCCACATGCTGTCGACATTGCTGCGCACCATTCCGGCCATCAGCCTCGATCTGATGGCGGCGGATTTCCGCATCGAGCCGCAGGCGCTGGCGAGCCTCACCTCGGTCTATCCCTTCGCCTTTGCCGCTGCGCAGATCCCGGTCGGCGCGGCGATGGATCGGTTCGGCGTGCGCCCGGTGTCGCTCGGCCTGCTCGGCGGGACCGTGTTCGGCGCGATCGCCTCGGGATTTGCGACCGGGCCGGAGAGCTTTGCGGTCGGGCAGTTGCTGCTGGGAGTTGCCACCTCGGGCATGCTGATGTGCCCGATGACGCTGGCGGCCAAGCAATTGTCGGCGGCGCGCTTCGGGCTGTGGTCGGGCGCGATCCTGTCAATCGGTAATATCGGCATGCTGTTGTCGTCGAGCCCGCTCGCCTTCGTGGTCGATCATTATGGCTGGCGCGCCGGATTCCGGATCTCGGCCCTCGGCGGCCTTGTGGTCGCGCTCGCCGTGTTCGCGCTGGTGCCGAAGCAGCCGGCCGAGCACAAGGACGCCTCCTCGCCGCTGTCGCAGATGATCGAGGTGCTGCGGCTCGGCCTGTCGCGGCCGCTGCGCGGCCTGATCGCGCTGGCGCTGGTGTCGCTGGCGACCACGCTGGTGCTGCGGGGCCTGTGGGGCGGACCGTGGCTGATGCAGGTCAAGGGACTGTCGCGGGTCGAGGCCGGCAACCAGCTTGGCGCGTTCACGCTTGCGATGATCGCGGGTCCCCTTTGCATCGGCATGATCGATCGCAGGCTTGGCCACCGCCGCGAGCTGGTGGCGGGCACGCATCTGGTCGGGGCGCTGCTGCTCGCGCTGATGGCGCTGGGCGCGCCGCACTACGCCGTCTCCGCGCTGTTCGGCGTCGCCGTGATGCCGCCGCAATACGATCTGGTGCTGTTCGTGCTGATTGGGCTTGCGACCTCCGCGCAGCCGCTGCTGTTCGGCATGTCGCGGCAGCTGGTCGACGCGCAAGTTGCGGGCAAGGCGCTCGCCGCGATCAACCTCGCCTTCTTCCTCGGCGCGGCCCTGATGCAGTCGATCACCGGCGCGGTGGCGGCGCTCGCGGGGCTGCCGGCAGTGCTGCTGTTCATGGCGGCGGCGCTCCTTTCCGGCACACTGATCTTCCTGGCGTATACGCGGACCGCGTGAAGCAGCCTCGTACAACAGCGTGCCGCAAGGGATGTTTCATTTTCCTGCCGATTACGTCGCGTGCAGTCAGCCGGCGACGTTCAGCGCACTGTCACCGAAATTCCCGATTTTCCCTGTCGCGCCAGCCTCAGTGAAAAGTCGCAACCTGCAGTGGCCGTTATTTCCACTGTGGCCCGGTGGGTACAGCCGCCGAGTGACCCGCCAGCTACTGTGACCAGATCGCGAAGTCGCACGACTCATCAGATGAAGTCGCTGGCCTGTGCGATGCCGACTCGCACGATACGCTTCAGGCGCCTTTGCCGTTAGTTGAAGGAAGATTCTCCCCATGACCACCAAAACCCTTTTCGGCGCCATTGCGCTGGCAGTCTCGACGTTTGCCTCGGCGATGGCGGCGGACGTGCCGATGCCGTACAAGGCCGCACCTGCGGCCCCGGCCTTCTCCTGGACCGGTTGCTATGTCGGCGGCAATGGCGGCGGCGGCCGCGGGGTCAACGAGCAGCAGCCCATCGTCGGGCAAGCATTCACCGCCAATCACAGCAGCGGCTGGCTCGCTGGCGTGCAGGGCGGCTGCGACTATCAGGTCGGCTCCCTCGTGGTCGGCGTCGAAGGCCAGTTCGATTGGGCTGACATGAAGGACACCAGCACGACACTGCTTCCGGGCGGTGGCTTCGGCTTCCTGCTGACGACCCAGCTCGATCGCGTCGCCACCGCGACGGGCCGCGTCGGCTACGCGTTCGATCGCGTACTGTTCTACGCCAAGGGCGGCGCCGCCTTCGCCCGCTTCAACCATCAGATGACGCAGACCGACTTCGCCGCCACGACGATTGATTTCAAGGGTTCGCGCGATGTGACGGGATTCGTCGTCGGTGCCGGCCTCGAATATGCGCTGCTGCCAAACCTGTCGTTGAAGGCCGAATACAATTATTTCGACTTTGGAACGAACGGCTACACCCTGAACTGCTCCGGCAATCCCCTATGTGCCGGCGCTCCCTTCTTTCCGGCCAGCGTCCGGCAGAACATGCAAACCGTTATGCTCGGCGTGAATTGGCGCTTCAATACCGCGCTCGCCCCGCTCGTCGCGCGATACTGATTGATTTGCCGAACGCATCGGCGGCGCGTCGGGCTCGACGCGCCGAGTCCGTGGTTGCGGCCGCAGTGCTGAATTGCGGTGATCATCCACCAAAGGCGCTGATCGCCGACACGAACGACCCCAAGCAGCCTCTGTGGCTTTGATGCGGCCGTCCCGGCACCGCCCTTGATCCGCTCGCGATAGGCCCTGCTCCCTGCACAAGGTCCTTGCCCGGAATCCGCTCGCCGCCCTGCCCCGCCCCAAATTCACCGGACTGTCCGCATGGCAGCAATGCTTCTGGCGGGAACGCTGATCTTTTTGGTCTATGCGTCGCCGAGGCCGACGCTAGAGTAGGCCTGACTGCTTCGTCCCGCCTCGCTCACGGCAAACCCTCAGCCTCGCCGTTCGTCAAAGGAATACCTCATGCCTGTCGACACCAAAGCCGCCACCGATCGCCTCATGCGCTTCCTCTCCGTCGAGGGCGTCACCGGACAGGAGGCGGCGATCGGGCGGGAGCTCACCGCCGCGCTGAAGCAGAGCGGCGTGCCGGCGAAGGCGATCCGGCTCGACGACGCCAACACCCGCATTCCGGTGCCGACCGAAACCGGCAACCTCATCGTCGACCTGCCCGGCCGCGGCGCGCTGCACAACCAGCCGCGCATCATGTTCATGACCCACATGGACACCGTGCCGCTGTGCGCCGGCGCCAAGCCGAAGCTCAAGGGACGCAAGATCGTCAACGACGCCAAGACCGCGCTCGGCGGCGACAATCGCTGCGGCTGCGGCGTGCTGGTGACGCTGGCCGCCGAACTCGAAAAGCAGAAGCTCGATCATCCGCCGATCACGCTTCTGTTCTGCGTGCGCGAGGAGAGCGGGCTCTATGGCGCGCGCCACGTCAAGCTCGACGAGCTCGGCTCGCCGGCGATGGCGTTCAACTATGACGGCGGCTCGGCCTCCAACGTGATCATCGGCGCGGTCGGGGCCGACCGCTGGACCGTCGAGATCTTCGGCCGCGCCTCGCATGCCGGCGTCGCGCCGGAGCGCGGCATCTCCTCGACCATGATCATGGCGCTCGCCCTTGCAGACGCGAAGGCCGGCGGCTGGTTCGGCAAGGTGGTGAAGGGCAAGCAGCAAGGGACGAGCAATATCGGCCCCGTCACCGGCGGCGAAGGCCGCCCCGCGGGCGATGCCACCAACGTCGTCACCGACTACGTCCATGTGCGCGGCGAAAGCCGCAGCCACGACGGAAAGTTCTTCAAGGAGATCACGAAAGCCTACAAGGCCGCGTTCGAGAAGGCGGCCAAGAAGGTGACGAATGCGCAAGGCAAGTCCGGCAAGGTCAAGTTCAAGGCCGAGACCGACTATTTTCCGTTCCGCATGAAGGACAGCCAGCCCGTCATCAAGCGCGCGGTCGAGGCCGTGTCCGCGGTCGGCGGCACCCCGAATGTCCGCACCGCCAATGGCGGCCTCGATGCCAACTGGATGGTCCGCCACGGCGTGYCGACCGTGACGTTCGGCGCCGGCCAGAACGAGGCGCACACCATCGACGAATGGATCAATCTCGACGAATACGACCGCGCCTGCGCGCTGGCCGTACAGCTTGCGACGATGCGGTAATGTGATGCCAACGCACTTTGTCGCAGCCGCCGTCAATCCGGAGGAAGAGCCTTACAAGGGCGAACGGCGCGGGCCGATATTCTGGTGTTCGACATCACCCGCCTACAGGGACAGGCGCATTCGCGCGCATTTGAAGACGTGTCGACCGTCATAGGCATGATCGAGCGCAGGCTAGCCCAGGGTCAGCAGCTTGCCGAGGACAATTCGCGGCGTCGCAGTAGCCGGCTCAGGCTTGTGTGTGCAGCAGGTCCGTCAGTTGACATGCGACCTATTTCGGGACGCATTCCACATTGAAGGCGATGATGATCTGCGCCGGGTCGGCCTTGCCCAGAGCCTTCAGATCTTCCAGACCGCTTCTCATTCTGGCGCCAGCGTCCTTCAAGCTGTCCTCGAGTTTCAACTTGGCCGCCTTGCATCGCTCTTCGTTGGAGAACTCCTGGAACACTACGGTCGGAAGCAGTCTCCATTCCGCCCTGTCATTTGTGGCGGCCGGACTGACTGAGTAGGAGAAGACATACATCAGGATCCACATTGGGTGCTCCTTCTGATCGAAAGGTGTACGGCATGTCTCCACCCTGGCGATGGACTCCGTTGATCTACATCAACCCGCTGCGCTCCGAGGGTTCTCGCAAGATGCGCCCGGATTTTGGCCACGACTGCATTGCATGGCGCGGCCTGTCGGCCTAGCCTGCAAAGAAAAAGCTGGGAGGCCGCATGCCGCGCATCGCAACGATCGAGTCCGCACTCTACCGGATTCCCCTCCCGGTCACGCTCTCCGACAGCACCCATGGCGAGATCGCGGCGTTCGAGCTGATCACCTGCCGGGTGCACGATGCCGATGGCGCGGAAGGCGTGGGCTATACCTACACCGTCGGCCGCAATGGCGGCGCGACGGCCGACATCCTCAAGCGCGAGATCCCCGCACTCGTCGAAGGACGCGAGGCGGACGACACCGAAGCGATCTGGCATCATGTCTGGTGGGGCCTGCACTATGGCGGGCGCGGCGGCGCGGCCGTGCTGGCGCTCTCCGCGCTCGACATCGCGCTGTGGGACCTGAAGGCACGGCGCGCCAGCCTGCCGCTGTTCCGGCTGCTCGGCGGGTTCGACGCGCGCGTGCCGTGCTATGCGGGCGGCATCGATCTCGATCTCTCCGTCGAGGCGTTGCTCAAGCAGACCGACGGCAATCTCGCCAAGGGCTTTCGCGCCATCAAGATGAAGGTCGGCCGGCCCGATCTCAAATCCGACGTCGCCCGTGTCGCGGCGATGCGACAGCATCTCGGCGAGGGTTTTCCGCTGATGGCGGACGCCAACATGAAGTGGACGGTCGAGGACGCCATCCGCGCCGCCCGCGCGCTTCAACCGTTCGATCTCACCTGGCTGGAAGAGCCGATCATTCCCGACGATGTCGCGGGCCATGCCCGCATCATGCAGGCCGGCGGCGTGCCGATCGCGGCGGGCGAGAATCTGCGCTCGCTGTGGGAGTTCAAGAACTACATCGTTGCGGGCGCGGTGTCCTATCCCGAGCCCGACGTCACCAATTGCGGCGGCGTCACCGCCTTCATGAAGATCGCGCGGCTTGCGGAAGCCTTCAACCTCCCCGTCACCAGCCACGGCGCGCACGACATCACCGTGCACCTGCTCGCGGCCTGCCAAAACCGCTCCTATCTCGAGGCGCACGGCTTCGGGCTCGACACCTATATCGAGCACCCGCTTGTGCTCGAGAACGGCAAGGCGCTGGCGCCGGACCGCCCGGGCCACGGCATCAACTTTGACTGGGACGGGCTGGCGAAGCTGGCGCCGTAGAGCGCGCTGCCCTTAACCTCTCCCGCTTGCGGGAGAGGTCGGCGCGAAGCGCCGGGAGAGGGTTCTTTCCACGCCGGGAGTCTCTCCGCGGAGACACCCTCTCCCCACCCCTCTCCCGCAAGCGGGAGAGGGAGCTCACCTCGCGTAGAGTCGCACCTAGCTGCTACCAAGGCAGACAGCGTTGCTGCACGCGAGGCATTCCAAGGCGCTTGATGCAGCCGCCGGATAATCCGCTATGGTGGCGGCAGCCGTCATCATCCGAAAGACCCCGCCTTGACACCCGAACTGCACCAGAAACTGACCGCGTGGCGCCGGCATCTGCATGCGCATCCCGAGCTCTCCCTTCAGGAAAAGGCCACCGCCGCCTTCGTTCAGGAAAGACTCACCGAGCTCGGCATTCCCTTCGAGGCCGGCATCGGCGGGCACGGCATCGTCGCGACGCTGACGCGCGGATCCGCGCAAGGCCGCGTCGGCCTGCGCGCCGACATGGACGCGCTGCCCATCACCGAGGATACCGGCCTCACCTATGCCTCGCGCCATCCCGGCGTGATGCATGCCTGCGGACATGACGGGCATACCGCCTCGCTGCTCGGCGCGGCGGCGCTGCTGGTGGAGGACACCAGCTGGAGCGGCACCGTCGACTTCATCTTCCAGCCGGCCGAGGAAGGTTATGGCGGCTCGCGCGCGATGGTCGCGGCCGGGCTGTTCGACCGCTTCCCGATGGATCGGGTGTTCGGCTTTCACAACTGGCCGGGACTGGAAGCCGGCAGCATCGCGGTGCATGACGGCGTCGTCATGGCCTCGGGCGGGCGCGTCACCATCACCATCGACGGCCATGCCGGACATGCCGGCATGCCGCATCTGACCCGCGATCCGGTGATGGCGGCGGGCCATTTGATCGTCGCGCTGCAATCGATCGTGTCGCGCAGCGTCGATCCGCTCGACACCGCGGTTCTGTCGCTGTGCACGATCGAAGGCGGCACGGCGCCGAACCAGATCGCAGGCAAGGTCGTCATCCGCGGCACGCTGCGGTTTCATCGCGACGCAATCAAAGACACCATCCTCGACGGAATCGAGCGGACCTGCGCCGGCATTGCGACGAGCTTTGGCGTCAAGGTCACGCCCGAGATCGTGATGGGCGTGGGCGTGGTGATCAACACGCCGGCCGAGGCGGGCCTCGCGCGCATGGCTGCGGAGAAAGTGCAGGCGCCGGTGCGGCGCGACCTCGCGCCCAGCATGGCCGGCGAGGATTTCGCCCATTACCTCCAGCAGCGACCGGGCGCCTTCGTCTGGATCGGCAACGGGGAATTGCGCGACGGCGCCGAGCTGCACGGCCCGCGCTACGATTTCAACGATGCGATCCTGCCGGTGGCATCGCGCTGGATGGCCGAGGTCGCCAAGACGGCGTTGAGCGCGAACTAGCGAAACAGACCGGCCGCCGCCATCAGGAATCGTCGAGAAGATCGAACAACTCTTCGACGCTGTCGAACGGCGCATCCCGGGTCTGACTGTGATAGACGACACGATCGCCGTCGCGTTGCAGCGATCGTCCCGCGGATTTTCCCTTGGATTTCCGCAATCGTCCCGGCAGGAAGGTCGCAGCCACCGCCCCGGGCCCGACGTCCAGGCGGATGATGCCTCTCCGCTTGCAATCGAGTCTCAGTCTGGCCGCGGCGAAGAAGTCGCGGGCCATCGGCGGCAGCGGCCCGAAACGGCGGGAGGTTTCCTCCTCCAGATCATCGAGATCATCCTCGCTGCGACACCTCGCGGCGCGGGCATAGAGTTCGAGCCGCACCGGCTCCGACTGCACGTAGGTTTGCGGAAGCATGTCCGCGACCGGCAGATTGAGGTCGGGCACCCACACCGCCGCCCTGCCGTCATCGGCCTTCTCCGAGGCCATTTTCAGGAGATGGCTGTAGAGCACGGGCCCGAAGACCTGGATATGGCCGGATTGCTGCTCCGAAAACAGGTCCCCCGCACCCCTGAGATCGAGATCGCGTTCGCTGATGGCAAAGCCCGCGCCCGGCCGGCTGAACTCTTCCAGAACAGCCAGCCGCTTCTCGGACTGCTCGGCGAGCGACTCGGTCAGCAGATATGCGAAGGCGCGTATTCCGCTGCGCCCGACCCGCCCGCGGAGCTGGTGAAGTTGGGCAAGACCGAACTTTTCGGGCCAGCAGACCACGATCGTATTCGCACGCGGGATGTCGAGACCGCTCTCGACGATGTTGGTCGCGAGCAGAACATCGGCCTCGCCCTCGACGAAGCTCATCATCCGGTCGTCGATCTCGTCGGCAGGCAATTTGCCATGGAGACAGACGATGCGCAGATCCGGCGCCACCGCCTGCACGCGTGCCAACAAGGGATCCAGATCCTGGATGCGCGGACAGACCAGGAAGCTCTGCCCGTGGCGCCTTTGCTCCCGCAGCAACGCCGAGGCGATGGCCGCATCCGACAACGGAGCGATCTTGGTTGCGACCGGAAGCCGATGAACCGGCGGCGAGGCGATGATGCTGAGGTCCCTGAAGCCGGCAAGACCTGCGGCCAGGGTCCGCGGAATCGGCGTGGCGCTCATCCAAAGCGTGTGGACGCCCTTGGCCAATCCGGAGAGCTTGGCCTTCTCGGCTGCACCAAAATGCTGCTCCTCGTCGATGATGACGAGGCCGAGATCGGCGAACTTGACGTCCTTCGAAGCAAGCGCCTGCGTTCCGACCACGACTTTCATCCGGCCGCTTCGCAAGCCCTCCTTCGTCTCGCGCATCTCCGCGCCCGATGCGGCCCGCGACAGGCTCCCGACCTCGATGTCGAACGGGGCGAAACGCTTGCGGAAGGTCGCGACGTGCTGTCGTGCCAGGACGGTCGTCGGCACCGCGATCACCACCTGCTTTCCCGACAGCGCCACGGCGGCCGCCGCCCGCAGCGCCACCTCGGTCTTGCCGAATCCCACGTCGCCACAGATCACCCGGTCCATCGGATGGCCGGAGGCAAGATCATCCAGGACATCCCGGACGGCCTTGGCCTGATCGGTCGTGGTGAAAAACGGGAAGCGCGCCACGAATTTCTCGTAGACCGACCCCGGTGGAACCAGCTTCGCGGCCCGCCGGCGGCGGCGCTGGCTGATGTGCTTGGCGAGCACCTTGCCGGCGACCTGGATCTCCCGCTCGGCCTCGGTGCGGCGGGCCCACCACGTGCTTCCATCCGCCTTGTCGAGCGCCAGCTTGCCGGGTTCGTCCGCATAAGGCCACATCAACGCCAGATCAGGCGGCGGCACGAGAACCGCATTGTCTCCCGCGAACGCAAGCCGGATCATCTCCCGCAACGCGCCGCCGCCCGTGTTCACGGTCTGCAAGCCATCGAGCACGGCGAGGCCGCGCTGGAGATGAACGACCGCCGTGCCCTGTTCCGGCACGTCGGCATGATCGAACGGCGTGCTCCAGGCCCTGGCCATCGGCTGCGGATGGTGAGCCCGGCTGCCGAGCACGTCGGAAGCCGTCACGACGACAAGAGCCTTCTTCCCGGGCACGACAAAACCCGCGTCGAGATCGGCCAGGATCGCCGCATCGCGATTGCGTCCGCTCGTCACCTCGTCCCAATCCGCGAGACGCTCCGCCTTGACGCCGCTCATCCGCTCCATCGCACGCAGATCCTCCTCCTGCGAGGCGACGAGGATCAGTCGCGAACCGGCTCGCCGCGTCTCCTCGACGAAGGCACGCAGGGCTTTTCTGGAGGCCGTCAGCTTCGAAAACTCCGGCGTGGGCTGGAAGGGAGCCGTCCGCGGCATCACTTTCATGCCCCTGGTCGCCTGCTTCCAATCGCGCCGTCCCAGATATTCGCGCTCTCGGTCGGCGCGGCCCGCCGCCTCCTCGATCGTGCTCAGCCAGCCGTCGGCGTGCAACGCCACCCCGGCATCGGCGATCCATTTGGCGCGCCCGCAATAGTCGAACAGCGTCGCGCGCTTGCCGCGCTTGCCGGCGAAGGCGAGCCGCTCCGACATCGGATCGACGAGAAGCTCCCTGGTCTCGAAGATGATGTCGTGCTCTTTCGGGTCGAACGCCACGATCCGGCGTATTGCACGGCCCGAATGCTCGATCCGGAACGGACCAAGCGCGCCGGCGGGAAATATCTCGAACGTCTGGCCATGAAACAGGACGCCGCCCGGATAGCCCGGCTCGTCGTCGAGATCATATCCCAGGGCTTCGAGACGCGCCTGAAGGTCCCGCTCGGAGAACGCGCCGCCGACCTTCAAGCTCATATTCAGACGCGACAGGCTCGCCGGCGGCGGCAGGCGCTCCATCACGGCCTCCGCGGTCGAGACGAGAAAGATCGGCCTTCTGGATTTCGCGAGACGCCTGAGGACCGAGGCGCGACGTCCGGCGATTTCGCGCGATGGCTCCAATTGATCGAACGGCAGGGTGTTCAATCGCGGAAACACCAGGACCTCGCAGGACGGGTCGAGCGCATGAATGATGCTGCCGAGCCGCTCCGCCCTGTTCTCATTCTCGGCGAGGAACACCAGGCCGCTGCGGGCGGACTGCTTCCATTGTTCCAGCAGATGAAGCGCCATCATGCCAAGGGGCGATGACGACGAGATCGTGGCGCGTTGCGACGCCTTGCTCGTCTTTGGCGAAGTCCTGGTCGGAACAGTCCTGGTCGGAGCAGTCCTGGCTCGCGAACTCTTGGCTAGCGAACTCTTGGCTAGCGAACTCTTGGCTGGCGAACTCTTGGCCAGCAAGCTCTTCGCCAGCCGCGCTTTTTTTGGATGCCGCACGTTAATCCGTTTCTGGTCGTCAACAATCGTCACTTGCACGCGAGCCGAACCAATCTCGATTCGGCGATTCATCGTCATGGATAGGGGATTTGCCGTGCGAACGCACGCCTCCCATCAAGTCTGGCGTCACGTGAAAGTTCGCCGGCAAACGCGAGACATCGCGTGAGGTCAAGCGGCCGGTCGTCACGACAGACGTGAGGTTTATCCCTCCTCTCGCCAGAACGCCACCAGTTCCTCCGCGGTCACCGGATCCTGCCGGGGCACCGCACGCTCGAGACGGTGCCGCCTCCTCACGCCGGCTTGGCGGGATGCGCGGTACGCGGGTGGCGGTCGTGCAGCAGCCGCGCCAGGGCCTCACGATCCGCGGCACGCCCCTTCATGGCCGTCTCGAACAGCGCCTCCTGAACATCGCGCGGCATATCGCCCCAGACATCCATGGCGGCCTGGCCCAGCAGCGTGGCAAAGCGTTCGTCGACCATGTCGATCCTCCCTCTCCGGCCTCAGAATAGGAACCGCAGGCGGCTCCCGGCGTTCCACGCCCGTCATTGCAAAAAAGAGACGTACGATTCTGGGACGCTCACCAAGGACATCAAATCGATGGACGACCTGCTGATCGATGGTCTGCAGGATATTGACTACGCCGCGTCTCCGCTAGACGACGCCCGCCTGCCGGAGCGCCGCGATTTCCGCCGCATCATAGCCTAGCTCTGCCAGGACGAGATCGGTGTGCTCGCCGAGCAGCGGCGGACGCGTCACGATCTCACCCGGCGTTTCCGACAGCCGGACGGCGGCGCGCACGACCGGCGCGGGTTTCGGCAGGCCCGGATAATCGACATCCTGCATGAAGCCGGTGGCGCGGATATGCGGATGATCCAGCGCCTGTTGCGGGCTCAGCACGGGCCCGGTCGGAATCATCGCCTTGCCCAGCGTGTCGACCGCCTCCTGCGTGGTGCGTTCGGCGCACCAGCGCGCCATCCGCTGGCTAATGACGGGGCCGTTGTTGCCGCGCGTGATGTCATCGGCAAAGCGCGGATCGCTCAGCCATTGCTCCTCCTCACCCATCAGCTTCGCCCAGCGCTTGAACAGCGGATGCCCCGTGACCTGGCAGAGCACCCAGCCGTCCCTGGTGCGGTAGATGTCGGCTGGAGCTGCGGTCTGGCCGAGATTGCCGGTCGGGACGCGATTGACATTGATCACGGCCTGCTCGATCAGCGTGGCGTTGGTGAAGGACAGCGCGGTCGCGAGCAACGCGCCCTCGACGACCTGCCCGCGCCCGGATTTGCCGCGCTCGATCAGCGCGGCGAGGGTCCCGAACGCGCAGTGCAGCGCGGTTCCGAAATCGACCCAGTTGACTGCGGCCCGGTAAGGCGGATCGCCGGCGCCGGTCATGTACACCGACCCCGACATGACCTGCCCGACACCGTCGAAGCCGACGCGGTCGGACCAGGGCCCCGGCCCGCCGAAAGCGGTTGCCGTGGTCAGGATGATGTCGGGCTTGATCGCCTTCAGCGAGTCGTAGTCGAGCTTCATCGCGCGCAGGGTCTGCGGCGGCAGATTGGCGACGACGACGTCGGCGGTCGCCACCAGCCGGCGCATCACCTCCTGCCCCTCCGGCTTCATCGGATCGAGCGTGATGCACTTCTTGTTGCGGTTGATCTGGAGAAACAGCGCGCCTTCGCCATCCTCGCCGACCGGGGCCACGAAGCGATCCTCGCTGCCGTCGCGCTTTTCGACGCGAATGACCTCGGCGCCGAATTCGGCCAGCAACGTCGCGCAATACGGCCCGGCGATATAGCGGCCGAAATCCAGGACGCGAACGCCTTCCAGAACTCCCCCCATCGATCCCTTCCCTGATGTTTCCGCCAGATTACAGGGAATGGTCGTCGCGGCAAGGTGGCCGACAGCATGGCTCCATCAGCAGACGTGATCGCCCGACGGTTTCGACTGGCCGACGTTCTGCTCTAATATGGCGTGTCCGCCCCCCACCCCAGAGCCGCATCCATGCCCCAACAATTCGATCGGTCCACTGAAGATCTCGGCAACGCGATTCATTTCGAGCATGTCAACATCCAGGTCCCGGATCAGCGCCTGGCGACCTTATTCTACGTCACGGGACTCGGGCTTACCCGCGATCCCTATCTGATGGTGTCCGACACCAACATGTGGATCAATGCCGGACGGAGCCAGTTTCATTTGCCGAGCGGCAGCCCGCAGGTGCTGCGCGGTCATACCGGGCTGGTGATCGAGGGCCGCGAGGCACTGCTGGGGCGGCTGGCGTCGGTCGCCAAAAAGCTCGAGGGCACGGCGTTCGCATTCGCCGAGCACAATGGCTATGTCGAGGCGACCTGTCCGTGGGGCAACCGCCTGCGCTGCTACGAGCCGGACGCGGCACGCTTCGGCCGCATCACGCTCGGCATCCCCTATGTCGAATTCGACGTGCCGGTCGGAACGGCGCCTGCGATTTGTGCCTTTTATCCGGAGATCATGGGCATGCCTGCCGGCTTGCGAAACGGCGACGGCACGGTCGCGGCGGTGAAGACCGGCCGCGACCAGCACCTCTTGTTCCGCGAGACCGACCGGCCGCAACCCGACTATGACGGCCACCATGTGCAGATGTACATCACCGACTTCTCCGGCCCTTACCGCAAGCTGTTGGCGCGCGACCTGATCTCCCGCGAGGACAATCAGTATCAGTACCGGTTTTGCGACATCGTCGACCTCGGCAGCGGCAAGCCGCTGTTCACGGTCGAGCACGAGGTGCGTAGCGCGACCCACCCGATGTTCATGCGGCCGATGGTCAACCGCAATCCGGCGATCAACAACCGCAATTATGCGTTCGGGCATGATCAGGCGTCGTGGGCGATGGGGCCGGATCAGTACGAGGGATAGGGAGCAGCGAACGCGCGCCTTGCGGCGCGCGCAACCGTCACGTTCTGAAGCCATCAGCAACCGCGGCAGATGATCAGCCTGCGGTCGATCTCGTCGTCGAGCTGCCGCAGCCTTGTGTCTTCGGGCGACATTTGCGCGGACTCGAGCGCGTCGCCGCGCCGCGGCTGTCGGTGACCGACGGGAGCCTGTCGAACCAGGTCCGCGAGCCTTGTCGCAGGGATACTGCCGGGAGAGGCAACGGTCGCGGGCGCGCTTCCGCCAGCCTTGAGGCTGGAAACTGATCCGAACAGGAATGTAGCTGCCACGACGGTCACGCCAAGTCTGATTGACATCATCATTCTCCTATCGCTGGTGACACTGCGCCGATGCGCATGTGATGGATAGGAGGTCCCGGCTACTCGACCGTTTCGCCCGCGGCGACATCGCGTTACCACTGAAACCGCTCGCCTACGGCGCCGCGCCGGTTCGCCTGACTCGTCCGTTCGCGGCCGACGACGCCAGGCTCCGCGCCAGGACGCCGGCAAGCTCCGCCGACATCAGCGGGTGATGAACGAGCTCGGTGATGCCGGACGTCTCCAGCGACGGCATCGCCAAGTCGCGCGTCGAAGGACTGGCCAAGATCATCGGCAATGCCGGCGCGGCATCGTGCAACGCCGCCGCCAGACCGAGCGAGGAGCCGCCGGGCAGATGACACACCAGCGCCGCGTCGAAACGGGTTTGCGCGGCCCGGCAGGCGGCGATCGCCTCCCCGAGCTTGGTAAAGCCAACCGGCTCATAACCCAACGCCGCAAGGATTTCCTCATGGCGCAGCAGACGGCGGCGGTCGGTGTCGAGCACCAGCACGGTTTCGCCTGCGCCACGGAACGCCAGATCGGGGCCGTGCTGAACCGGCTCCGGCTCATCGGGTTTGGCGGCTGGCAGCCAGACGTCGAAACGCGTACCGACATCCGGCTCGCTCTGCACCCCGACGGCGCCGCCATGTTGCTCGACGATCTCGCGAACCGTTGCGAGCCCGACGCCGTTGCCGTCCGGGCGGGTGGTGAAGAACGGCTCGAAGATCCGCTCCAGCGTCGCCGCATCCATCCCCGGCCCCGGATCGGCGACCGAAATGACGGTGAAGCGGCCGGGGCCGACGTCGCCTTGTCCGACCGGCAATGGCCGCAGAAGATCGCGCACCTCGATGCGGAGTTCGATGCGACCCGGCTCGGTCATCGCCTGTGCCGCATTGTTGCACAGATTCAAGATCACCTGCTGCAATTGGGCGGGCTCGCCCATCACCGTGGCCATTTCGGCCGCCTCCCTCACCTCGAGTTTGACGTGCGAAGGTAACGATGCGGCCAGCAGCGATCTGGTTTCGTCGACCAGGGTCTTGACGCAGACGCGCTCATGCATGCCCTCGCGGTGGCGGCCGAAGCTGAGAATCTGTTCGACCAGTTCGCGCGCCCGCTCGCCTGCGCGGCGGATCTCCGCGAGGCTGGCGGCCGTCTGGCCTCCGGACCGGAGCCGTGCATCGGCTATCTCGGCGTAGCCGAGGATCGCTCCGACGATATTGTTGAAGTTGTGGGCGATACCGCTGGCAAACGTTCCGATGGTCTCCATTCGACGCGCCTGTTGCAGGCTCGCCTGCAGGCGAGCCTTCTCGCCTTCGAGCCGCGCCCGGCGGATCGCGTTGCCGATGGCGTCGAACGCCATGCGAAACAGCGAGACTTCGGACCAGTATTTGAGCGCGCCGTCCGGCACGGCATCGAAGCCGAGGATTGCATCGCGGTGTCCGTAGACCGCCGTGATGCAAAGCCAGCCACCCACGCCGGCATCTTCCAGCAGGTTCATGCTGTCGTCGGGATCCGAGGCCTTTACCTTGGGGATAAAGATGATGCCGCCTTCGCCGCCGTCAAATCGCGGTGCGACGCTCAGCGCGCGCTCAGGCCAGCCCGGCCCGAATTCGATGCCGTCGCGGGCCCATCGATAGGAGCTCGTCGACGCGCCGGTCGCGTAAGCGAAATAGGCGCGATCGGCGCCGATGCATCCCGCGAGCTGTTGCAGCGCCTTCTCGACATCGCCGGCGATCCTCTCGCGGTTCGAATTGATGAACCGCATCGAGATATTGGCAATGACGTGCTCGAAGGCCGCGCGGCGGCGCAGCGCGACGGCCCGCCTGCGCAACAGCAATCCGAAATAGACGATGCCGCAGAGCAGCAGCAGCGACGTCACGAACTGCAACAGACGGACCCTGCGCRCCGAGGCCCGCGCATTGAGCTGGCGCTTCGTGATCAACGCCAGGAGGGCATCCTGCTCGCGGTTGTTCGATTCGGCGACAAGCGCCTTCAGGATGTTGTCGATGTCCGGCAGGAGGTCATGCAGCATCTGCCCGTGGGTCAGAAGCGCGTGGACCGACTCTTTCTCCTCCGGCGGCGGTTGCAGGACCGCCAACTCTTCCAATCGATCCTGCACCTGGCGGGCCGCGACGTCCGACGTATCGAGGGTCAGGCGCAGCATGGCCGCCGCCAAGGCGGAGGCCGCCGTGACCAGCGGCCGGCGATCCGAATCGGCCAGCTTGTCGCTGAACAGACCGAAATAGGCAAAGGAGTTCTGCAGCAATGCGTTACTGCTCTTGAACCGCTCGATCAGCGCCTCCTGCCGGCGGGCACGCGCCGACAGAACGTCGATAGCCCTGGTTTCTTCGGCGTTGAGACCCGCCGTTTCGCGCAGCCGCGTCAGGGCATCGTCATAGGCATCCGCCATCCGCACCAGCCCGTCATAGTTGCGCGACAGGCCGGCGCGCGCGGTAAGCACCTCCCTGGTCATCCCGCGTTCGAACCGGGTGAAGTCTCCAAGCGCGTGGAGCTGACTGTCATAACGTACCGAATTGATGTTCAGCCCGTTCAGCAAAAGCCATGTCAGCAGGGCCAGCACGACCATTACCCCAATCGCAGCGGGCGCGAATTTCATGGTGGACCTCCGACGGGCGCGCCGCGATAGAGGCCGGTCAGGCTGTTCAGAAAGGCGACGATCGCCTTGGCCTGCTGGTCCGTCAGCGTCGCGTTCAATTGGGCAAAGGCCATCTTGCGAACCGCATCATCGAGCGTCGGCGCGCTGCCGTCATGAAAATACGGCGGCGTCGTCGCGACGTTGCGCAGGCTCGGCACGCGCAGAATTCTGGGCTCGGGCGACGCGAGAGGGTGGAATATGCCGTGGCGCTGGAACAGATTGGCGCCGACGTTGACGCCCTGGTGACATGACACACAGCCCAGCGATTTGAACAGCCGGTACCCGTCCAGCTCGTCGGCCGACAACGCCGCGTCGTCGCCTGTCAACCAGCGATCGAACTTGCTGCCGGGCGTGACCAGCGTGCGTTCGAAATTTGCCAGCGCGTCGACGACATCGTCGCCCTCCGGACCGCGGCCATAAGCCGCGAAGAATGCGTTGCGCATTTCGGGATCGGCATCGAGCTTTTCCGCGATCTCGTCCGCGCTGCTGCCCATGGTGCGCGGGCTTTCCAGCGACGCATTGACATCGGCCTCGACGGTGCGGAACTTCCCTTCCCAACCGAAGCGAAAGCTGAGCGCCGAATTGAAGACCGTGAGCGTATTGAGCGAAATCTCGACACCGTCGAGACCGAAATCATGCGGCTTCGGGCTCGCGCCGTTGGTCGCGATATCGTGACAGGACGCGCAACTGCGTGAGTTGTCCTGCGAAAGCCTGCGATCGGTGAACAGTCGTTCTCCGAGTTTGACCTTCCGCGGATCGATGGCGGGAGCCGCCGGAAGAGGCGTGATGGGCTCGTCCTTGCGGACCGACGCAGGCGCTGCCGGCGGCTGCGACGGTGCCGGAGAGACCTCCAGACAGCACAGGATCAGCGCGCCAATCACGATCGAGCAACGCAGAAGGCGGGCACCTGGCCCAGCGCCGCGAAATCTGGCCATTTGCTGCACGACCAGCAATGTGGGGTTGAAGCGAAAATTGTCGCGTCTGCTCAAGGAGTTTTGATCGAAGCTGGATGATTTCGCGAACGTGGCCGCCATATGCTGCGGGACCGGAGGCCGGTCGAGATGATCGAACGGCCCGCGGCATGACAGAGGTCCCACGCCACCAAGGCAAGGTAAACTGCATCAGCAATCACGACAGTACCTCACCACTCGCTCGATTTCCGACCGGCCGGCAATTCCAAGGTCCCGCAATGTCCGGTCATCGAGTTCCATCAGCGCCGCAACGGCCCTGTTGATCTCGCGCTCGCGGCGCCAGTGCGCCGGCAGCGCCATAAGGGTCTCACCGAGTGCGTGCAGCCGGTCCCAGCCTCGTTCCGGCTGCGCATCGCGTGACCCGACGCGCTCGAGCCTGACGACATTGCCATTGTCATCAGCTTCATCGCGACCGCTCTTCAGCGCCGGATCAGGCCGCTCACGACCGGCCGAGGATAGCTGGCAATCCCGCGCGGCCTCCAGCATCGCGTGAACCGGCGCGGCTGCGATCGGATGCATTGCCGCGCCGTAAAGCGCAAAGCCTTCCATCAGAGACCCAAAGACCGCCCACCAGGACGTGGCGACCGGCTCGGTCGGACGCGAGCCGGTATCGGGCAATCGATGCCTCGCGGTGAAGGCAGGGCCCGAACGAACCATGCCGCCGCCATCGGACCACGCGACCCAGCCCGGGCCGCCACGTTTCATACCCGCCAAGGCAACGCTGCTCACACTGTGAGAATGCTTCTTCATCGTAAATCTCCCACACGCTGTTCGTGGGAGGCAATCTGGGGGCCCGCTGTTACGCCGAGGTCACCGCAGCCGGCGAAAAGACTACAATTGCAATCCGTCAGCCACCTTTAGAACGGATCGACCGGAACCGCGAAGACATAGCCGACGCCGCGCTCGGTCTGAATGACGCGCGGCGCGCTGGGATCGGTCTCCAGCTTGCGCCGCAGCCGCAACACCTGAACGTCGATGCTGCGATCGAAAATATCTTCATGGATACGGGTCGCCTGCAGCAAATGCTCGCGGGTCAGGGGACGCTGCGGCGCCTCGAGAAAGGCCAGCAACAACGCGTATTCTCCCTTGCTTAACGGCACCGGCGTCTCATTGGGATCGGTGAGCTTTCGGCTGCGGCGTTCGAGCTTCCAGCCGCTGAAGCGATAGYCCCCACGTTCGGGATCGCGGGCGCGCGCAGCACGTCCCATCTCCTGCCGCCGCAACACCGCGCGGACGCGCGCCAGCAGTTCTCTCAGGGAAAACGGCTTGATGATGTAATCGTCAGCGCCGAGTTCGAGGCCGACGATGCGATCGATCTCATCGGGGCGGTGGCCGGTCGTGATGATGACCGGCACGTCGGAACGCGAACGGATCTCCCTCAACAGATCCAGACCGTCGTCTTGACCAAGCCGAAGATCGAGGATGATCAGGCTGGGCTGGCCACCCTCCAGATAGTGGTTCAACTCGGATCTGTTGGAGGCCGCCCTGCTCGGGACATTGTGCTCCTCCAGGTACTTGATCACCATTTGCCGCAACGTCGGATCGTCATCGACGACGATGATGTGGCCAATATCTGCAAGCATACCGCACTCTCAAAACTCGCCGTCGCCAACCGAGCTGCACTTAAGATTGTGAGCTGTACTTGAGATCCGCGAACGTCAACGTCGGCTGTGGTGAAATGATATTGATTCCGTCCAAACTGGAATCGCTCGAAAAAACTATGGAACACCCGAGGCGCTCGACACGCGCCGAGACCGCCACGACATTTTGGTGACGTCGCAACGGGGTATTTCTGCGGCCAATTCCGCGGGATGTCGCATACGTGAATAATTGTGATCCCAACTCTTACTACTTTTAGGCGATAGCAGGTTTGCTGGCTGTGCATCGCTCAGCGACTGCGACCGGCTGCGCAAAACTGATGGCGGGGTTGCGTACTCACTGCAGATGCCGTCGTGCTCCGGCGCATTCGATGCGCGCGTGACGTCGAAGCCGGGCGAGGCCGCAGCTCCCGCGGACTGCGCCGCGTCGTCAAGAAGGCGGCAGAGCCGCCAGGTACTGGTAGATCGCGGCCAGCTCGTCGTCATCCATCCGCCCGATCGGCCGCCACGGCATTTGCTCGTCGAGCCGATGCCCGTTCGGGTCGACACCTGTGCGCATGGTGGTGATGAACTGCGCCTGGCTCCAATCCTTGACGATACCGAGGTCGGGTCCGAGCGGCGGCAATTGGCCGGGCACTCCACCGGCGAGGTCCTCGCCGTGACATTCACGGCAGTCCTGGTAGGACAGCAGGTACCTGCCATAGCGCGCCGTCGGCCCCTTCGGCGGCGCGATGATCACACCGGTGAAGACCGGCTTGGCGTCCGGCAACAGTCCGGCGCCCAGCATCGCCAAACCCAGCAGGCTGAAACGATCCGGAGGATCCGGGGTCTGTTCGCCGCTCGCGGGCAAGCTGCGGATGTAGGCGATCACGGCCTTGGTGTCGTCGTCGCTGAGCCGGCCGGCATTGGTAAAGGACATGATCGCAAGCCATCGCCCCCGCGCGTCGATGCCATTGCGAATGGCGCGAAAGATCTCGCCGTCGGACCAATGCTTCAGGGCCCCGGCCGGCGTCAGATTGGCAGGTACGAACGAGCCGATGGGAACCGGGAGATCCTTGCCGACGTCGCCGCCGCCCGACAGCACCCCGGTCTTGGAGTGACAACCCGCGCAAAATCCGTCGGCCACCGCCTTGCCGCGGGCAATTTGATCCGATGTCGCCTCAACCTTCACATCGGGGATCGGCGCGGAGCGCGCGTGTTGCCGGACGATACCCGCCACGGTCAAGGCGCTGACGCCGGACACGGGGACAGCCAGCATCGCCGCCAGCGCCACCCCGCACCATCTCAACCGAGGACGCTTCGCGCGGAAGGCGCGAACGCCCAACCAGACCAGAAGCCCGATGAAAGAAACCATCGCAATCAAGGTGACAATATTCTGCATTCCGCTCCTCAATGATTTGGGCGCTGTCAACGTCGCGCGACATCTCGGTCGTCAATAATCACTTCCGGCCAGCGCCGACGCTGAAATGTCTGCGACGCGCGCCAGGCGGCGATGCACTGGACTAGCAAGGTGGCGTTTCCGCGCGGTTTCACCGCGGGTCGCCCGCGTTACAAATGTAATCCAAGACAAATCGGTCGCCGGCGGCGCAGCGTCACCGGCCTTGGCAGCGTCACGATGCGTTGCCGCCGTAACCATTTCGCGGCCATCGGAAGCCTTGGCGTAACGGCGATCCCTTCAATTGCCTCTGCTCACTCGACCGGCCGCCCTGTGGCGACCGTGTATCGATCATCAAGAGGTCAACTCCCATGAAGATACTTATCGCTTCGACACCCGCGACGGGCCATCTCAATCCGCTGCTGGCGATCACGCAAATCCTGCGCACGGAAGGCCACGAGATCGCCTTCCTGACGGGTACCGCTTTTCGTGCCCGCGTCGAAGCCAGTGGCGTCAAATTCTTTCCCCTGCCCGAAAGCGTGGACTTCGACCTGCGCGAGATCCTCTCGGTGGTCCCCGAGCTGAAAGACATTCCGCCGGGACTGGAGTGGTTGCGCGTTGCCTGCGAGCGCATCTTCGTCGACGCCATTCCCGGTCAGCACCAGGGGCTGATGCAAGCGTTGCGGCAATTTCCCGCGGACATCATCGTCGCCGACGACATGCTGTTCGGCGTATTGCCGATGCTGCTCGGCCCGCGCTCGCAGCGGCCTCCCATCGCGCTCTGCGGGACCTCGTTTCTGCATTGGGCACGCGAGGACGGCGCGCCCAATTTCCTCGGCTTGCCGCCGGCAAAGACCGACCAGGAGCGCGATCAATATGCGGCCTTGGCGCGGGACTATGATGCGGCGGTCGATCAACCGGTGTCGCTGCGCCTGAACCGCGCCTTGAAGACCTTCGGCGTCGGACCGATCGCGATGCCGCTTTTTCATTCCGTGGTCGCGCTCGGCGATGCCTATCTGCAATTGTCGGTGCCCAGTTTCGAATTTCCGCGCGAGATCCCATCCTCCGTGCATTTCGTCGGCACGCCTCCGATCATCGCCAACCAGGTCCCGCCGCCGTCCTGGGCCGAAGAACTCGACGGTACACGCAAGATCGTTCTGGTGACGCAGGGAACGGTGGCCAATCACAATTTCAACCTGCTGGTCGCCCCGACGCTGGCGGCGCTTGCCGACGAGCCCGACATCCTGGTGATCGCGACCGCGGGCGGCCGTCCGGTCGACGCCATCCCCGGCAAGGTCCCGTCGAACGCACGCATCGCCAGCTATCTGCCGTTCGAATGGCTGCTGCCGAACGTCGACGTGCTCGTCACCAATGGCGGCTATGGCAGTGTGAACCAGGCCTTGAGCTTCGGCATCCCGCTGGTCACCGCGGGACTGACCGAGGACAAGGCCGACGTCAACGCGCGGGTCGCGTGGTCCGGCGTCGGCATCAACCTCGCCACCAACGAGCCGACGCCGGAGGCCTTGCGCGAGGCGGTGCGGACGGTGCTCGACCAGCCGCGCTATCAATTCCGCGCAACGCAGATCGCGGACGAGTTTGCCGAGATCGATACGCGGTCGGAGATTCTTCGGATCATCGGCGAACTCGTGACCGACGAGACTGACGTGTCGCGCCTCCGCGCGGCCGCAGCGAGCCAGGCGCGACGTGCCGGCCGGCGCGCCTGATCGCTCTTGTGAACGGAGCGATGGAGGGCGGGGCGACCGCGCTCCATCGCTTCGCGAAAATTCATCACATGTCACCGGATGCTCGTCCATGCGGATCGAACCAGACTCCTTTGCGTTCACGTTGCTGCTCGGCTTTCTCGCGGCCGTGCCCTATTCCGGCATCGACATCAACCTGCCGGCGCTGGCTGCCACCGGCGCCACGCTCGGCACGAGTGCTTCGGATGTCGGGCTGACGATGAGCACCTTCATGCTCAGCCTCGCCACCGCGCCACTGATTTACGGGCCGGTCTCCGACCGGCTGGGCCGCAAGCCAATTCTGGCCTTCGGCCTCGCACTGTTCGTTGCCGCGAGCCTTGGCTGCGCCAGGGCCTCCTCGCTACCGGTCCTGCTGCTGTGCCGCTTCGTTCAGGGCATCGGCGCCGCTGCAACGGCGACGACCTTTGCCATCATTCGCGATCTCTTCGACGGCAACGCCGCGCGCGGCAAGATCGCCAACGTCATGGTCGCGGTCAACGTCGCGACCGTGATCGCACCGACGGCCGGCGCCGCCCTGCTGGCGGTCGCCGGCTGGCGATCGATCTATGCGGCCCAGGCGGGAATCGGTCTCATGCTGCTGGTGGTGGTCCTGTTTCGCTTCGCCGAGAGCGCGACGACGGAGCGCTCCAGTCGCCTGGCACTTTCGGACGCGATCGACAGCTATCGCCGGGTCGTGACCCATCCGGTTTCGTTCGCCTACATCCTGGTCGGCGCCGCAGGCGGTGCGACGGTGTTTGCTTACGTCACCGGCGCCTCGCTGTTCTTCGTTGGCGCCGTCGGGCTGCGCCCCGAACAATACGGCCTGATCTTCAGCGCCTGCTCGGGGGCGGTCATGGCCGGCGCCTTTCTCGACGGTCAGCTTGGCCGGCGCGGAATATCGTCGGCGCGCACGCTCGCAACCGGGCTGACGCTGTCGGCCACGGCCAGCATCGCCCTGCTCGCGATGACATTGGCCGGCTGGATGCCCACTTCGTTCGTGGTCGTGCTCCTGATGATGGTGGCATTCGGCTTCGGGCTCAGCGTGCCGAACGTGATGAGTGCGACCATGCAGCGTCTTCCGGAGATCGCGGGCGCCGTCAGCGCCGCCGCCGGAAGCATCCAGCTGACCGCAGGCGCGATATCGAGCGGGCTGGTCGCGGTTCGCTTCGACGGACGAACGGCGCTGTCGATGACGGCCGTGATGGCGGCATCCTCGCTTCTCGCCCTGATTCTGTATCTGCTGGTCGCGCGCCCCGCCGAACGCCGTCAGCTATCGCCGACGATCGATCCCGGCGCGGCGATCCGAAGCCCCACGAATTCCTGAGGCGACCCTATCCGGTGGGCCGCCCGGCGCGGCTCCTTGCGAGGCGGCGCCGCTGAGGGGACCGCATGTTGCGTGCGCTCCGATGGGACTTCTCGGCATGCCCGTCGACGGGCATGCCCCTTTTCGCATCGGAGTTGACCGTCACATCAGAAGTGGACCTCGGTGCGCAATCCAAGAACCACGGCGTTGTCGGTCTTCACGCCCACGGCGTTATAGCCGCGCCCGCCGGGATTGATCACATACTGTGCGTCGAACTTGAGGTTCAACCAGCCGGTCGCCTGCCATCCATACCAGACTTCGATCGGAACTTCGTTGCCGCCGGCGTTGGGGCTGAGGGCAGCCGAGTTCACGTGGGTCGTGCCCACCGCGAAGCCCACTTCGTCCTGGGGCCGCCAGCTGAACGTTCCGGTATGCCGGAAGCCGAGGGCGATCTGATAGTCCTGGTACGACGTCCGGTGATCGGCGACAGTCGTGTTGAGGAAGGTGTACCAACCCTGCGCGCCGGGACCGTCAACGGTCAGACGCTGAAGGATGGACTCATAGACGCCGTAGCGGCCGCGTTGATCCCCGAGATTCTGATCCGGGACACCGCCGGTGCCGGGGATGGTGGAGATGATACCGGGAAGGCCACCATCAATGGTCGACGCGCTGTCGTACCAGCCGCCCAATCTCCAGGTCCCGTTCAAGGGTCCGCTCGGCGCCCACACCAACTCCACCGGCACCATCACGCCACTGGCGCGGCTCGAGGCGGGGATGCCCGGCAGGAAGTAAGTGGTCGCGTCGTCCGTCGTCAGATAATTCGGATTGGCGTCGTAGACGCCGACCGAAATCGTGAATTCCGGGGCCAGCTTGTAGTGGACGACACCGGCCCACTGGCTCACCGGCCAGTTGTAGATGTAGCCACCCTGGATGTTGCCGGGCTGGCCGCCGCAGAAGGTCAGGTTGATGAACTCGCACAGACCGAAGAAGAAGTCGGAGCCGACGGGAAGACGGCCGCCCTTGAGTTCGAGGCGGTCATCGAAGAGCTTCTGCGAGTAGTAGAGCTGTGTCAGGCGCAGAATATTGCCGCGGCCGAACACTTCGTTGGTCAGTTGCAGGGCGGGAATGTCCGCTTCGGTATTCAGATTCTTGCCGAAGCGGTCGACCAGCGTGAGACCGACGGTGCCGCCCTGAATGCCGGCAAGCTTCCCCATGTCGAGCTTCGCGCCAAACCACAGCTGACCGGCGTTGGCTGCGGTGTTCCTGCTTCCACCCGTGACGTTGCCGACGGATTCGTTACCCAGCGTCAGGCCCAGATCGATGCCCCGCTCCTTCAGCTGCGTCCTGCCGAGATCGCCGAATAGATACGGTCTCGTCCAGAAATCGTCTTCAGCATAAGGAACCGGAGCAGCTTTCGTTGAAAAGTCGGCCGCATGCACTGCACCGCCTAGCAGCGATGACAATGCAATCCCCACACCGCACACGCGTGCCGTGTCTACAAACCTGCGCAACATTTTACTCGTCCTCCCGCCGTCCCCGGCTTTGCTTGTTCTTACGTCACGTCCCTGTCCAAAGCCCTCGAGCCTGGAACGCGCTCCCTCCCCAGCGGCCGCCGAAGCGGCCTTTCGACTGGAGCGTGGATCTGTCATGCCTGATCACCCGTTCTCGCCGGCAATGCATCCGCGGCGCGCGGTGAGGCGCCTTGTCCCTGCACCAGTGTCGATTTCGGCGCCGTGCGGACGAGGCCGGCCAACGCCAGCTTGCGCCGCCGACGGGCCTGTAGTTGATGATCCGCCAACACGCCGATCAGAATGACCGTCCCCATCACCGCGAAGTTCAGCGAATTGGGGATGCCCAGGATGTTCACGAGATTCTGCAGCACCTGCAGCAGCGCGGTCCCGAGCACGATACCGAGAATGGAGCCCTCGCCGCCGCGCAGGCTGCACCCGCCCAGGACGGCAGCCGCGATCGCGTAGAGCTCGTAAAAATTGCCGAAGGAGCTCGGGGAAACCGAGTTCGTGTAGAACACGAACAGGACCGTTGAAACTCCGGCGAGCCCGCCGCTGATGATATAGGCGGTTGCGATCACGAGATTTGTGCTGATGCCCGAGAAGCGCGCCGCCTCCTCGTTCTTGCCGACAGCATAGAGCCAGCGCCCGTAGACCGAGCGGTGCAGCAGCACGCCGAGGATCAGCGCCAGGATGATCAGGAGAATGAAGGTGTTCGGGACACCCGCAACATTGCCGGAGGCGATGTTGCTCAGTGTCGCGGCCTCGTCACCGTAGCCGAAGCCGCGCGTTGAATCGGACGTATAGTAGCGGGCAGCGCCGCGGTAGATCAGCAATCCGCACAGCGTCACGATGAAGGGCTGCATCTTCAGCCGGGTGACCAGAAAACCCTGGATGCCGCCCAGCGCCAGCCCGCCCAGCAGCACGGCGAGGAGCGCGAAAGGCCAGGGAACCTGATAGGTCGTCAGAAGGTCGATGAAAACGACGCCGAGCAGCGCGAACATCGAGCCAAGCGAAAGGTCGATGCCTCCGGTGATGATCACGAGCCCCTCGCCAAGCGCGAACACACCGAACAGGCCGATCAGATTGGCCATGTTCAGCAGGTTCACCAGCGACAGGAAGGCTGGATTGATCGCACCCGTGATGACGGAGATCACCACCAGCAGCAGTGCGAGGCCGAGCTCCTTCTTGATCATGGCGCGGCGGCTTCCACGGTTTCCAGCGCTTGGCCCATCGCCAGCCGCAACACGTTGTATTCGCTGAACTGCGGGCGCTCGAGCACGCCGCTGACATGTCCTTCGTGCATCACCGCCACGCGGTCGGAGACGCCGATGACCTCCTCCATGTCCGAGGAGATCATGACGATCGCGACGCCCTGGTCGGCGAGCTCGCGCATCAGCGCGTAAATCTCGCTCTTGGCCCCGACGTCGATTCCCCGGGTCGGCTCGTCGAAGAACATCACGCGCGGCCGCATGGACAGCCACTTGCCCAGCACGACTTTCTGCTGGTTGCCGCCGGAGAGCGTCACGGCCTCCATATCGATGCCTGGCGCCTTGATGGACAGGCGCCTCACCTGCTCTTTCGCGACCTTGCGCTCGGCCGCGCCGTTGACCAGCCACATCCGTGCATAATTCAGCAGGCTGGCCAGCGTCACGTTCTCCCGGATCGGCAGCTCCAGCACGAGCCCGGATTTCTTGCGATCCTCCGGCACCAGATAGATCCCCTGCCTGATCGCGTCGCGCGGCGATGCGACACCGACCGGTGCGTTGTCGATCCTGATCTCGCCACCCAACGGCGGGTCGATGCCGAAGGCGGTGCGGGCAAGAGAGGTGCGGCCGGCGCCCACGAGCCCCGCCAGGCCGAGAATCTCGCCATGCCGCACGGATAGATCAATCCGCCGGTCGGGAAAGGCCGATGTCACGAGGCCGACGATGTCGCAGCCGCCCGGCTGCGACGGCCGTTTCGGCGGCGTATGCAGCGCTTTCAGGTCGCGGCCGATCATCAGCCGGATCATTGCGGCGTGGCTTAGCTCGTCCCGCGCCAGCTCCCCAACCGTGCGCCCGTCGCGCAGCACCACGACGCGGTCGGCGCAGGTCATGATCTCGCCGAGCCGGTGAGAGATATAGATCACCGCGATGCCGTGCGCCTTCAGATCGGCAATCACCTCCAGCAGCCGTTCAGTCTCCGAAATTGTCAGGCTGGAGGTCGGCTCGTCCATGATGATCACGCGGGCGTCGATCGAGAGCGCCTTGGCGATCTCCACCATCTGGCGCTCGGCGATGGACAAATCGTCGACCAGCGTGTCCGGGGTGAACTCGGCGCCCAGCCGCTCCAGCAGCGGCCTCACGCGGGCGCGCATCTGCGCATTGTCCACCAGCTTCAGCGGGCCGCCGACAAGCTGCTCGCGTCCGATGAAGACGTTCGCGGCGACGTCGAGATTTTCGAACAGGTTCAGCTCCTGATGCACGAAGGCGATGCCGGCCTTGGTCGCCTCGCTCACCGTCATCCGGGCATGGTCGTTGCCGCCGATGCGGATCACGCCCTCGCTCGGCGCGATCACGCCGCCCAGCACGCGCATCAGCGTCGACTTGCCGGCGCCGTTCTCACCGATCAGGCCCAATACTTCGCCGCGGCACACGCGCAGGCTGACATCGTCGAGGGCCATGACCCCGGGATAGGACTTGCTGATCCCGGCGAGCTCGAACAGGGTTTCCGCCATCCACTTCCTCCCGCACGACGCCCGGCGGCTGCGGCAGCCGGGCGTCGAAAGCCGCTGACAGTCACTTCTTCAGCAGGACCTTCAGATTTGCGGTGAAGTCCCCGACGTTGGACTTGCTGATCACCTTGGTCGGGACGATCAGCTTGCCGTCCGCCGGGATCCAGGACTTGTCGCCGTTCAGCGTCTTGATGATGTTGGTGGCGGAGAGATAGCCGAACTCGTAGGGCTGCTGCACCACGGTCGACTCGATCGTGCCGTCGGAAACGCCGCGCAGCGTGCGCTGGTCCTCGTCGAAGCCGACGATCTTCACCTTGCCGGCCTTGCCCGCCGCCTTGACCGCGTCATAGATCAGCGGTGTCTCGTAGCTCCAAAGGCCGGACAGCAGTGCAATGTCGGGATATTTGACCAGCACGTTCTCCATATTCGCCTTGGCCTTGGCGAAGTCCACCTGGTCGGTGAACACGTCGACCAGCTCGACCTTGGTGCCGGCGATCGCTTCCTTGATACCCTGCACCCGCTCGCGGGCGTTGTCCGCATCCATCGTGCCGACAAACAGCGCGATCTTGCCGCCGTTCGGCAACGCCTTCTTGATCTCCTCGCCTGCTTGCCGCCCGGCCGCGACGTTGTCGGTGCCGATATAGGCGAGACGATTGCTCTGCGGCGCGTCGCTATCCGTCGTGATCAACACGGTCTTGGCCGCAACCTTGTTGAGCTGTTCGGTGGCATGCGCCGCATCGTCGACCGAGATGGAGATGCCGGCAACGCCGCGCACCAGCAGGTCGTCCAGCTCGCGCCGCTGGCCCGCCGCCGTTCCTTCATTGGTGACGATCAATTCGATATTGTAGTCCGGGTGCTCCTTCTGCGCCTTCTCGAGCCCGCGGCCGGCGATGGTCCAGAAGTCGGCCGCGACATTGGTCACCAGCGCGATGGTCTTTTTCTGCTGGGCCTGCGCCATCCCCGTGGCCATCGCCAGCGCGGCGGCGGTCGCGAGCAGCGGCACCATCAATTTCGTCACTGATCCGTTCATCTGCACCTCCCTTGGTCGCCCTCGCATGAGGGCTTCACGGCGCTTTTGCGCCCTTATTTTATTTACACAGCGAAGAAATGTCGCAGAGCCAATCATCCGATTCGGGATGTACTTGCACCTTCTTCAAGCTTAAATAGTACACAAGGTATGATGATAGTAAATACGGCTCGCTGCGAGAGCCCTCCGATGTGCTTTTTCGATCACACTCTTGGCCGCGGGCCATTATTAATTTCACCATCTGAATTAAAGGGACAGTATGGTTGACCAAACTGAGCAGCCGAGACGCGTTTCAAGCATGGCGCGCGGATCGAACCGCGGCCGCCTCGTCGAAGTCTTGCGACGTCAGGGGCCGCTGCCGCGTGTCGAGCTCGCCCGGAGCACGGGACTGAGCTTCCCCGCCATTTCGGGCCTGACATCGAGACTGATCGCGGAAGAGCTGCTGTGCGAGACCGAGACTGCGGCAACCTCGTGGTCCGACRATACCGACGAAGAGGATGCGGACGCGCTGAACGGCCGTCGCCGCGGCCGGCCGGCCGTGCTGCTGACCCTGAACCCGGAGTTCGGGCGCATCATCGCAATCTCTGTGCGCATGAACCTGATTGAGACGCTGATTGCGGATTTCAGGGGCTCTGGCCTGGCGCAGTCGCGACTTGCGCTCCCGACGCGCGCGCTCGACGCAGGCGCGTTGTGCGATCTCATGATCGCGCAGATCAATGCGATGCTTGAAGCGACGGCGACGCCGCGCCATCAGCTGTTGGGAATCGGGATTGCGCTCCAGGGCATCGTGAACGCCGACACCGGCCGGACTCTGTGGAGTCCGGCGCTGTCGATCAACGACGTCGATCTGGCGACGCCGCTACGTCAGGCGTTCGGCGTCGAGGTCGTGATGGCGAACGACGCTGTTGCAGTTGCCCTGGCCCTCACAGCCACTGAACCGGCGCTGGCGCAGGGCCTCTCAGCCACGATCATGGTCGGTCACGGCATCGGGATGGGCGTCGTCGTCGACGGCGAGGCGCGCTGGGGCGCCGGCAGCGAGATCGGCCATGTCAAGCTGGCCCCGGACGGTCCGCAATGCCGCTGCGGCCAGCGCGGCTGCATCGAGGCTTATCTTGCCGACTATGCGCTCTACCGCGACGCCCGCACCTTTCTCGACCTGCCGCCGGCGGACTCGCAGCAGCCGTCCGAGGCGCAGATGGCGCTGCTGCGCGAGCGAGCACTGGGCGGGGATCCCCGTTTCGAACACCTGTTCCAGCAGGCAGGCCGCGCGCTTGCAGAGGCGGTCGCCGCAACGATATCGGTGCTGCGCCCACACCATGTCATCCTGGCGGGCCCCGGCCTGCAGGCATTTGACATGATGCGCCACGCCTATGAGGAGCGGCTCGAGCAGGCGGTGTTGCCATGGCTGCTCAAGTCCACGGCGATCTATTTGCGTCCAAGCGAGTCGACGGCGATTGTCGACGGCATGGTGCTGCGGACGCTGGGGGTCGTGGACCGAAACCACATGGAAGCGACCGAGTAAGCACCGGGAGCTGCAGGGCGCGATCCCGTCGTCTCGCGGACCGGACGATCCCTGGCTGGGGCGGGAGGGATCGAACCTCCGAATGGCGGAATCAAAATCCGCTGCCTTACCGCTTGGCTACGCCCCAACAGGCCACTGACGGAACGGCGGAAAACCGGCTACCGCAGATTCCGTCCAGTCGCAGCCGGTCTATAGGGAGCGGCGCGGCATTTCAACCGCCTGGCGGGGCAAAATACCACCGTCTCGGGGCTGACCGTGGCACACTCTAATATGGGTCCGACCTCCGGTCTGTTCCGGTAGCGACCGGCCGCCCCGGCAGTTGAGACCTCCGGCGTTTCATGGGAATACGGCGCCAAACCTGTCCACGGGAGCAAGCCATGACCTACCGCGCGCCAATCTCTGACATGCTGTTGTCGCTCAACCATGGCGCGGGCCTGAAGGCCGCCGTGGAGGCCGGCCATTACGGCGATTTCGACACCGAGATCGTCACGGCCGTGCTGGAGGAAGCCGGCAAGTTCGCTTCGGAGGTGCTGGCGCCGCTCAACAGCGTCGGCGACGAGCACGGCATCAAGCTCGCCGACGGCAAGGTCACGACCGCACCGGGCTGGCCGGACGCCTACAAGCGCTGGACCGACGGCGGCTGGAACGCGGTGTCCGGGCCGGAGGATTTCGGCGGCCAGGGCCTGCCGATCGCGATCAACGCCGCCTGCACCGAGATCTGGAGCGCCTCCAACCTCGCGTTCGGGCTCTGCCCGCTGCTGACGGCCTCGGCGATCGAGGCGCTGGATGCGCATGGCAGCGACGAACTCAAGACCGTCTATCTCGAGAAGCTCGTCACCGGCGAATGGACCGGCACGATGCAGCTCACCGAGTCGCAGGCCGGCTCCGACGTCGGCGCGCTGCGCACCCGCGCGGAGCGTGAAGGCGACGGCACCTATCGCATCAAGGGGACGAAGATCTTCATCACCTATGGCGAGCACGACATGACCGACAACATCGTGCATTTCGTGCTGGCCCGCCTGCCGGACGCGCCGGCCGGCACCAAGGGGATCTCGCTGTTCCTGGTGCCGAAGTTCATGGTCAATGCAGACGGCTCGCTCGGCGCGCGCAATGACATTTTTGCCTCTGGCGTCGAGCACAAGCTCGGCATGCACGCCTCCCCCACCTGCACCATGACCATGGGCGATCATGGCGGCGCGATCGGCTTCCTGATCGGGGAAGAGAACCAGGGCATGCGCTGCATGTTCACGATGATGAACCAGGCCCGCCTCGGCGTCGGCCTCGAAGGCGTCGGCGTCGCCGACCGTGCCTATCAGCAGGCCCTCGCCTACGCGCAGGAGCGCAAGCAGGGCCGCGCCGTCGGCAGCAAGGGCGACGGCTCGGACGCGATCTTCGTGCATCCCGACATCAAGCGCATGCTGATGCGGATGCGGGCGCAGACCGCCGCGGCGCGCACCATCTGCTATGCGACCGCGGTCGCGCTCGACGTCTCCACGCGCGCCAGCGACGCCAAGGTGCGGGCAGACGCCGCCGCGCGCGCCGCGCTGCTGACGCCGCTGGCAAAGGCCTATTCCACCGATGTCGGCAACGAGGTCGCCTATCTCGGCGTGCAGGTGCATGGCGGCATGGGCTTCATCGAGGAGACCGGCGCGGCGCAGCACTATCGTGACGCCCGCATCACCACGATCTACGAGGGCACCAACGGCATCCAGGCGATCGACCTTGTGACGCGCAAGCTCGCGGCCAACGGCGGCGCTGCGGTGTGGGCGCTGGTGTCGGAGCTTTCCGGCATCGTCAAACAGGTCGAAGCCTCCAACGATCCCGCCTTCGGCACCACCGGCACAAAGCTGCGCGAGGCGCTGGAGGCGCTGACCCGCACCAGCAAGTGGCTTCTGGAGCGGGTTGCGTCCGCGCCGAACGAGGCGCTCGCAGGCGCCACGCCCTATCTCCAGCAGTTCGGCGCCACGCTCGGCGGCTGCATGCTGGCGTCCGAGGCGCTCGCCGCGAAAGCCGACGGCAATACGGACGCGCCGCGTTACGTCTCGCTTGCGCGCTTCTTCGCCGAGAACATCACGGTGCAGGCTGGCGCGCTGGAGCGGACGGTGACGGAGAGCGCGGAGTCGGTCGCGGCGGCGGATGCGGTGTTGCTGGGGTAGGTGGGGCAATGCCTGCCAAACATTCGGTGTCGTCCCGGCGAAGGCCGGGACCCATAACCACAGGGAGCAGTTTGGCGAAGATTGGCAGTTAAGCGGTCTTACCGCGGTACTGCGATCCAGACACTGTCGATGGATCACGCGGTATGGGTCCCGGCCTTCGCCGGGACGACACCTAGAATATTGCGTGCTCCGAGCCAACTCATCCCGTTACGCACGCTCCGTTTCGCCCCGGCCGCCACAGCACGGTCGACGCCGCGACGAGATCGAGCACGACGCACAGCGCGAACGCCGTCGTGTAGTTGCCGGTCAGGCTGTGCACGAGGCCGACGATGCCGGGGCCGAAGGCGCTGACGATGCCGCTGATCGAGGTCCCCAATCCCATCGCGGCGGCGAAGGCGCTGGCACCGATCTCGCGCTGGATGATCAAAGGCGGGAACGTGATCATGTTGCCGATCGAAAAGCCGTAGACGGCGCAGCACACCAGCAGCACCGTCGGGCTCGTGCTCTGCACGAGAACGAACAGCGCCGCAGCCTGGCTCGTCATCGAGGCCGCGCAGGCAAGCCGCGGATCGAGCCGGTCGACGAACAGGCCGAGCGACAGGCGGCCGACCACGGCCATCGCCGCCATGATGGTGACCGCGAGGCCGGCGGCGTAGCGGCCGACGAGCGGCTCGAGAAACGTCACCTGGTGGATGATGAATCCCATCTGCGCCATCAGCGCGATCGCGATCGGCAGCACCATGGTCCAGAACGCTGCATTGGCGAGCAGCGCCTTGCGCGAGTGAACGGCCGGCGCGGCCGTGCCGCCGCCGGACGGACGTCCGCCCGATGCCAGCGGCATCTCGGCCGGCCAGCCGGTGAAGATCACGACCACCGGCAACACCAGCACCACCATCGCCATCGTCGCGGCAAGCATGGCGGAGCGGAAGCCGATGCTGCCGGTCAGCGTCAGCAGCAGCGGAACGAGGACGATGCCGCCGCAGGTCGCGCCGTTGAAGGCGAGGCTGAGCGCGAGCCCGCGACGCCGTTCGAACCAGGAATTCAGCACGGTTGCGATCACGACGGTGCCCATGCCGGTCCAGCCGACCGACATCAGCGCGTAGGCGAGATAGAGCTGCCAGGGCGTCTGCATCAGTGCCAGCAGCACGGTCGAGGCGCCGAGCGCCGACAAACCGCACAGGATCAGCGATCGCAGCCCGATGCGCGCCAGGAGATTGTCGGTGAAGATGACGAGGACGGAGGTCAGCAGAAACGAGAACGTGCTGGCGGCGGAGACCAGCGTGCCCGGCCAGCCATGCGTGCGCTGGAGTTCCGCGAGATAGACGCCCTGGCCGTAGAGGCCGAAGCCGAACATGAAGAAGGCCATCAGGAAACAGGCCAGCACCACGCGCCAACCGCGATAATGCAGCGAGGATTCGTCAACGTCCGTTGCGGCAATCATCAATCACGCAATCGACCAAATGGAACGAGACGGGACATCGTGCCGTACAACCACCGGTTTTTCAATTGAAACATTGTAGCCGATTGTTGCAACGCGCAACAGCATGTAAGGTCATGTGGTCGCGCGATCCATTGCAGTGCAGTTCCCGGACGATGCAGCGATGGCACGAGCGCCGTGGCCGGGCTCACGGGGATTCCCGTCGAAAAGGTCGAGCGGGCGGATTGGCACGCCCGTGGGATGATGTAGGCTGAAGCAAGCGAGACACGCCACCGGCAAGCGCCGCGGCGACCGCAGGGGGGCTCTCATGTCGAACGGCAATATCGTCGTCACCGAAGAGCGCGCAACGCGCGTGATCACCCTGCGCCGGCCGAGCAAGAAAAACGCAATCACGCAGGACATGTATCGCGAGATGAGCCGTGCGATCGACACCGCACAGAACAATCCCGACATTCGCTGCATGATCATCACCGGCGGTTCCGGCGTATTCACCGCCGGCGACGACATCGACGATTTCATGCAGGCCGGCGGGGCGAGCTCCGAGACGCTGACGGACGGCGCGCGCTTCCTCTACTCGCTCGCCCTCAACGTCAAGCCGATCATCGCGGCCGTGGACGGCGCGTCGATCGGCATGGGCACCGTGATGCTGTTCCACTGCGACTATGTGCTGGCATCGACCGCGGCGACCTTTTCCGCGCCCTATATCCATCTCGGGCTGGTGCCGGTCGGCGCTTCCAGCCTGCTGATGCCGAACACGATGGGCTACCAGCGCGCCTTTGCGATGCTGGTGATGGGACGGACCTTCACCGCGGCGGAGGCGCACGCCGCGGGCTTCGTCAACACCGTGGTCTCGCCTGGACATACCGAGGTCGAAGCCCGCAAGGTGGCGCGCGAGATCTGCAAGATTCCGGCCGAGGCGGTTGCGATCTCGCGCAAATTGCTGCGCGCCGCGCCGGAAGAGCTCACCCGCCGCATCGACCAGGAAAGCCATCTGTTCGGCGAGCGGCTGAAGTCGGACGAAGCGACCGCCGCGTTCAATGCGTTCGCGAACAGGAAGAGGCGCTAGACACCCACGATCGTCATTCCGGGGCGCGACGGAGTCGCGAACCCGGAATGACGGCGAGAAGCTTCGTGAAATCTTCGTGCGAAACCACTAATCTTGTTCCATGCGATACATCTCCCGCCCCATCCTTGCTGCCCTCGCGCTCGCCTCCGCCCTCCCCGCGTCGGCCCAGACCGCCGCGCCGGTCGAGCTGCGCATCCTCGCGATCAACGATTTCCACGGCAATTTGCGGCCGCCGCCGGGCGGCATCCGCATCGGCGATCCCGAGGACAAGGCCAAGAAGGTGATGGTGGCGGCCGGCGGGGCCGAATACATGGCCACGCTGGTCAGGCAATTGCGCGAAGGGCACAGGAACACGATCTTCGTCGCCGCCGGTGACCTGATCGGGGCGAGCCCGTTCCTGTCGGCGATGTTTCACGACGAGCCCTCGATCGAGTCGCTGTCGATGATGGGGCTTGCGATCACCTCGGTCGGCAATCACGAATTCGACGAGGGCAAGACCGAGCTGCTCAGGATGCAGAACGGCGGCTGCCATCCGGTCGACGGCTGCCAGGGGCCGCATCCCTTCACCGGCGCGAAATTCCACTACCTCGCGGCCTCCACCATCGAGACCACGACCGGCAAGAGCGTGCTGCCGCCCTACGAGATCCGGGAGTTCGACGGCATCCCCATAGCCTTCATCGGCCTCGCCTTGAAGGAAACCGCGGGCATCGTCTCGCCGGCGGGCATCGCCGGCCTCGAATTCCGCGACGAAGCCGAGACTGTGAACGCGCTCGTGCCGCAACTGAAGGCGCGCGGCGTCGAGGCGATCGTGGTGCTGATCCACCAGGGCGGCGAGCCTGCCGGCGACTACAATGAATGCCCGGCCATTACGGGGCCGATCGTCGATATCGTGAAAAAGTTCGACCGCGCCGTCGACGTCGTCGTCAGCGGCCACACCCATCGCGCCTATGTCTGCGACATCGACGGACGGCTCGTCACCAGCGGCGACAAATACGGCACGCTGGTCACCGCGATCGATCTCAAGCTCGATCCGGCCACGCGCGACATCGTCAGCGCCAACGCCGAGAACGTCATCGTGGCGAATGCCTCGCTGGCCACGGACCCCGAGCAGACCGCGCTGATCGAGGCCTATGACAAGCTCGCCGCCCCGATCGCCAATCGCCCGGCCGGATCGGTGACGCAGACGCTGTCGCGCGTGCCGAACGAGGCCGGCGAGAGCGCGCTCGGTGACGTCATCGCGGACGCGCAGCTCGCCGCGACGAAGGCCGCGAAGGACGGCGGCGCGGTGATCGCGCTCACCAATCCCGGCGGCATCCGCACCGACATCGCTCCGAAGGAGAACGGCGCGGTGTCCTTTGGCGACCTGTTCGCGAGCCAGCCGTTCCGCAACCGCCTCGTCACCATGACGCTCACCGGCGCCCAGCTCAAGGACATGCTCGAGCAGCAATGGCTCGATCCGAAACGGCCGCGAATCCTCCAGGTGTCGAACGGGTTCAGTTATACCTGGGACGCGGCGAAGCCGTTCGGCGAGCGCGTCGTGACCGAGACGATGACGCTCGACGGCAAGCCGCTCGAGCCGGCAAGCGGCTACCGCGTCACGCTCAACGACTACCTCGCCGTCGGCGGCGACGGCTTCACGGCCGCCAAGCAAGGTGCTTCGCCGCAATATGGCGGCTACGATGCGGACGCGCTGTTTGCATTCTTCAAAGCGCACGGACCGATCGGCCCCCTGCCGCTCAGCCGCATCCTTCGCTCGAATTGATCTGGATCAACCGGGCCGGAACGGAACCACCGTTTGCCATTCCCGGCCGAACGCATAGATTGCGTTTTGCGTTGCGTTTTGGCGCCGGATGCGCCAAGCGACGTCAAGAGCCCGCATCCCATGAGCCCGACCTGATGAGCACGCTTCTCCTCTCCCACAAGGCCTGCCTCGACCACGTCACGCCGCCGGGACATCCCGAGCGGCCGGACCGCCTGCGCGCGGTGGAGGAAGCGCTGTCGCAGGAGCGCTTCCAGTACCTGGTGCGCGACCAGGCGCCGGAGGGCGATCTCGACCTCGTCACGCTCTGCCACAACGAGCATTACGTTACCGAGCTGCGCCACATCGCGCCGACCAGCGGCCAGGTCTATATCGACGGCGACACCTCGATGTCGCCGGGCACCTGGGAAGCGGTGATGCGCGGCGTCGGCGGCGCCGTCGCGGCGACCGAAGCGGTGATGGCGGGCGAGCACCGCAACGCCTTCGTCGCGGTGCGCCCGCCCGGACATCACGCCGAGATCGGCAAGCCGATGGGCTTCTGCTTCTTCGACAATGTCGCGATCGCGGCGCGGCACGCGCAACGCAAATACGGCATCGAGCGCGTCGGGATCGTCGATTTCGACGTGCATCACGGCAACGGCACCCAGGACATCTTCTGGTCGGACCCGACCGTGATGTATTGCTCGACGCATCAGATGCCGCTGTTCCCCGGCACCGGTGCGCGGGGCGAGCGCGGCGACCACGACACCATCGTCAATGCGCCGCTCGCCTCCGAAGACGGCGGCCCCGAATTCCGCATCGCGTTCGAGAATTTGATCCTGCCGCAACTGACGAAATTCAGCCCCGAGCTGCTGGTCATCTCCGCGGGCTTCGACGCGCATTACCGCGATCCGCTGGCCTCGCTGAATTTGCGCGCGGAGGACTACACCTGGGTGACGCGCAAGCTGATGGATCTCGCCGACAAGACCGCAGCGGGCCGAATTGTTTCGGTGCTCGAGGGCGGCTATGATCTGCAAGGATTGAAAGAATCAGTTACGGCGCATGTCGGCGCCCTGATGGGCGCCTGACGACACCGCCACATTACGCCCGCAAAACCCTGCTTTCTCTGCAAGAGAAGCGAATCGGGCAATCGGAAACTTATATGGCCGAAAATACCCAAATCGACGTCTCCAGGCTCAGCTTCGAACGCGCCATCGAGGAACTCGAGACGATCGTGAAGCGGCTCGAGGACGGCAAGGTGCCACTCGAGGAATCCGTGACGATCTACGAGCGCGGCGAGGCGCTGAAGCGCCGCTGCGAGGAGCTGCTGCGCCAGGCCGAAGCGCGCGTCGACAAGATCACCACCGATGCCACCGGCCAGGCCACCGGCACCGCGCCGCTCGACGTGCAATAAGGCCGGGCGTCGGAGTCGCCCATTTCAGGCAGTGGCCGGCCGCAATTTTTCATGGTCGTGTCGGGTTCCACGCGCTGGAATACGCGACGCCGCGTGATTGGCGCGGTCACGATTCGCATCGAAGAGCGTCCCGGCTGCGCAAATCGGCCCCAAACAGCCTCGCACTCGCCCAAAAGCCTGCCGCGGAACCGGGCAGGACCGGAACCTCCCCCCGCGCGCCAGGGTTAACCAAATTGGCCCGGGGGTTGCACCTGCATGCCCGTAATCGGTCGGGCGGGTTGGCTTTGGCCCAAGGTTTGGTGTAAAGCTGCGCGGAGTGTGGCTTTTTGCTAGCCTTGCGTGGGCACCGATTACCGACGACAAGCGCTTCAAACTGCTGATGAAATTGGCTGGGACGGACGAAGCCGATCTGAGTGACAGGGATCACAGAGACTGAACCGGAGCGCACCTAAGCTCACCTAAGCTTGAAGACGGGGCTCTGCCCCATGCAGGTGGCTCCGGCGGTTTAAGGACTCGCGCTGCGCCGATATTGTGCAAACCCATCGCGCACCGGAATGACCTTCCGGCGCTGACAAATTGGAAATCGCCGTGAACGCATACAGTAAAACGCCGCTTCTCGACACCATCCGGACGCCGGACGACCTGCGCAAGCTCAAGGTCGAGCAGGTTCGCCAGGTCGCCGACGAGCTGCGTCAGGAGACCATCGATGCCGTCTCGGTGACCGGCGGTCACTTCGGCGCGGGCCTCGGCGTAGTCGAGCTCACCACCGCGATCCATTACGTCTTCGATACGCCGCGCGACCGGCTGATCTGGGACGTCGGCCATCAGGCCTATCCGCACAAGATCCTCACCGGCCGGCGCGACCGCATCCGCACGCTGCGCACCGGCGGCGGCCTGTCCGGCTTCACCAAGCGCAGCGAGAGCGACTACGATCCGTTCGGCGCCGCGCATTCCTCGACCTCGATCTCCGCCGGCCTCGGCATGGCGGTCGCGCGCGACCTCTCCGGCGGCAAGAACAACGTTATCGCCGTGATCGGTGACGGCGCGATGTCAGCGGGCATGGCCTATGAGGCCATGAACAATGCGGGTGCGATGAATTCGCGCCTGATCGTCATCCTCAACGACAACGACATGTCGATCGCGCCGCCGGTCGGCGCCATGAGCGCCTATCTGTCGCGACTCTATTCCGGCAAGACCTACCGCACGCTGCGCGAGGCGGCCAAGCAGATCAACAAGCGCCTGCCGAAGATCCTCGCCAACCGCGCCAACCGCGTCGAGGAATATTCCCGCGGCTTCATGATGGATGGCGGCACGCTGTTCGAGGAGCTCGGCTTCTATTACGTCGGCCCGATCGACGGCCATAATCTCGATCACCTCCTGCCCGTTCTGAAGAACGTCCGCGACATGGAGACCGGCCCGATCCTGGTCCACGTCGTGACGCAGAAGGGCAAGGGCTACGGTCCGGCGGAAGCCTCCGCCGACAAGTACCATGCCGTCGTCAAGTTCGACGTCGCCACCGGCACCCAGGCCAAGGCCAAGCCGAACGCGCCGGCCTACCAGAACGTGTTCGGCCAGAGCCTCGTCAAGGAAGCCGAGAAGGACGACAAGATCGTCGCCATCACGGCGGCGATGCCGTCCGGCACCGGCGTCGACATCTTCAACAAGGCGTTCCCGGACCGCACCTTCGACGTCGGCATCGCCGAGCAGCACGCGGTGACGTTTGCCGCCGGTCTTGCGACCGAGGGCTACAAGCCGTTCTGCGCGATCTACTCGACCTTCCTCCAGCGCGGCTACGACCAGATCGTGCATGACGTCGCGATCCAGAACCTGCCTGTCCGCTTCGCCATCGACCGCGCCGGCCTCGTCGGCGCCGACGGCGCGACGCATGCGGGCTCGTTCGACAACGCCTATCTCGGCTGTCTGCCGAACATGGTGATCATGGCCGCGGCCGACGAAGCCGATTTGGTCCACATGGTCGCAACCCAGGTCGCGATCAACGACCGCCCCAGCGCGCTACGCTATCCGCGCGGCGAAGGCCGCGGCATCGAGATGCCCGACGTCGGCGTTCCCCTCGAGATCGGCAAGGGCCGCGTGATCCGCCAGGGCAGCAAGATCGCCCTGCTCTCCTTCGGCACGCGTCTGGCCGAATGCGAGAAGGCGGCCGACGAGCTCGCCGCCCACGGCCTGTCCACCACCATTGCCGATGCGCGCTTCATGAAGCCGCTCGACACCGAGCTGGTGCTCAAGCTCGCCCGCGACCACGAGATCCTGATCACGATCGAGGAAGGCGCGGTCGGCGGCTTCGGCTCGCATGTCGCGCAGTTCCTGACCGACCAGGGTGCGCTCGACAGCGGCATGGTGCGCTTCCGCTCCATGGTGCTGCCCGACGTGTTCCAGGACCACGACACGCCGGCCGCGATGTACGGCCGCGCCGGTCTCGACGCCAAGGGCATCGTCGCCAAGGTGTTCGAGGCGCTCGGCAAGGACGTCAAGGCCGAGACGGTCAAGCTGGCCTGATTGTCGTTCAGGCGCTGTCCCCCCACCTCTCCCTATGGGAGAGGTGTTGCAGCGCGCTTCGCGTTCAGCAGGTCACCCCATGAAGATCTATCTGGCAGGCCCCGACGTGTTCCTGCCGGATGCGGTTGAGATCGGCAGGCAGAAGGCCGCGATCTGCGCTGCGCATGGGCTCACCGGCCTCTATCCCCTCGACAACGCCATCGATCTCGCCGCCCCCGATGCCTCGCGGCAGATCTTTGCCGGCAACGAGGCGATGATGGATCAGGCCGATGCCATCATTGCCAACCTCACCCCCTTCCGGGGCGCCGGCGCCGATCCCGGCACCGTCTACGAGCTCGGCTACATGGCCGGCCGCCGCAAATTGTGTCTGGCCTATTCGAACGACGGCGCCGCCTATGCCGACCGCGTCGGGCGCTTCGTCGATGTCGTGCGCGAAGGCGGACGCCTGGTCGACGCGCAGGGGCTGACGATCGAGGATTTCGGCCTCGTCGACAATCTCATGATGATCCATGCGCTGGAGCTGCACGGCTGCCCGCTGGTGACGCCGGCCGAGATGCCGGTCGACGTCTGGCATGATCTGGCCGCGTTCGAGACTTGCGTCCGGATGGCGGCTGCGCGATTGATCGCTACATAAGCGTCGTCCTCCGGAGAGATTGATGTCCCCTCCCCGCAAGCGCGCGGATGTTCTGCTGGTCGAGCGCGGCCTGTTCGAAAGCCGGGCCCGGGCGCGCGCGGCGATCGAGGCCGGGCTCGTCACCGCGAACGACAAGCCGGTCGCCAAACCGTCGGAGACGATCGCAGCAGACGCGGTGATCCAGGCCGAGCCGGCGCATCCCTATGTCTCGCGCGGCGGCGTCAAGCTCGCCGGTGCGCTGGAGCGTTACCCGATCGAGATCGAGGATCATGTCTGCCTCGACGTCGGCGCCTCCACCGGCGGCTTTACCGAGGTGCTGCTCGCGAACGGCGCGAGCCTGGTGTTCGCGATCGACGTCGGCACCGCCCAATTGCATCCGTCGCTGCGCGGCCATCCGAAGATCGTCTCGATGGAGGAGACGGATATCCGCAGCTATGACGGCAAGCGGCTGCCGGCACGGCCGGATGTCGTCGTCATCGATGTCAGCTTCATCTCGCTGAAGACGGTGCTGCCGGTGGCGCTATCGCTCGCGGCCGCGCCGATGAGCCTGCTGGCGCTGATCAAGCCGCAATTCGAGGCAGAGCGGAAGCACAGCAAGAAGGGCATCATTCGCGACGCCGCCGTGCACCAGGAGATCTGCGACGATATCGCGGCGTTCGCGGCCTCGCTCGGCTGCACCGACATCGAGGTGTTTGCCTCCTCGATTGCGGGCGGCGACGGCAACATCGAATTCTTCCTGGGCGCGCGCCGTGGTTGAGCGCCTGAGGATCGATCATGTCGGCCATCGCGGCGACGGTGTCTCGCTCGAAGCAGGCGAAGCGGTTTACGTGCCCTATGCGCTCGGCGGCGAGAGCGTCGAGGTCGATCATGTCGCGGGCCATCATCCCGACCGCCGCAAGCTGCTTGCGGTCGATGTCCCAAGTCCCGAGCGGATCGAACCGTTCTGTCCGCATTTCGGCGTCTGCGGCGGCTGCGCGATCCAGCATTGGGCGGCCGGGCCGTATCACGCCTGGAAGCGCGGCATCGTGGTCGAGACGCTGGCGCAGGCCGGCCTCGTCTGCGAGGTCGCGCCGCTGGTCGATGCCCATGGTATGGGCCGCCGGCGCGTCACGCTGCACGGCCGGTTCGGCACGCATGACGTCCTCAAGGTGGGCTTTTCCGCCGCAAGCTCACACGACGTCATCCCGATCCACCGATGCCCGATCCTCGATCCCGCGCTCGACGGCGCGCTCGATGCCGCCTGGGCGCTCGCAGAGCCCTTGACCTCGAAGATGCCGGTGACAAAGCCGCTCGACATCCAGGTCACCGCCACCGCCAACGGCCTCGACGTCGACGTGCGCGGCTCCGGTCCGCTGCCGACGGCGATGATCACCGCGCTCTCGCGGGTCGCGGAACAGCATCGGCTGGCGCGGCTGACGCGGCACGGCGAACTGGTGCTGCAACGGCTGCCGCCGAATTTGCAGATGGGCCGCGCCGAGGTGACGCTGCCGCCGGGCTCGTTCCTTCAGGCCACCGCCGTGGGCGAACAGACGCTGGCTGCTCTCGTCGCAGCGCGCATCGGCAAGGCCAAGGAGGTTCTCGACCTCTTCTGCGGGGTCGGTCCGTTTGCGCTTCGGCTTGCGGAGAAGGCACGCGTCACCGCCCATGACAACGATGCCGGCGCCATCGCCGCGCTGGCAAAAGCAGCGCGCACGTCCGGCCTGAAGCCGATCAGGTGCGAGCCGCGCGACCTGTTCCGCCGCCCCTTGGTGCCGCAGGAGCTGCGCGACTTCGACGCCGTGGTGTTCGACCCTCCGCGCCAGGGCGCGCAGGCGCAGGCGCTGAAGCTCGCCGCCAGCAAGGTGCCGGTCGTGATCGCGGTATCCTGCAACGTTGCGACCTTTGCCCGCGATGCACGGCTGCTCATCGACGGCGGCTACAAGATCGAGACCGTGGTGCCGGTCGACCAGTTCCGCCACACGCCGCACGTCGAGCTGGTGGCGAAATTTACGCGATAATGTCTTAGCGCCGAAGGCCGCCGAGCGCCGGCGACTCGCCCGGCAGCATGTTCGATCTGATGTCGCTGTCCATGCGGCTCGAGTCCTGCTGGGTGAACCCGGCCCCGAACGACAGGCTGAGATTGGAGGTCGGCTTGAATTCGACGCCTGCAAACGCACCATAGCCGGGTGCAGAGCCCGAGGTGAGCGGCGCAAGCGAACTGCCGATGCCGTTGCCGTATTTCAGCGTGTCGAAACCGGCAAAGAACGTGACGGGCATGCCGCCTGCGGTCTTGGTGTTGTAGCCGAACTGCGAGCTGTCATAGGAGAGCGCGCTGAAATTGCCGACCGGTCCCGTCTGGCTGAGGCCACTCCAATTGAGGTTGCCACTCTGGCTGCCGGCAGAGAAGCCGTTCGCAAAACTGGTGCGTGTGCCGGCATCGAAGCTCGGAAAGTTGCCATAGGTATCGAAGCTCTGGCCGGAGCCGAAGGGGCCGCCCGGGATAAAATACCTCAGGGGCGCAACTTGCGCATGAACCGGTGCTCCGCCGAGGCAAAGCACGGCGAGGAGAGCTGCGAGACCGCAAGAACCTGCAAGGCTGGACATTCTGGCTACCGTCGAAAAGTTCGCAAATTATACCCTTCGAATATCGCAGATGCCAGTGGAGCCGTGCCTGGCGCCGCGTCATCGAGTTCCAGGATGACGTCTTCCTGACGCGTTGAACCTCCGGCCCGCCGGGTTGACCCACATAGAGGACGCGCGAGTTCAGGCCGCGGCTTTGATCGCGAAGGCCTGGCTCAGTCCGGCAACGCGCAATTGCGCAGACCCTTGAAAATGCCTGACATTTGCATGGAGGCTGTCATGGAGGTCAATTCCGACAGGTTGAATGCCTTTATGGGCAAGATGATCACCGAGGTCGGGGCCGCGATGAACGCATCGCTGGTCCTGCTGGGCGACAAGCTCGGCCTCTACCGCTCCCTTGCTGCCAAGGGACCCATGAACTCCGCCGAGCTCGCAAGCGCCACCGGAACGAATGAACGCTACGTCCGCGAGTGGCTGGCGAGCCAGGCGGCTTCTGGTTACGTCGAATACGACTCCGCTTCCGGCAAGTTCTCGATGCTGCCGGAGCAGGCGATGGCGCTTGCCGACGAGGACAGCCCGGTCTTCCTCGGCGCGGTCGGCAATGTCATTGCCGCGGCGTTTCTCGACGAGCCGAAGATTACGGACGCATTCAAGTCCGGCAAGGGTGTCGGCTGGAACAGGCGCAGCGAGTGCCTGTTCTGCGGCACTGCGCGCTTCTTCCGCACCGGCTACATGCACCATCTGGTGCAGGAGTGGCTGCCCGCGCTCGACGGCGTCGTGGACAAGCTCAAGCGCGGCGCCAAGGTCGCCGATGTCGGCTGCGGGCACGGTGTCTCGACGCGGTTGATGGCGAAAGCCTTCCCGAACTCCCGCTTCTACGGCTTCGACTATCACGAGGGCTCGATCGAGGCCGCGCGAAAGGCGGCCAATGAGGCCAAGCTGGGCGACCGGGTCAGCTTCGCGGTTCACTCGGCCAAGACCTACCCGGCCGAAGGCTACGATCTCGTGTGCTTCTTCGATTGCCTGCACGACATGGGCGATCCCGTCGGCGCCATCAGTCATGTGCGCGAATCCATGGCGAAGGATGGCACCTGCATGCTGGTCGAGCCGTTCGCAGGCGACCGCCTCGAAGACAACCTCACCCCGGTCGGACGCGTCTACTATGCGGCGTCGACCATGATCTGCACGCCGGCGTCGCTCGATCAGGAGGTCGGCCTCGCGCTGGGCGCTCAAGCCGGCGAGGCAAGGCTGCGCAAGGTCGCGCGCGAGGGCGGCCTGACCCGCTTCCGTCGCGCCACTGAGACGCCCTTCAACCTGATCCTCGAGGCGCGGATCTGATCTCCATCACGCCGGGCGCGGGCCGGTGCGCGACATAGCCGACCCGCAAGCCCGGCACGAAGCCGCAGCCCTCGTAGAAGCGATGCACGCGCGGGTCCTTGCGGCCGCTCTGCATCAGGACGTGATGGCAGTCCTTGCGCCAGGCGTCGGCCAGCGCTGCCGCGACCACGGCGCGTCCATGACCGCGGCCCTGATATTCGGGATGAGTCACGACATTCTCGAGGAAGCCATGGCGCCGGCCGGCGCGCAGCAGATTCGGCGCGGTGATGAGCATGCAGGTGGCGACGATCTTGCTCGCGTCGTCCGAAACCCACACCGCGAGATCATCGCGGGACAATATCTGCCGCCAGACATCCGCCGCTCGCTCCAGCGGCTCGGCGGCCGCGCTGACCTCCGAGACGCGAAACAATTCGAGCAGCGGGGCAAGATCGGGCTCTCGAGCCCACCTGGCGTTTGGCATATTGCGATCCCTGCATTTGAGCAGCCGCTCGCGTTCTGGCGGCGACCGTGTCGACGAAGGTAAGCTGATTCCCATCGCGCGACCGGCGATGACCTGCGCATCCTTGCTGCACGGCCATTCCGATGCCGCAGCCTTAACCGGCGTCGGCGTCCTTGCCCCGTTCGCGCCGCGACGTAAGCTGGCGTCGCGCAAGGCGGCGATAGTCCGCCAGATGGGAGAACGTTATGAAATACCTGGGACCGGCACTCGCTCTCCTGGTTGCGGTCACAATTTCGGGGATCGGTCGTGCCGGCGAACCGTCCCGCTTCGCGCCGCTGAAGCCGGACGAGCTCACGCCGCCGCAGAAGGAGTGGGCCGATTCGATCTCGGGGCCGCCGCGCAACGCCAAGTTCGCCAACCCACCCTACCGCGCCTACATCCGCAACCCGGAGCTCGCGCCAAAGCTGTCGGCGATGTCGGACTATCTGCGCTGGAATTCGTCGCTGCCGGCACGCCTGAGCGAGTTCGCCATCCTGATCACGGCCCGGCAGTGGACGGCGCAATATGAATGGTTCGCGCATTATCCCCTCGCCATGAAAGCCGGGCTCGATCCGCAGGTCGCCAAGGACATCGCGAGCGGCGTGCGGCCGCAGGCGATGAAGGACGACGAAGCCGCGCTCTATGATCTCGCGATGGCGCTCTATCGCGACAAGAAGGTGTCCGACGAGGTCTACCGCGCGGCGCAGGCGAAGTTTGGCGAGCGTGGCATCATGGATATCATCGGCCTGATCGGCTATTACGACCTGGTCTCGATGACGCTGATCACGATGCAGGCGGAAGCACCGAACGACAGCGTGCCGCCGCTGCCGCCGCTGGCGGCGAAATAGAAGCAGCACACGACCCGCTCTCAATTTGCGAATGGACCTGGCCGGCGAGCCCAATTTTAGTACCGTCACCCTGAGGTGCGCGCCCTGCGGCGCAATCGCGCCGTAGGGCAAGCCTCGAAGGGCGACGGCCCGGCTGCATCGGGCCGCGCATCCTTCGAGGCTCCAGCGACAACGGCTTCGCCGTTGCGCAGGGATGACGGAGTTGACGGTGGCGCAACGACGATGTGGAYGCATCCGCAACGCGTCTTGAAAGCATGGAGACCCCGGTGACAACGGACAACCCCGTCGCCTACGAACGCGCAGGCAGCATCGCCCGCATCACGCTACGCCGTCCGCCGGTCAACGCGCTGAGCCTCGAGGTCATCCGTGCGGTGGTGGCAGCTCTCCGCCGCGCCGCCGATGATCCGGATGCGCGCGTCGTCGTGCTGGCGAGCGCGATCCCCAAACGCTTTTCGGCGGGCCTCGATCTCGACATCCTGCTTGGCAAATCCGGCGCCCAGATCCGCGAATTCCTCCAGGCGCTCTACATCGACCTCTACGACGCCCAGTACGGTCTCGGAAAGCCGTCGATCGCCGCGGTCGGCGGCGCGGCACGCGGCGGCGGCATGACCATGGCGGTGTCCTGCGACGTCGTGCTGGCAGCCGAGAGCGCGACCTTCGGCTATCCGGAGATCGACGTCGGCGTCATTCCCGCGATTCACTACGCGCATCTTCCGCGCATCGTCGGACGCCATCGCGCCTTCGAGCTGCTGTTCACCGGCCGCGTCTTCAGCGCCACTGAAGCGCGCGAGCTCGGCGTGGTGAACCGCGTCGTCGGCGATGCCGAGCTGGAGGCCGAGGTGCTGAAGCTCGCGGCGCAATTCGCCGGAAAATCGGCCGCGGTGGTGCGGATGGGTCGGGCCGCCTTCATGCGCCAGATCGACCTCGACTATCGGCGCAGCATTGCCAGCGCCGTGGACGATTTCTGCAACGTCGCGACGTCGGACGAAGCGCAGGAGGGTTTGAAGGCGTTCGTGGAGAAGCGGGCGCCGAAATGGTGACCAGCGCCGACAGCCCCGGAAGGCGCGGTGGGTTCAGGCGGTCTTGTCCACCGAAGACGATGAATCGGCCGGCGGATATTTCGTCACCGGCACCATGAACGACTTGCTGCCGACCTGGTAGATGATCTTGCCGTTCTTCCCATCGTCGGTCGCGATCTGCGCCTGTCCGAACATGATGACGTTCTTGTAGACGATGCCCGTGCCCTGGCGGGTGATGCCGTCAGTGGTCACGCTGACCTGGGCTTCCTTGCCATTGACGGACAGAACGCGAAAGCTCGCGCTCTTGCCGTTGTCGGAGGAATAGCCGCCCCAGCTTCCCATGAGAAGGCTGTCGGAGGCCGGCGGCGCCTGCTTCTCGAGAGTGGCGGTCTGCTTGCCAGCGCCCGCGGAGGACAACAGCACCAAATTCTTGCCGTCCTTGGTGCCGACCGTGACCGTGCCGAAAGTGAGAAGCGCGCCGCTGACCTGGCCAAAACCACGCTCCGTGCGCCCGTTATGGGTGTACTCGACCTGCGCCCGGGCACCGCGGATGTTCACGACCTTGAAGCTGACGGGCTGGTTGTTGCCCGCCCAATTGCCCTTCCATTCACCGAGAAGAGCACTCTGGTGATACACCCGCTCGTTGGCGGGAGAAATCTGGCTGGTGCTCGAGGTGACGACGGCCATTGGATTGCTCGGCGGACAGGTCTGGCGAATCCGCTGCCCTGCGCGCCGGACAGCAATCCGGGACAGGCCCGGAAACAGACGGAAACAATCCGATTAGGGCCATGCAGCAGTTAACGAGCGGTTAAGTTCAACCGCCGGGTGAAATGAGGCAAATGGTCTCATTCGGAGTGCGCCTCAGCGCCCCCAGCGGTCCGACCAGATCTTCTCGCCGATCATGCAGCTGACGCGCGGCTCCTTGTCCGCAACCCGCACCACGGGACGCTCCGGCGTGCGGCCTGCAACCTCCATCAGCAGCTTGGTGCGGATCGCTTCCTTGAACTTGTCGCGGTCCTTGATCGTGATGACGAAGGAGCCCGGACCGCCGATGACGCAGTCCTCGTAATAGTAGTCGAGATTGTCGATATCCATGGTCGAATAGGACGGCTCCTTGACCATGATCGGCAGGCCGTTGATGACGATGCCCTTCTCGATCGCCGCGTCGCGCGCCACCGTCACCGGGCCGCCATTGTTGTTGGGGCCGTCCCCGGAAATGTCGATCACGCGGCGAATGCCGTGATAGGGATCCTCGTCGAACAGCGGCATCGCGAAGGTGATCGCACCGGAGATCGAGGTGCGCGAGGCGCGCCGGATCGGCGTCTTCAGGATTTCGGCGGCGACCGCGTCCGCGGTCTCCGGTCCGTCGACCAGCCGCCACGGGATGATGATCTTCTGGTCGGTCGAGGCGGCCCACTCGAAATAGGTCACCGCGATACGGCCGTTCGGCCCCATCTTCAACGCCTGCAGGAACTCCTTCGACTGGATCGCCTGCGCATAGCCTTCGCGCTGGATCGCCAGCTCGTCCATGTCCATGGAGTAGGAGACGTCGACCGCGAGGATCAGCTCGACGTCGACCGTCTGCGCGTCCTTGTCGGCCGCTTGCCGCTGCGATGGATTCTTGTTCGGTTCGAGTTTCGGCGGTTCAAATTTAGGTCCTGGTGCCGCGATGCCCGCAACATCCCCTCCGGCAAGCACGCCGGCCACCAGCACAGCCCCGATCGAGAACAGCAAGCGCATCGCAGTCTCCCGTCGTATGACGTGATGGTGACATGCAATCGCCTTGCCGCAAAGCGGGAAGATCGGTTGTGCTTCACATTCGAGTTAGGAATGCAAGCTCTTACGCCGACACGCCGCGAGTCCGCCATGGTCACGCCGCTGGAATGACCGCGGCAGATGTGGAGAGGCGCCCCGCCCTATTGTCCCGCGCGATTTCCATGCTAGGCTGACCGCACAGATGGGGATGGAGTCCCCCGACAACCGCCCGGCGGTCGATGATCGTAATGGGCTGATGACTCCTGCTTGAGGTGGGGCAATTTTTGAGCCTCCGCCTTTGGCGGGAGCATGGACAAACCCGCCGATGGCGGGTTTTTTGTTGCCTGATGACAAAGGCCGGGACGTGACGACGACGACACCACATGCTGCGCGCGCCGGGCTGCCCAGGGGAATCTGGGTGCTCGGCTTCGTCTCGATGCTGATGGACATCTCCTCGGAGATGATCCACGCGCTGCTGCCGGTCTATCTCGTCACCGTGCTCGGCGCCTCCGCGCTCACCGTCGGGTTCATCGAGGGCATCGCGGAGGCGACCGCCTCGATCACGAAGATCTTCTCCGGCGCGCTGTCGGACTGGCTCGGGCGGCGCAAGCTGCTTGCCGCGCTCGGCTACGGCCTCGCCGCCCTGACCAAGCCGCTATTCCCGCTCGCTCCCAGCGCCGAATGGCTGGTCGCGGCGCGCTTCATCGACCGCATCGGCAAGGGCATTCGCGGCGCGCCGCGCGATGCGCTGATCGCCGATATCGCACCAGCGGGCCTGCGCGGTGCGAGCTTCGGCCTGCGGCAATCGCTCGACACGATCGGCGCCTTCCTCGGACCGCTCGCGGCAATCGGCCTGATGTGGTGGACCGCGGACAATTTTTCTGCCGTGTTCTGGGTGGCGGTGCTGCCGGCCTTCTTGTCCTTCGGTCTGATCGCGCTTGCGGTCAACGAGCCGGAGCCGGACCCCGGCCGGGAACCTGCGAAAAATCCCCTCAACCTCGCCGCAATGCGGCAGCTCGGCGCGGTGTATTGGCGCGTCGTCGCGGTCGGAATCGTCTTCACGCTGGCACGCTTCAGCGAGGCGTTCTTGATCCTGCGGGCTCAGAGCATCGGCCTCAATGCGATGTGGGTGCCGGCCGTGCTGGTGCTGATGAACATCGTGTATGCGCTGTCGGCCTATCCGGCCGGCGTCTTGTCCGATCGGATCAACCGGACCGGCCTGCTCGCGCTCGGGCTCGTCTTCCTTGCGGCGGCCGATCTCGCGCTCGCTCTGCTGCCGAATCTCGCGGGCCTGGCGCTCGGCGTCGTGCTGTGGGGGCTGCACATGGGATTGACGCAAGGGTTGCTCTCGGCCCTCGTCGCCGACACCGCGCCGCCCAATCTGCGCGGCACCGCGTTTGGCTATTTCAACCTGTTCACCGGAATTGCACTGCTGGCCGCGAGCGTGATCGCCGGCGCGCTGTGGGACGCTTACGGCCCGGCCGGCACGTTCCTCGCGGGGCTCGGCTTCGCGCTGGCCGCGCTCGCAGGGTTGCTCGTGATCGGTAACGGGCTGGCGGCGGAGCGCAAGTGACGAGAGGAGACCATTCGCCGTGCTGAACGGAGTGATCGCGATCGTGATCGGCAGCGTGCTCGGCGGCTGCGTCCGCTATTTCGTCTCCGGCGCGATCGCGCGGCGGCTGGGCGAGACCTTTCCCTGGGGCACCATGACCATCAATGTCACCGGCGCCTTCCTGATCGGCATCTTTGGCGCGCTGGCGACCCATCCCGGCTCGGTCTTCGCCGCGCCCAACCCATGGCTGTTCGCGGTGACCGGCTTTCTCGGCTGCTACACCACGGTGTCCTCGTTCAGCCTGCAAACGCTGACCCTGGCGCGCAACGGCGAGCCGCTGTCCGCGCTCGGCAATGTCGCCTTCTCGGTCGGATTGTGCCTCCTCGCCGTCAGTTGCGGCTTCTTCCTCGCCGACAGTCTTGGAGGGTAGGCGATGGGGTCAGAGCCAATTGCGGTAGCGATCTGCTGTACACCTCGCCCCGCTTACGGGGAGAGGTCGGTCGCGAAGCGACCGGGTGAGGGGGAGTCTCCGCGAATCCAACTATCACCGCCCTCGCGGAGAGCCCCCCTCACCCCAACCCTCTCCCCGCAAGCGGGGAGAGGGAGAAGAAAGGGCGGCGCCAGATGAGCCTCCCCTCCTCCGCCGACCGCTGGCGCAGCGCGATGCTCTATGCCTGGGTTGCCGCCGGCAGCATCGTCGGCGGGCTGACGCGCTACCTGGTGGGGCTTGCGCTCGACACCGGTCCCGGATTTCCCGTCGCGACGCTGTTCATCAATGCCACGGGATCGCTGATCATCGGCTTCTACGCCACGCTGACCGGCCCCGACGGCCGCGTGCTGGCGCGGCCCGAGCACCGGCAATTCGTCATGACCGGATTCTGCGGCGGCTACACCACCTTCTCGGCCTTCAGCCTGGAAACCTTCCGCCTGCTCCATGGCGGCATGAAGTACACTGCGCTGGCCTATGTCGCGGCGTCCGTCGTCTGCTGGCTGGTGTCGGTGTGGCTCGGCCACATGATGGCAAGCCGCTACAACCGCTTGAAAAGGAGTTGATCATGCAAATTCCCAGTCAGGCTGTTTCGCTCCGGATCTTCATCGGCGAGAACGACCATTTCGACGGCAAGCCACTTTACGAGGCGATCGTGCTGAAGGCGCGCGAGCAGCACCTCGCCGGCGCCACGGTGCTGCGCGGCCCGATGGGCTTCGGCAAGTCGAGCCGGCTGCACACCTCGAAGATCCTGCGGCTGTCGGAAGACCTGCCGCTGCTGATCGAGATCGTCGACAGCGAGGACGACGTCAACGCATTCCTGCCCATCCTGGATGGCATGATGTCGAGCGGGCTGATCACCTTGGAGAAGGTGCAGGTCCTGCAATATGGTGAGAAGGCCGCGGGCTGACGCCGCGGCTGGAACCGAGAGACGCCCGCCGTTTCAGGAGGCGGAATGAACGACACCGTTGCCAAGCCGAAAACCAGGACGAAGACCAAGGTCGAGCGGCCGAAGCTGCACAAGGTCATCCTGATCAACGACGACTACACCCCGCGTGAATTCGTCACCATGATCCTCAAGGCGGAATTCCGCATGACCGAGGATCAGGCCTACAAGGTCATGATCACCGCGCACAAGCTGGGGGCCTGCGTGGTCGCTGTGTTCACCAAGGACGTCGCCGAAACCAAGGCCACCCGCGCCACCGACGCCGGCCGCGCCAAGGGCTATCCGCTGCTGTTCACGACCGAGCCGGAGGAATAGGCCATCCGCGCCTTCCGACTTTGCATTCCCGCCGGAGATCGCCGACAATGCCGAAAAACCGGCGCAGGCCGGACAATAAGCAAGGCGGGGAACGACGGAAGTGGGCATTTCAATAAGAAGCTTCGTGACAAGAGGCCGACTTGTCCTGACGCTGGCGGCGGTGGCCTTCTTCGCCACCGGCACGGCGCAAGCGGCCGAACGGGTCCGCATCGGGCTGTTGAAGCTCTCCTCGGCAGCCCCGTTGTTCCTCGCCAAGGAGCGCGGCTATTTCGAGCAGGAAGGGATCGAGGCTGATCTGAAATTCTTCGATGCCGCCGTACCGATCGCGGTAGCCAGCGTCTCCGGCGATCTCGACATCGGTTTCACCGGCTTCACGGCCGCTTTCTACAACCTCGCGGGCAAGGGTGGACTGAAGGTGGTTGCCGGCACGGCGCGCGAGGCACCCGGCTTCCAGAACACAGCCTACGTCGCCTCCAAGCGCGCATATGATTCGGGCCTGAAGACGATGAAGGACTTGCCCGGCCATTCCGTCGGCATCACGCAAGTCGGCTCGACTTTCCATTATTCGCTCGGCCTGATCGCCGACAAGCTGAAATTCGACGTGACCTCCGTCCGGGTCGTTCCGCTGCAATCGCTGCCGAATGTCGCCGCGGCCATCAAGGGCGGCCAGCTCGACGCGGCGCTCACCGCCACGACCACGATCAGCCCGGTGGTCGCCTCCGGCGACGCGATCGTGCTCGGCTTCGTCGGCGACGAGACGCCCTGGATGCTCGGCTGCGTCGTGGCGTCGACCGCGACGATCGAGAAGAACCGCAAGCTGGTCGAGAAGGTGCTGATCGCCTATCGCCGCGGCGCCGACGACTATGCGCGCGTGCTGTTGAAACGCGATGCGGACGGCAAATTCGCCCGCAGCGAGGAAGGTGACGCGATGCTTGCGATCATCTCCAAATACACCGAGCAGAAGGTCGAGCAGCTCCGCATCGGGCTGTCGGTCGTCGATCCCGCGCTCGACAGCGCCGACATCGCCCGCCAGATCGCCTGGTTCAAGCGCCAGAAGATGGTCGAACCCGATATCGATGCCGAGAAGATCATCGACAAATCCTTCGTCCCGGACCGGCCGACGGCGCCGAAATGACTGACGACAACGACAACAAGAACACGGAGCTACCCATGAGCGCGAGCGAAGTCACCGCGGGCACCAAAATCGTCCGGCGTGCCGCGAACCAAAAACCGTCGCGCGTCGTCGCCGACATCTGCGTGGTCGGCTCGGGTGCGGCCGGCATGTCGGCGGCGATCGAGGGCGCGCGTGCCGGACGCAAGGTGGTGCTGGTCGACAGCCTGCCCGCGCTCGGCGGCCAGGCGGTCAACTCCATCATCGGTACCTTCTGCGGCCTGTTCTCGAACGGCAGCGACGGCTACCAGTTCACCCACGGTATCGCCGACGATCTCCTGGGCGACCTCGGTGCGCAGGAGAACGCGCTGTTCTACCGCCGCGGGCCGCACACCACCGTCGTCTATTACGACGAGGTCGCGCTCGGCCGCTGGGTCGAGAAGGCGATGCTTGCGGCCGGCGTCACCGTGATCGTCGGCGCCGTCATGCGCAATGTCCGTGTCGCCGGCCGGCGCGTGACCGGGATCGATCTCTCCACCCGCTACGGTGACGTCGAGGTCGAGGCGAACGGCTTCGTCGACGCCTCCGGCGACGCCGCGCTGGTGTGGCAGGCGGGCTTTGCCTGCCGCGAGCCGGACGACGGCCCGATCTACGGCACGCAAATGCTGATCGTGGAGAATATCGACGAGAGCAAGGTGCCGAGCCGCGAGGAATTGCCGGCGCGCATGCGGGAGAAGGCCGGCGACTACGGCCTGTTGCGGCGCGAGGGCCTGTCCTTCGTCATTCCCGGGCGCGGCGTTGCCGCCATGAACATGACCCATGTCGAGACGCCCCTGGAGCCGCTGGAGGCGAGCCGCAAGGGCATCGAGGGCAAGGACCAGGCCGACCGCGCCTTCGCCTTCCTCAGGAACGAATTCCCCGCCTGCTTCGGCAAGGCGCGCATCCGCGCCTATGGCTTTCCCGGAATCCGCCAGACGCGCTGGATCGTCGGCCGCGAGCAATTGTCGGTCGACGACGTCCGCGCCGGCACCAAATTCGAAGACGCGATCGGCCGCACGGCGTGGCCGATCGAATTGCACGACCACGGCTCCGGCCATCACTGGCACGTCTTCGACAAGGACCACGTCCACTATGTGCCGTTCGGCAGCCTGACGCCGCAGGAAGCCGACAACATCGTCGCCGCCGGCCGCTGCATCGATGCCGACAAGGCCGCGCTCTCCAGCGTTCGGGTGATGGGCCCCTGCATGGCGATGGGCGCCGCCGCTGCGCATGCGCTCGACCTCGCCGGCAGCGGCAGCGTCCATCAGATCGACATCGATGCGCTGAAGTGGCGCGTGCGCGACAATCTGGAGCGGACGGACTGAGGTGCGCAGCAGCCAAGAGCGGCGGCCGCAGCTCCCTGCTCAGCCGACCAGCGCGATCGTCGGCCAATGAACGCGCAGAACGGTCTTTCCGCCTGCGGCCGGAATGCCGGAGCTCCCCTTCTCGACGACGCGGCCTCCAAGCCGCTCGTAGAAGCGAAGGGCGGCCACGTTCGCCTCGAAGACCCACAAATGCAGCCCCGAGCCGGAAGCCATTGCCAGAAGCCGAGTGGCGGCATCGCGAAAGAGCCGCTCACCAATTCGCTGACCCCGCGCCTGCGGACGAACGTGAAGATTGTCCACAAGACTTCCCCAGACGGGATCGAAATCGCAATAGCTGCAGATGAACGCCTGCGCGAGCCCAGCCGAGTCGCAGGCCACGTTGATCAATTGCGCAGTGGAACGATCGCGGAGCCGTTGCGACCAGACCGCGAGCCTGTCGGCTTCGATGTCGCCATTCAGGAATTCCGGCGCAAGAATGTGGGCATAGGCGTCACGCCAGCTTGACGTATGGATCGCGGCGATGAGAGCGGCGTCCTTTTCGGTAGCAGGTCGAATGACGATCTCACCCAAGGGACGCTCTTCGTTCGCATCCACGCCTACACGCTTCAAGCCATCACCACCGGCGCTTCCTCCGCCAGCCCGTAGACGCGCTGCGCCTTGGAAAACCCCGCGATCGGGAATTCGCCGAGCTCGCGCCAGCCGCCGTGGCAGACGCTGGCAAAGCCCTCGGACGCCACGACGGTCCGCCCCGTCCGGCCCGCGATCTTCTCCAGCCGTGCCGCGAGATTGACCGCGGGGCCGATGCAGGTGAAGTCGAGCCGGTTGCCGCCGCCGATATTGCCGTAGAGGATGTTGCCGACATGCAGCGCGACGCCGAAGCGGAAGCGCTCGATGACGCCGCCGACGGGAAAAGCGAGCGCCTCGACACTGGCGCGGGATTCGCGCGCGGCCTCCAGCACGCGGGTGCAGACATGGGCGGCATCGCCGACATATTCGTCGATCGGGAACACCGCGAGCAGGCCGTCGCCCATGAATTTCAGCACCTCGCCGCCATGCCCCCGGATCGCGGTCACCTGGCAGTCGAAATAATGGTTGAGAATCTCGACCACCGTCTCGGCCGGCAGCCGGTCCGACAGCGCGGTGAAGCCGCGCAGGTCCGACAGCCAGATCGCGGCCTGCATGGTGTCGTTGTGGCCGCGGCGGATCTGGCCGGCAAGGATGCGCTCGCCGGCGCGGTTGCCGACATAGGTGTCGAGCAGCATCGAGGCGGTGCGGCGGAGCGTGACGATCTCGCTCACGCGCGCGAGCGGCGCCACGATGGACCGGATCGTCGCGATGTGGTCATCGCTGAAACCGCCGGAATGCCGCGTCGTCCAGCTACAGGCGTGAATCGAGCCGTCGAGAAAGCGCATCGGCGTCGCGATGTAATCGGTGACGCCTTCGGCGCGCATGTCTTCCAGGAACGGAAACCGCTTGGTGTCGATGTCGTCGATGCGTCCCCTGACTTCCAGCCCCTCCTCGAACACGATCCGGAGCGGGCTGCGGGCAAATTCGGGCGTGTCCAGGATCTCGAAATCGACGGTCCCGACCTCGACCTCCTCGCCCTCGCGCCAGATGAAGTTGCGGCCGAAGATTTCGGGATGCAGCGTGCGGATGAAGACGCCGAACCGCCACAGCGGCAGCCCGGCCGCGACCAGATGCTCGCACGCATCCGCGATCATCTCGGCGGGCCCCCGCGACGACCGGGCGCCGTCGATCAGCCAATTGATGATGCGCTGGAACTCGGAAGTTTCCATGCCCGCATTTTGCGGACGAAGTTGCGGGGCCGTCAAGCTGCGCGGTGGGCTAGTACCGCGACATTAAAGTTCGAGCATGATCTTTTCGGAAAACCGCTGCGCACTTTGCGCTAATGCGGCCCTTCGGGTCCGGATCATACTTTAGCGCCCGACCTGCCCGCGGTCGCGGAGGAAATGGTCGGCCAGCACGCAGGCCATCATGGCTTCGCCGACCGGGACGGCGCGGATGCCGACGCAGGGGTCGTGACGGCCCTTGGTCATGATCTCGGTGTCGGCGCCGCTGCGGTCGACCGTCAGGCGCGGCTGCAGGATCGACGAGGTCGGCTTCACTGCGAAGCGCACCACCACCGGCTGTCCGGTGGAGATGCCGCCCAGCACGCCGCCGGCATGGTTGGACAGAAAGCGCGTGCCGTCATTGCCGGTGCGCATCTCGTCGGCGTTCTCCTCGCCGGTGAGCTCGGCGGCGCCAAAGCCGGCGCCGATCTCGACGCCCTTCACTGCGTTGATGCTCATCATCGCGGAGGCGAGCTCGGCATCGAGCTTGGCATAGATCGGCGCGCCCAATCCTGCCGGCACACCCTCGGCGACGATCTCGAGCACGGCGCCGATCGAGGAGCCGTTCTTGCGGATGCCGTCGAGATAGGTTTCGAAGAAGGCGGCCTTGTCCTTGTCGGGACAGAAGAACGGATTGTTGGCGATCTCGTCCCAGTCCCATTTGTCGCGATCGATCTTGTGCGGGCCCATCTGCACCAGCGCGCCGCGCACCTTGACGCCGGGCAACACCTTGCGCGCGATCGCGCCGGCGGCGACCCGCGTCGCGGTCTCGCGCGCAGATGAGCGCCCGCCGCCGCGATAGTCGCGCAGGCCGTATTTCGCTTCATAGGTGAAGTCGGCATGGCCCGGGCGAAACTTGTCCTTGATCTCGGAATAGTCCTTCGAGCGCTGGTCGGTGTTCTCGATCAGAAGCCCGATCGGCGTACCGGTCGTCACCTGCACGCCGGTCTCCGGATGCGCCATCACGCCGGAGAGGATTTTGACCTGGTCCGGCTCCTGGCGCTGGGTGGTGAAGCGCGACTGGCCGGGACGGCGGCGGTCGAGGTCCTGCTGGATGTCGGCCTCGGTGAGCGGGATCAGCGGCGGGCAGCCGTCGACCACGCAGCCGATCGCCACCCCGTGGCTCTCGCCGAAGGTGGTGACGCGGAACATGTGGCCGAAGGTGTTGAAGGACATCGCTGCTCGCTAGGTCGGTTCCGGCGTGTGGTAACGCGCGGGCGGCCGGGGGTCAAACCCGCACGCTCCCTGTCATCCCGGGATGGTCCGAAGGACCAGACCCGGAATCTCGAGATTCTCAGGTGCGCAAGGGCGCACCGGAGTTCGGTGCTGCGCACCGCCCCGGAATGACGGGAGTGTTGGCTTAACTATGCTTCTCCAGCCTGCCGTCGCGAAATACGTAAACCGCGCCCTGCTCGATATAGAGCTCCGCGGCGCTCGCAGGGGTCTCCAGGCCGAGCGAGACCATCAGGGCCCGGCAGGTGCCGCCATGGGCGACCGCGACGGTATCGGACTGGAGCTGGTCGTACCAGGCACGGACGCGGACCTGGACGTCGGCATAGGTCTCGCCGCCGCTCGGGCCCACCGTCCATTTGTCGGCGAGGCGCCTGGCATAGATTTCGGGATCGGCGGCCTCGCTCTCGGCCAGCGTCAGCCCTTCCCAGACGCCGTAGCCGATCTCGCGCAGGCGATCGTCGAGCGCATAGTCCGTGACCGGCAATTCGAGCTTGCCGCGCGCAAGTTCCATGGTCATGCGCGCGCGGCCGAGCGGGCTCGACACATAGGGCAGCGCGGCCTTGTCGCGGCCGTCGCGCTTGAAGAGATCGGCCAGAATGGCGCCGGCCTGCACGGCCTGGTCGCGTCCGCGCGCGTTCAGCGGAACGTCCCTGGTGCCCTGGAGCCGCCCGAGCGCATTCCACTCGGTCTCGCCGTGGCGAAGATAGTAGATCGTGGGCACGGGCATTCCAGGTAAAGGTTAGTCCTTCCCACCCAGCGAAATGTCCGGCGCGTCGGGCCGCTTCATGCCGAGCACGTGGTAGCCGGAATCGACGTGATGCACCTCGCCGGTGACGCCGCGCGACAGGTCGGAGAGAAAATACAGCGCGCTGCCGCCGACGTCCTCGGTGGACACGTTGCGCCGCATCGGCGCGTTGTACTCGTTCCACTTCAGGATATAGCGGAAATCGCCGATGCCGGAGGCGGCGAGCGTCTTGATCGGCCCCGCCGAGATGGCGTTGACGCGGATGTTCTTCTCGCCGAGGTCGGCGGCGAGATAGCGCACGCTGGCCTCCAGCGCCGCCTTGGCGACGCCCATCACGTTGTAATGCGGCATCCACTTCTCGGCGCCGTAATAGCTGAGCGTGATGATCGAGCCGCCGTCGGTCATCAGCTTCTCGGCGCGCTGCGTCACCGCGGTCAGCGAGTAGCAGGAGATCAGCATCGACTTGGTGAAATTCTCCTGCGTGGTATCGACGTAGCGGCCGTCGAGCTGCTCGCCATAGGCGATCGCGTGCACCAGGAAATCGATCTTGCCCCACTTCTCCTGCAACACCGCGAACGCCGCGTCGATGGTCGCGGCATCGGTGACGTCGCAATGGCCGAGCACGAGACCGCCGATCTCGGCAGCGAGCGGCTCGACGCGCTTCTTCAGCGCATCGCCCTGATAGGTGAAGGCGAGCTCGGCACCGGCCGCGTGGCATGCCTTGGCAATGCCCCAGGCGATCGAACGGTTGTTGGCAACGCCGAGGATCACCCCGCGCTTGCCCTGCATCAAACCTGAATTCTGCGCCATTTCTCAACGTCCCATCGGGCTGGGTTAGGATCTGGAGGTACACCAGCCCTCCTTCGCGGTACAGTCCTAATACGCGGCGTTAACGCTGTTTCGAGCGCCGGAATAGCCGTTCCGTTCGGGTGTTATGATCGTTGAGGCGCTCGCGCCGAACGTTGAGGACGTCAAGACCGCAATGAATGCGTTTCGCCAGAGCGTGGAAGCCATGATCCCGGCGTTGCGCCGCTACGCCCGCGCGCTGACGCGCGATGCGGATGCGGCCGACGATCTGGTGCAGGACACTCTGGTGCGCGCGTTGCGTTCGGAGCGATTGTTTCTCGGAGGCGACGTCAGGAGCTGGCTCTACACGATCCTGACCAACCTCAACAAGAACCGGCGGCGCTCGCTGGCAAGGCGGCCGCAATTCATGCAACTGACCGAGAACAATCCCGATGCCAGCGGGACCGAAGCCGAAGGGCGCGACATCGAGAGGGCGCTGGCGACGCTGGTCGAGGAGCAACGCTCGGTTCTGCTGCTGGTGATGCTGGAGGGCATGAGCTACCGCGAGGTCGCCGACATCCAGGGTGTGCCGATCGGCACCGTGATGTCGCGCCTGGCACGCGCCCGCGCCCACGTCAAAGCATCGCTGGAGGGCGAGCGCCCGTCGCTCAGGCGGGTGAAGTGATGGCAGGTTTGATGCATCGCGCATGTTGCGTCCTCCGCATGCAGAGGGACAAAGCGCAGGTCAACCGCGAACGATATTTTGGGCCGCAGAGCCAGAGACGACCGATATGAACGACCACAGGATTTCAGTGACCGAGGACGAACTGCACGCCTATGTCGACGGCGAGCTGCCGGCCGAACGCCGCGCCGACGTCGAGGCCTGGCTCGCCGCCCACCCCGAGGATGCCGAGCGGGTGCAATCCTGGCGCACCATGGCCGAGATGCTGCACGCCCGCTACGACGACGTCGCCCATGAGCCGGTGCCGCAGCGGCTGGAGCTCGAGCGGCTGGAGCGGCGCCCCCGGCAATGGCTTTATGGCGCCGCTGCGGCCGTGCTGGTTGCCTTCGTGGCCGGCGGCGCGGCCGGATGGGTCGCGCATGGCGCCGCCAACGCGCCCTCGACCTTCCAGAGCTTCACTGCCGACGCGCTCGACGCCCATCGCCTCTATGTCGTCGAGGTCCGCCACCCCGTCGAGGTCGGCGGCAACGAGCGCGACCATCTCCAGGCCTGGCTGACCAGGCGCTGCGGCTGGACCGTGTTCGCGCCGAACCTGGAGGCGAGCGGGCTGAAACTGGTCGGCGGCCGGCTGCTGCCGGGGCCGAACGGACCCGCCTCGTTCCTGATGTATGAGAGCGGCTCGGGCGAACGCTACACGATCTACGCCGCCAAGACCGAGAGCGGCGCGACGCAGATGCGCTACGCCAGGACGGACAAGGACGGCGCGCTGTTCTGGGCCGACCGCGGCGTCGGCTACGTTGTCAGCGGCGGCGGCGGCGACCGCGACCGGCTGACCAGGGTGGCGCAGGCCGTGTACGACCAGGCAGAGAAAAACGGCACCTAGACAACCGCGCGAACGCGGTGCCTCGATTCCGACATTGAAAATTTGGAATCAAGACATCGGCGCGTCTCATTATCGCACCGGATGCTCACGCGAAAATGAGCAGCGTTCGATCCGCCGATCGACGCGGGCGGCCTCGATTGGGGTTTTTGGTACCGCGCTGGTCCCCCTCTCGAGGCCGCACCTATTTATCGGCCGCCCCGCCGGACAGCCGATACGTCGAGCACGTGCGCCAAGTGAGGGCTACCACGCCTCGGGCATATGATGAGCATCATCTGCTTCGACGATGCTCTCGGTCTTTAGGAGAACCCCTTCAGCTTCCGATCTCGCCCTAACCAAGCCCGCTACGTGGATTGTAGGGGTGTTGGTCCCGCCACTTCTCCATCAATGCCTCAAGCTCGACGTCGTTCCCGTCCGGTAGCATAATCCTGACGGTGACGAAGAGATCGCCGGTTCCACCGGCCTTCGGCAGGCCCTTGCCCTTGAGACGGAAGGTCCGGCCGCTGGAGGTGTTTTTGGGAACCGAGAGTTCCACGGCATTGCCGAGGGTGGGCACACGGACCTTGCCGCCGAGCACCGCCTCGTAAAGCGTGACCGGCAGGTCGACCCGCAGATCGGCCCCCTCGACCTTGAAGAAGGCGTGCGGCGCGACCGTGATCGTGATCAGGAGATCGCCGGGCGGATGGCCGGGGGCGGTCTCGCCCTGCCCCTTCAGCCGGATCTGCTGGCCACTGACGACGCCGACCGGAATCTTGACGTTGAGTTCCTTGCCCGAAGGCAACCGGACGCGCTTTTCCCCGCCCTGCACCGACTCTTCCAGCGAGACGGTCATGGCGACGTTCAGGTCGAGATCGAGCCCGATCCCGCCGGTGTCGAATTCGAACTGCCCGGCGCCGCCGGCACCGGGCCGCGCACCGCGGGTCCCGCCGAACATGCTGTTGAGGATGTCCTCGAACGCGCCGCCGCCCGGGCCAGCGCCCGCACCGCCGCTGCGGAACGTATAGCTCTCGAACCCGCCCGGGCCGGCGCGCCCGCGCGGACCGCCCCCGCCCGGAAAGCCCTGGAAGCGCGGCTTGCCGTCGGCGTCGATCTCGCCGCGGTCGAACTGCTTGCGCTTGTCCTCGTCGCCGAGGATCTCGTTGGCCGTATTGAGCTCAGCGAAGCGCTCGGCGGCCTTTGGGTCGTCCTTATTGCTGTCTGGATGATGCTTCTTGGCAAGCTTGCGATAGGCGCTCTTGATCGCGGCAGCATTGGCGCTCCGCGGCACCCCCAAGACCTCATAGGGGTCGCGCATCCGTCACGTCTCCTCTCGGGAAATCGATGTGTTCAAAGGGCTCCCCGCCCCACCTGTGCTTCATGTGGGGGCGAGTGGCATTTTTGCAACTAGCCCGCGGAGCCGATTCCTAACTCCGCCACGGCTTTAGCGTATGAATCTCCCAACGGCCACGGCTGCTTTGGCAACCGGCGCCCTGGAGCCAGCTTTCGGTGTTCCCGTTGACATAACTGGCGAGGAAGTCGCGGCACTTGCGGCCGTCCTCGGCGGCGTAGGACTGCGCGATCGGGGTCACCGAGCCCCGCGCGCCGGTCTCCGGGTTCTCCCAGTGCTGGCTGGAATCCTTGTCGCCCTTGCTCAGGACGTCGGAGGCGGCGTTGCGGGCGAAGGCAAGATCGGTCTCGGTCGGCGGCGCGTCCTTCGCCGCCCGCGCGATCGAGCCGGTGAGGTCGCTGTCGTCGGCCTTGGCATAAGCACTGCTGTCAGTGCGGGAAAAGCTGCAACCGCCGGCGCCGAGCCCGATCACAATCATCGTCATGACAAAGCCGGACGGCCGCATCGCCGATAGGCCAACGCGCCCCCATGCCCTATATAGGGCGGTAGCGGACAACAATGCGTTTTGGGCCGCGGGACGCAACTCGGACTCCAGACATGACCGACTCGACCTCGATGAAACACCAGACACCCTTAACATCCGGTGATTTCACCGCCGCCGATGAGCCGTTCGCGCTGTTCGAGGCCTGGCTGAACGAGGCGATCAAGAGCGAGCCGAACGATCCGAACGCCATGGCGCTCGCAACCGTCGACGCCGACGGCCTGCCGGACGTGCGCATGGTGCTGATGAAAGGCTTCGATACCGAGGGTTTCGTCTTCTACAGCCACATCGCCAGCCAGAAGGGCCGCGAACTCGCCGCAAATCCTAAGGCAGCGTTACTTTTCCACTGGAAGTCGCTGCGCCGACAGGTGCGCATCCGCGGCAACGTGACGCCGGTGACCGACGCCGAGGCCGACGCCTATTTCGCCACCCGGCCCAAGCAGGCGCAGATCGGCGCCTGGGCGAGCAAGCAGTCGCAGCCGCTGGAGAGCCGCTTCGCCTTCGAGCAGGCGATCGCCAAGGTCGCGGCCAAGCACGTCATCGGCGAGGTGCCGCGGCCGCCGGGCTGGAGCGGCTGGCGCATCACGCCGTCACGCATCGAGTTCTGGCACGATCGCCCATTCCGCCTGCACGACCGCATCGAATTTCGCCGTGACGCAGCCGGCAAGCCGTGGTCCAAGACGCGGATGTACCCCTGACCTGAAAGACCTCCATGCCGCAGTCCTCCAATGCGCCGCGCCGCACGCTGCTCCTGACCGGAGCGAGCCGCGGCATCGGCCACGCCACCGTGATCCGCTTCTCCTCCGCGGGCTGGCGCGTCATCACCTGCTCGCGGCATCCGTTCCCGGAGGATTGTCCCTGGGATGCTGGCCCTGAGGACCACATCCAGGTCGACCTCGCCACCCCCGCGGATACCACGCGCGCGATCTCCGACATCCGCGACCGCCTCGAAGGCGGTATGCTCCATGCGCTGGTCAACAACGCCGCGATCTCGCCGAAGGGCCCGGGCGGCTCCAGGCTCGGCTCGGTCGACACCGACATCGACACCTGGACGCACGTGTTCAACGTCAATTTCTTCGCGCCGATCATGATGGCGCGGGGGCTGATCGAGGAATTGAAGGCAGCCAAGGGCTCGGTCGTCAACGTCACCTCGATCGCGGGCTCGCGGGTGCATCCCTTCGCGGGCGCGGCCTACGCGACCTCGAAGGCCGCACTCGCATCGCTGACGCGCGAGATGGCCTCGGATTTCGGCCGCGTCGGCGTGCGCGTCAACGCGATTGCGCCGGGCGAGATCGACACCTCGATCCTGTCGCCGGGCACCGAGAAGATCGTCGACCAGCAGATCCCGATGCACCGGCTCGGCACGCCGGACGAGGTCGCCAAGATCATCTACGTGCTGTGCACGGAAACATCGTCCTACGTGAACGGCGCCGAGATCCACATCAACGGCGGGCAGCACGTCTAGGCCAGGCGCGCGGAGCATGGGTCGTTTTGCCAGCACTGCGTCACTCTACGAGCACTTGCGGCCGCCCTACCCGCCCGAATTCTTTGGCAGCGTCGCGCAAAGGCTCGGCCTTTCCCGACGATGTGGCCTGATCGACCTCGGCACCGGACCCGGGGTGCTGGCGCTCGGCTTCGCGCCCTATGTCGGCCGCATCGTCGGGGTCGATCCTGAACCCGCAATGCTCGATGCAGCGCGAGGCGCGGCTGCGCGCGCCGGCCATACCCTCGCCCTGATCGAAGCCAAGGCCGAGACCCTTGGCCCCGACATCGGCAGCTTCGACGTCGTGACGATCGGCCGTGCCCTGCATTGGATGGATCGCGATCCAACGCTCGCACTGCTGGATCGGCTGGTCGCGCGCGACGGCGCAATTGCGATCTGCGCGTCGTTCTCAGCCACCGACGGCCGCAACCCGTGGCTTGATGGTTACAATGAAGCCCGCCGCCGCTGGTCGCCCGCCCGGCTCTGGGAGGAGGCCGGCCGCGGCACCAAGACCCATCGCGACCTTCCCGCGTTCTTTCGCGGCAGTTCCTTCCAACCCGCCGAGCTCGTCACAGTCGAGACGAGCCACGCGGTCAACGCGCAGGACCTGGCGCGACGCACCCTCACCTACTCGTCGTCCTCGCCGGACGCGTTGGGCGGGAATGTCGAGGCAATGCTGCGCGATGTCGAGGAGCACCTGGTTCCCTTCAGCCGCAACGGCGTGATTGCCGAGACCATCGTCTCAACGGCGCAGATCGTCATGCGCTAGGTGAATTGCCGCACGATGGGCGGGAAGCAAGGCGATCCAGACAACGCCGCCGCAAGACCTGGATCGCCCTTCCTTCCCCGTTCCTCAATCGACGCGAATGCGACGCGACCTGTCGCGCGGCCGCGGAGCGGCCGTGCTGAATGCAGTCGAGCAGTCGTCGTCATTCTCACCGTCGAGCAGCGGAGCACCACAGTGCCGGCACATGCGTGCCGACATCGACGACGCCTTGCCGCTCGCCAGGACCTGACGATAGTTCGCCAGATCGATGACGTTGCGGGGCGACGTTATGTGTTTTTCAACCATGGCTGTTCCTCGCGGCTACACGCTACTTATCGCAGACAAGTTTCGCGCAAACGTTCAGCCCACCGCTCAAATTTTACCGGAGGAATTGGGGCGGAGCGCACGCATCACCGCGCGGCCTCAATCCCGATCTATTCTGCGACACGATTTACCCTGTCTCTGCGACCAGCGTAAGGTCTCGGTAGCTATCAGAGCCACTTCTTCAACTTGAAGAGCCAGTACGGAACAATCGCGGCGCACAACATCATCACCAGTGCCATCGGATAGCCGTGCACCCATTCGAGTTCCGGCATCACCTTGAAGTTCATGCCGTAGATCGAGGCGATCAGCGTCGGCGGCATCAGGACAACAGCCATGACCGAAAACAGCTTGATGATGTTGTTCTGCTCGAGATTGACGACGCCGAGCATGGCATCGAGCACGAAGGTGATCTTGCTGGAGAGATAGGAGGCGTGGTCGGTCAGCGAGGCGACGTCGCGCTGCATCGTCTTGAGCTGCTCGCGCATGTCCTTGGACCATTTCACCCCTTCGACCACGGCCGAGAGGAAGGTGACGACGCGGCCGATCGAGACCAGGCTCTCGCGAACCTTCGAGGTCAAATCGCCCTTGCGGCCGATCGCGATCAGGATCTGGGAATATTGCTTGGCGTGGCCGTGACGCTCGCTCTCGGGCTCGAAGATGTCGTGCGAGACCTGGTCGATCTCGGCGCCGCATCGCTCCAGGATGTCGGCGCAGCGGTCGATCACCGCGTCGAGAAGTTCCATCAGCACCATCTCGCCGGTGATCGCGGGCGTGCAGGAACGGGCCAGCTTGGCCTCGACCAGCGCGAACGGCTTGGGCTGATCGTAGCGCACCGTCACCAGGCGATGGTCGCCGAGGATGAAGGTCACCGCCGTGGTGCGCGGCATGTCGGTGTCGGATTGGCACATCAGCGTCGCGGTCATGTAGCGCGCGGCGTTCTCGATGTAGAGGCGGCTGGAGATCTCAATCTCCTGCATGTCCTCCCGGGTCGGGATGGCGATGCCCGCAAGCCGCTCCACCGCCTTGTCTTCGGCGGCGGTCGGACTGACCAGGTCGATCCACACCGCATTCTCCGGCAGCGCCGTGAGATCCTCGACGATGGCCTTCCTCAGGGAGGACTCGGAGGGAACGAACACAGAAAACATGCACAACTCCAGCAGGGGCCTGCGACAGAGTGACAGCCCTTAGCGCGATTCTGACAAGTTCATGATGACAAGCACATTAACGGAGCGTTTGCATTTATGGCCGCCCCGTGGCTCAACCGTGGCATGGAATCGACAGTCCGGCATCCTTTTGCCCAAAAACCACCCCAGGGCCGCTAAACTTGCGGCAAAAAAGCCACAGCTAGGGTCTCGCAGCGCGGGAGAAGGTCTGAAACGCTGGAATTGTGGCAGATTTCAACGATAATGGGGGGCTACGGAGTCGTGGTCTTTGAGCTTGGCTCAAGCTCCGCGAAAGCATGTTGTTGTCGATTGGAACCAAATCATGTCGTCGCTGAAAGTTACGCTGGGTATTTTGGCCGCTGGCCTGATGCTGTCGGGCTGCATGCAGGCCACGCATTTTGAGGCGACCGACACCAAGGCCTTCAAGCCGAAGGACAAGGAACTGCTCGCCAAGGTCCGGTACGAGAACACCCCGGTCGCGGAGCCGTTCCGCCGCGCCATCGTCGATTACCATCGCAAGGAATCGCCGGGCTCGATCGTGGTCGATTCCGACAACCACTATCTCTACTGGGTGATGGATGGCGGCAAGGCGATCCGTTACGGCATCACCGTCGGCGAAGAGGCCATGGCCTGGTCCGGCATCGCCAAGGTTGGCAGCATGACGGAATGGCCGGCCTGGCATCCGACCCCCGGCGAGATTTCGCGTCTGGGCGTGCCGACCTTTGTCGCGCCCGGTCCGGACAATCCGATGGGCTCGCGCGCGATGTATCTCTATTCGGGCGGCAAGGACACGCTGTTCCGCATTCACGGCACCAACCAGCCGGAATATATCGGCGCCTCGATCTCCTCGGGCTGCATCCGCCTGACCAACGAGGACGCGATCGACCTCTACAACCGCGTCAAGGTCGGCACTATCGTCGTGGTGCTCGAGCCGAAGCACGGCGACTCGCCCTACAATTCGCGCCTCGCACTCGGCGGCAGCCAGACTGGCCAGGCGGGCAGCTACTGATCGATCCAGATCAGACGAAATTCAAAAGCGCCGGTTTCACCGGCGCTTTTTTGTTGCGGACTTGCTCTTGCCGGGATCCGCAGCCGGCTTGGCCGCGGGGGCGGCGGGCTTCTCGGTCTCCTCGTCCTCCGCCCCCTCCTTCGTCTCCGGCTTGGCCGCGACCTCGCGCGGCGGCGCCTCCTCGGGCCGAACCGCCGGCAGCAGCGGGGCGACCTGGGGCAAGGGATCCCAGACGTTCCATTGGCAGATGCGGTAGTCGTTGCGCCGCTGCGCGAGATCGAGATGGATGTGGTCCTCGTGGTACCAGTCCGAGCCGGGGCCGAGCACGGTGGAGAAGCGCGCGCAGACCGAATGCAGCACGCGCTCGCGTATGTCGCGCGACATGGAGCGGTCGGTCAGGCCGATCGACTGTCCGTTGGCGAGCTTGATCGCGCGCACATCGAGCGCATTGGCCTTGCCGTGCTCGGACAGCAGCGCGCCCGCAATGCGGTTACGGCCACGGCACTCGAAGGAGTCGAAATTGTCGAGATCGGCAATGGTCGAGCCCAGGCTTGCGGCCAGCGGCACCATGTCCTTGCGCACCCAATCGGCGATCGCCGACGCCATGGTGCAGCGGAGGATCGCCGCCGGCTTGACCGCGACCTTGCGCTTGTCGGGCAGCACGATGGCCTCCAGCCGCACCAGATCCTCGCCGCCACAGGCGCCGGGGCCGCGGATATCCGGAATCGACGGCGCGATCGCGATTTCCTCGGTCAGCGCGAGACGGCAGGCCGAGGCCTGTTTCTCGGGCGGCGGCGCGGCCTCGGCCGGCTTGGTGGCGTCCGGCTTGTCGCGAGAAGGTTTGCCTTCGGCCTCCGGAGGGGCCTCGTCCGTTGCCTTGGGGGCCTCTTCGGGACGCGGTTTTGGCAGCGGTATCCTGGCAGGTATTTTGGCGGAATGAACCGCCCCGCGCGGCCGTGGTGTACCAAGGCCGAAAATATCGAACGGCGCAGCGTATTTTCGCGCGTCCACGGGCTCCGGCAGCACAAGCAACAGCCCCAGCGCGGCGGTAACCATGGCCGCGCCGGCGGACATATAGCCGCGACAAGACCATTTGCGGCGAAAGTCCGGCAGGCTAAAACTCATGACAATTCTTTGGCCCAGGGCTGAGAGCGATAACAAAGTCCAGCCTTACTCGGAGGAACGTCTGAATGCTTGGTCTGATGCAAGATTGGCCCCTGCTCTGCCACCGGATCATCGAACACGCCGCCAGGATTCATGGCAAGCAGGAGGTCGTCACGCGATCGGTCGAGGGACCGATCCACCGCACCACCTATGGCGAAATCCACAAGCGCGCGCTCAAGGTCTCGCAGATGCTGGAGCGCGACGGCATCAAGCTCGGCGACCGCGTCGCGACGATCGCCTGGAACACCTGGCGCCATCTCGAGGTCTGGTACGGCATCATGGGCATCGGCGCCATCTGCCATACCGTCAATCCCCGCCTTTTCCCCGAGCAGATCGCCTGGATCATCAACCATGCGCAGGACCGCATCGTGATGACCGACCTCACCTTCATCCCGGTCCTGGAGAAGATCGCCGACAAGCTGCCAAGCGTGGAACGCTACGTCGTGCTCACCGACAAGGCGCATTTGCCCGAGACCACGCTGAAGAATGTCGTGGCCTATGAGGATTGGATCGCAGAGGCCGACGGCAAATTCAAATGGAAGGACTTTGACGAGAACACGGCAGCCGCGATGTGCTACACCTCCGGCACCACCGGCGACCCAAAGGGCGTGCTGTATTCGCATCGCTCCAACGTGCTGCACGCGCTGATGGCCAACAATGTCGACGCGCTCGGCACCAGCGCCTCCGAGACGATGCTGCCGGTGGTGCCGCTGTTCCACGCCAACAGCTGGGGCATCGCCTTCTCCGCGCCCTCACAGGGCACCAAGCTGGTGATGCCCGGCGCCAAGCTCGACGGCGCCTCGGTCTACGAGCTGCTCTCGACCGAGAAGGTGACGCATACCGCGGGCGTGCCGACGGTGTGGCTGATGCTGCTCCAGCACATGACCGCCAACAATCTGAAGCTGCCACATCTGAAGATGGTGATCTGCGGCGGCTCGGCGATGCCGCGCTCGATGATCAAGGCGTTCCTCGACATGGGCGCGAACGTTCGCCACGCCTGGGGCATGACCGAGATGAGCCCGATCGGCAGCGTCGCGGCGCTGAAGCCGCCGTTCGCCGATGCCACCGGCGAGGCGCGGCTCGACGTGCTCCAGATGCAGGGTTATGCGCCGTTCGCCGTCGAGATGAAGATCACCGACGATGCCGGCAAGGAACTGCCCTGGGACGGCAAGACCTTCGGCCGCCTCAAGGTCTCCGGCCCCGCCGTCGCCAAGGCCTATTACCGCGTCGACGCCAACATCCTCGACGAGGACGGCTTCTTCGACACCGGCGATGTCTCGACCATCGACGAGGCCGGCTACATGCGGATCACCGACCGCTCCAAGGATGTAATCAAGTCCGGCGGCGAATGGATCTCCTCGATCGACCTGGAGAACCTCGCGGTCGGCCACCCGGCCGTGGCGGAAGCCGCCGTGATCGGCGTCTTCCATCCCAAATGGGACGAGCGCCCGCTCCTGATCGTGCAGCTCAAGCAGGGCCAGCAGGCCACGCGTGAGGACATCCTGAATTTCATGGACGGCAAGATCGCCAAATGGTGGATGCCGGACGACGTCGCTTTCGTCGACGGCATCCCGCACACCGCCACCGGCAAGATCCTGAAGACAGCGCTGCGCGACCAGTTCAAGGACTACCGCTTCCCGAACGCGGCGGCGTAGGACTTACACGTCATTCCGGGGCGATGCCAACGGCATCGAACTATGGTTCGCAATTGCGAACCTGAGAATCTCGAGATTCCGGGTTCGCCCTTCGGGCGCCCCGGAATGACGGGCAGTAGCAACCCGGACTCCCTTGAATTTGCCGCCGGGGCGTGGTCTCAACGCCTTCATTGTCGCGCCAAATCGGCCGGCGCCGCCCCCAAACCCCGACAGAGCTCACCCGATGGCCCGCAGGTTTTCCGCCCCCTATCAGTCGGAGCCCGTGTCCAGCCTCGCAAGCTGGGCGCGCAATCTGGCCGTGTTCGCGGTGGTGGCGGTGCTGGTGTCGATCGCCATCGTTCGCTTCGGCTTCCTGGAGATGAAGCCGGCGCTCGCGACCTTCCTCGGCGGGCTCGCGATCGCCGCGCTCTCGATCCTGTTCGGGCTCGCGGGCTTTGCCGCGATCTGGCAGAACGGCTCGCGCGGCATGTCCCGCATCCTGCTCGCCTTCCTGATCGACGGCGCGATCCTGGCCTACCCCGCCTATCTCGGCCTGCAATACCGCAAGCTGCCGGCGATCCACGACATCACCACCGACCCGATCGACCCGCCGCGGTTCGATGCGCTGGCGCGCCTGCGCACCGGCGACGGCGCCAACCCGGCGGTCTATGCCGGGCTCTATTCGGCCGAGCAGCAGCGCCATTTCTATCCGGACATCGAGCCGATCGAGCTCGAAATCTCCGTCGACCGCGCCTATGCGATCGCGCTCCAACTCGTCAACAAGCGCAAATGGCTCGTGATCGACGAGCGCGCGCCGCAGCCGCCGCGCCGCATCGGACGCATCGAGGCGGTGGCACGCTCGCCGATCATGGGTTTTCGCGAGGACATCTCGATCCGGGTTGCACCTGACGGCGACGATTCCCGCGTCGATATCCGCTCCGCCTCGCGCTATTTCGAGAGCGACCTCGGCAGCAACGCCGCGCGCGTCACCAAGTTCATCGACGATCTCAACACCGCCGCCGATGCCGACGCGCTGAAGCCGGTGAAGAAGACGCCGGTGGCGCCGCCCAAGGCGCCGGCGAAGACGGTGAAGAAGTAGCGCCACTGTCATTCCGGGTGCGCGCGTCAGCGCGAGCCCGGAATCCATCGGGCCGCAGAGTTGGTGGATGAATGGATTCCGGGCTCGATGCTTCGCATCGCCCCGGAATGACGGGTGGGGCTAAGCGCCCGCCATCCGGTACGTCCCCGTAATCACGGGATCGCCATCGGTCGCCACCACGCCGCGCGCGACCAGATCCTCCAGATGCGCCAGCACGGAATAGCCGGCCGCGGTGGTCAGCCTGGGATCGATGCCGATATAGATCGCCCGCACCATGGTCGGGATGTCGGCGTCACCCTTGGCGAGGCGGTGCAGGATCGAGGCCTCGCGCGCCTTGCGGTGGCGGATCAGGAAGCGCACGAAGCGCGGGCCGTCCGGGATCTCGGGGCCGTGGCCGGAGAAATACAGGTCCTCCTCGCGCGCGGCGAGGCGGTCGAGCGACTCCATGTAATCGATCATCGAGCCGTCGGGCGGGGCCACGATCGAGGTCGACCAGCCCATCACGTGATCGCCGACGAAGTTGAACTTCCGCTCGGGCCAGGCAAAGGCGAGGTGGTTGGCGGTGTGGCCGGGCGTCGCCACCGCTTCGAGCCGCCAGCCGGCGCCCTCGATGACGTCGCCATGGGCGATCCTGAGATCCGGCGCGAAATCGCGATCGGCGCCGGACTCCGGATTGTGCTTCTCGCTCTCGAAGCGCGGCCGCGAAGCGCGGTGCGGACCCTCGGCATAGACGGTCGCGCCGGTTGCCTGCTTGATGCGCGCGGTGTTGGGGGAGTGGTCGCGGTGGGTGTGGGTGACGAGGATATGCGTCACGGTCTCGCCGCGCACGGCATCGAGCAGCGCGGCGGCGTGCGCCTCATTGTCCGGACCGGGATCGATGATGGCGACGTTGCCCTGGCCTATGATGTAGCTGACCGTGCCGGTGAAGGTGAAGGGGCTCGGATTGTCGCAGAGCACGCGCCGCACGCCGGGCCGGACTTCCTCGACGATGCCGGCTTTGAGCGGAAAGTTGCGGTTGAACGGGACGTCGTCGTTGTCGGACATGGGACTTCCTGTGCACTGCCGCCCCACCTCTCGCCGTCATACCCCGCGAAAGCAGGGTATCCAGTACGCCGCGGCGTCTGAGGCGAAGGCGAGGTCTCTGGGATACTGGATCGCCCGCCCCAGTGCGCAATTGCGCACAAGGCGGGCGATGACAGCTGAGCAATCAGAAAAACGCCTGAATGCCCGTGATCGCGCGTCCCAGGATCAGGGCGTGGACGTCGTGGGTGCCCTCGTAGGTGTTGACGGTCTCGAGGTTATGGACGTGGCGCATCACGTGATACTCGATCGAGATGCCGTTGCCGCCGTGCATGTCGCGCGCGACGCGGGCGATGTCGAGCGCCTTGCCGCAATTGTTGCGCTTGACGATCGAGATCATCTCGGGGGCGAACTTGCCCTCGTCCATCAGGCGGCCGACGCGCAGAGAGGCCTGAAGGCCGAGCGCGATCTCGGTCTCCATGTCGGCGAGCTTCTTCTGCACCAGCTGGGTCGCGGCGAGCGGCTTGCCGAACTGCTTGCGGTCGAGCGTGTACTGGCGGGCGCGGTGCATGCAGTCCTCGGCGGCGCCAAGCGCGCCCCAGGAGATGCCGTAGCGGGCGCGGTTGAGGCAGCCGAACGGACCCTTCAGGCCGGAGACGTTGGGCAAGAGCGCATCCTCCGGAACCACGACGCCGTCCATCACGACCTCGCCGGTGATCGAGGCGCGCAAGGACAGCTTGCCGCCGATCTTCGGCGCGGACAGGCCCTTCATGCCCTTTTCCAGCACGAAGCCGCGGATCTGGTTGTCGTGCTCGGCCGACTTGGCCCAGACCACGAACACGTCGGCGATCGGCGCGTTCGAGATCCACATCTTGCTGCCGGTCAGGCGGTAGCCGTCCGAAACCTTCTCGGCGCGGGTCTTCATCCCGGCCGGATCGGAGCCGGCATCGGGCTCGGTCAGGCCGAAGCAGCCGACCCACTCGCCGCTGGCGAGCTTCGGCAGGTACTTCTTGCGCTGGTTCTCGTCGCCATAGGCGTAGATCGGATACATCACCAGCGAGGACTGCACCGAGTTCATCGAACGGTAGCCGGAATCGACCCGCTCGATCTCGCGTGCGACCAGGCCATAGGCGACATAGCCCGCATTGGCGCAGCCATATTCCTCCGGCAACGTGATGCCGATCAGGCCGAGCTCGCCCATCTCGTTGAAGATCTCGCGGTCGGTCGTCTCTTCGAGATAGGCCTTGGAGACGCGCGGCAGCAGCTTGTCCTGGGCATAGGCGCGCGCGGTGTCGCGTACCATGCGTTCGTCTTCGGTGAGCTGCTCATCGAGCAGGAACGGATCGTCCCACTGGAAGGAAGCCGCAGCCGGCTTGTCCTTGGTCTGAGGGCGCACGCTCATGAAACGTCCTTTCGCGTCTGGTTCCGTCAACAATTGCCCGACAAAGTAAAGTGCCGCGGCAACAAGTGCAATTGCATCCTGGTTTCGGTCATTCCGGGGCGATGCGACGGGACCACGCCGGCGTGGCCCGGAGCATCGAATCCTGTACGCCTCGACAACATCGCCATTCCGGGTCTGGCGCCTTCAGCGCCGGTCCCGGAATGACCGCGTCAGATTTCGAGCTGCTCGTTGGCGACGATCTCGATGCCGAAGCCCGACAATCCCTTGTAGTCGTGCACCGAGGAGGTGAGATGCCGGATCGAGGTCACGCCGAGATCGCGCAGGATCTGCGCGCCGACGCCGACTTCGCGCCACTGGCGGTTGCGGTCGGCCTCCGTCGACGTCTCATCCGGCAGCGGCGCCACGGGAACACCGGCCGCGCCGTCGCGCAGGTAAACCAGCACGCCACGGCCGGACTTCTTGAAGTGCTCGAGGACGGCCGCCATGCGCTTGTGGCCGGTAAAGGTGTCCTTGACGATGTTCGGCTTGTGGAAGCGCGTCAGCACGTTCTTGCCGTCGCCGACGCCGTTATAGACGAAGGCGACGTGGGCGATGGAATCGAACGGCGAGCGGTAGGCATAGCCCTGCAAGGGCCCGATCGGGCTCTCGGTGACGAAGGTCGAGACCCGCTCGATCAGTTTCTCGCGCGCCTGGCGGTAGGCGATCATGTCGGCGATGGTAACATGCTTCAGCTTGTGCTGGGCGGCGAAGCGGGCGACCTGCTCGCCCTTCATCACGCTGCCGTCGTCGTTCATCAATTCGCTGATGACGCCGACCGGCGGCAATCCTGAGAGCTTGCAGAGATCGACCGCGGCCTCGGTGTGGCCGGAGCGCAGGAGCACGCCGCCGTCCTTGGCGATCAGCGGGAAGATGTGACCGGGCCGGGCGAAGTCGCTGGCGCCGGCATTGGGATTGGAGAGAGCGCGGCAGCAGGAGGCGCGCTCTTCGGCCGAGATGCCGGTGCCGCCGTCGGGCTTGTAGTCGATCGAGACCGTGAAGGCGGTGGTGTGGGCGGAGTCGTTATGGGCGACCATCGGGTCGAGCCGCAGCCGGCGTGCGTCCTCGGTGGTGATCGGCGCGCAGACAATGCCGGAGGTGTGGCGGATGATGAACGCCATCTTCTCGGCCGTGCAGAACGAGGCCGCGACGATCAGATCACCCTCGCCCTCGCGGTCCTCGTCATCGGTCACGACAACGAGCTCGCCTCTGGCAAAGGCCTGCAAGACTTCCTGAACGCTATCGGGCATTTCCCAATCTCTATCGGTTATGGCCCGGAGGCTTAGCCGGACTTGGGGCTCGGCGCTAGTGTCCTGAACGCAACCACATATGCCCGGAGGCTGCCTCCCGGCGGGCATTCGGGCTTGCACCGAAGATACCAGCGATATAGGCGCGGATGCTTCAGACGGAAGGCGCCCGGACGCCGTCAGGGCAGCACTTCGCGCCGCTCGCTCAACCGCTGATCGAGTTCGGCGCGCTTGTCGGCCAATAGCCCGGCCTGGGCGGCTTCGATCACCGTGAACAGCTCATGGGCGTCGCTGAGCCGGGTCACGGTGACGTAGCTGGCGCCGGCCTCATAGAGCTCGCCGACATCGGAGAGGAGGTCGGCGGTCGCCACGATCAGGGCGGTCGGATTGAGGGTGCGGACGTGGCGAACCAGCTTCTCGTTGCTGGCGCCCTTCAACAGCGCATCCGGCACGCTGAGGATGATCATCTCGGACTTGCCTACGCCGGCATGGAGCAGCGTGTCGGCGCTGCTGATGTCGCCATAGATCACGTGCAGGCCGCGCGACAGCAACGTCTGGTACACATTGGGGTTGAAGTCGATCACGGTGATCTGCTCCAGCAGCACCGGGGCCTGCCGTTCGATCTCGGCGAGCAGTGCGCTCGCCGCACGGAAAAAGCCGAGGATGACGATACGACGGGCCTCGCCATGGCCGCCCTCATGCCCCTCCTCGGCATGGCCGTTGCCATGGTCGAGGTCGCGCAGGCCGATCTTCTTCAGGGGACCGATCGCCCAGCGCGTGATCCCGTCGCTGCGGGTCATCACGAAGGTCGAGAGCACGGCCAGCACCACGAAGGCGAAGGAGGCCGCATTCGCCGTCTCGGCTGCGATGTGGTGATCGGCGACGCCGGTCTGAATCACCACCAGCGAGAACTCGGAGATCTGCGCCAGGTTGATCGCCGGCAACAGGCTGGCGCGCAGGCCCTGCTTCATCAGATAGAGCGGGGCGAAGGTGGTGACGAGGCGGCTCACCACCGTGAAGGCCGCGATCATCAAGGCGAGACCAATGACGGAGAGGCCGGGCACCGGAATGGTCATGCCGAGCGCCACGAAGAACAGCGTGATGAAGAAGTCACGAAGCGTGGTGACCTTGGCCGTGACGTCGAGCGCATAGGGGAAGGTCGAGAGCGAGACGCCGGCGATCAGCGCCCCCATCTCGCGCGACAGCGAGAGCTGCTCGGCGGTCTCGGCGACCAGGAAGCACCACGCGAGCGCGCCGAGCAGGATCAGTTCGGGACGGCGGGCGATCTGGTGAAACAGGCGCGGCAGCACATAGCGGCTGACCAGCAGCGCGGCCGCGACCAGTACCGCGACGCGGCCGATCGAGAGCAGGATGACGCTGACTTGCAGGTTGGCGAGGCTGGGCTGCACCGCCAGGAACAGGATGGCGAAGATATCCTGGAGCACCAATACGCCGAGCGTGACGCGGCCGGGCAGCGTGTCGAGCTCGCGCTTCTCGTAGAGCACCTTGACGATGATGACGGTGCTGGAGAGCGCGCAGGCGACACAGAGGTAGAGCGCGTCGAAATGCCCGCCGCCGAACGACAGGCCGATTGCGGCGAAGAACAGGATGCCGAGCAGACAGCCGCCGAGCAGCTGGCCGCCGGCCGCGAACAGGATCACCTTTCCCGCCCGCACGATCTTCTTCAGGTCGATCTCCAGCCCGATCATGAACAGCATGAAGATCAGGCCGAGCTCGGAGATGACGCTGATCGATTCCTGCGACTTGACCCAGCCAGCGCCGAATGGACCAATGCAGAAGCCGGCGATAAGATAGGCCAGGATCAGCGGCTGCCGGGAGAAATGGGCGAGCAGGCCCAGCATCCAGGCAAACAGGATACAGAGAGTGATGTCGCGAATGAGTTCGTGCATGGCAGATCGGTCCGTTTTGCCGCACCCTAGAGACGGGTTGCGGCGCGGCAAGCGAGCAATTCGTCACATGCGGATGGGGCTTGCCGCTGCAATGCTGCTATGCCCGCTCACCCTTGCCGCGCCCGCAGCCGCCCAATCCAAGGTCAATATCGAGCAAAGCTTTGCCGATTCGCTCACCGCGCTGCCGAAGGAGGACCTCGGCGTTTCCGGCGGCTTCTACGTGCCGGCCTATTCCAGCGTCGCAATGAGCCAGGGCAAGCTGCGTGTCGACTTCTCGGTGACGTTGAGCGTGCACAACGCCTCCGAGACCCAGCCGCTTGTCGTCAAACGCATCGCCTATTTCGACACCACGGGCAAGCAGGTCGAGAGCTATCTGAAAGCCCCCGTCGCGCTGAAGCCGCTGGCCACCGTCTCCGTCTTCATTCCGACCGACGACGTGCGCGGCGGGACCGGGGCCAATTTCATCGTTGACTGGGCTGCGACCGGCGAGATCGCCGAGCCCGCGGTCGAAGCCTTGATGGTTGGCGGCGTCGCCAATGCGCATTACGCTTTCATCAGCCAGGGCCGTCCGACCCGGACGGCCGGCAAGAAGTAAGACCGCCCGACCCGGACGGTCGGCAAGCAATCAGGCAGGCCGGCGCAATGCCGGCCGCTCAACAAGAAGAGACACGAGGAACGCCCCATGACGTCCAGCTTCGATTTCGCGCCCCTGTTTCCCGCAGGGCTGCCGGCCCCCTCTGCGCGCTGGACGGGACTCGCCAAATACAGCTTCGTCGGCGGCAACAACGACTCCGAGCAGGTCCCCCTTGACGACCTGATCAAGGCCGCCAACCTCGCCCTGCAACGCGAAGGACGCTCGCTCGCAACTTATGGCCTGGCGCACGGCCCCCAAGGCTACCTGCCCCTGCGCGAATTCCTTGTGACGAAACTCAAGCGCGACGCCGGCATCAACTGCACGGTCGACGATCTCCTGATCGTGTCCGGCTCGTTGCAGGCGCTCGACCTCGTCAACAGCACGCTGCTGGCGCGCGGCGATACCGTGATTGTCGAGCAGGAGAGCTACCAGGGCTCGCTGACCCGCCTGACGCGGCTCGGCGTCAACGTGGTCGGCATTCCCCTCGACAAGGATGGCATGCGCATGGACGTGCTGGCCACGACGCTGGCCGATCTCAAGAGCCGCGGCATCCGGCCGAAATACATCTACACCATTCCGACCGTGCAGAACCCGACCGGCAGCATCATGCCGGAGAGCCGGCGCGCTGAATTGCTGCGATTGTCGGCCGAATACGGCGTGCCGATCTTCGAGGACGATTGCTATGCCGATCTGGTCTGGTCGGGACAACGGCCGCCGGCGATCCATGCGATGAGCCCGAACGGCGGCGTGATCCATATCGGGTCGTTCTCCAAGTCGATCGCACCGGCGCTGCGCGTCGGCTTCGTCGTGGCGCCCTGGGATGTGATGTCGCGGATGCTGGCGCTGAAGACGGATGCGGGCTCGGGCGCGCTGGAGCAGATGGTGCTCGCCGCCTATTGCCGGCCGCATTTCGCAACCCACGTGCCGGCGCTGACGAAGACGCTGCGCACCAAGCTCGATACGCTGATGGAAGCCCTGAACGAGCAGTTCGGGACCGCTGCCGAGTTCGAGGAGCCCAAAGGCGGCATCTTCCTGTGGGTGAAGCTGCCCGACCAGGTCGATACGCTGAAACTGTACCAGGCCGCGCTCGCCGCCGGCGTCTCGATCAATCCGGGGCCGGAATGGTCGACCAGCAAGAGCCATTCGAGCTCACGCCTCAGGCTGTGCTTCGCAAGCCCGACGCATCAGCAGATTCGCGAGGGCGTCGCCGTGCTGGCCGAAATCTGCCGCAAGGAGTTCGGCGTGCCGGCCCGCAGCGCCAATGTGGAGAAGGCGCGGGCGTGATAGTTTATTGTTTGAGCATGATCTTTTCGGAAAACCGCTGCGCACTTTTCCGGATCATGCTCTCAGGCCGCGTGTGGCTGGCTGCCGTGAATGGCGGAGGCCAGCCGCAGCAGCAGGACGATCGAGACGTTGCCCTTGCCGGCCTCGATCTGGGCGATATAGCGCTCGGAAATGCCGGATCGGCGGGCAAGCTCCCGTCGCGACAGCTCGCAGCGCGCGCGCGAGGACCGCAGCCGGTCGCCCAGCTCAGCCAGGAACGCGGTCTCGGAGTAAGGCGGCACGGCGCAGCTCCCCGGCAGCACTTCGCCCGCAAAATCCACGACTTGATTCAGCATTGGTCCATCCACCTTCGCCTTCCGGAAATGCCATCCTACCGGGGAAACGGCCGGCCTCATTGATGCGGATCAAATTGACGCGCGTTGGTGGACGAGCGCCACGGGGATGCTAGAGTCCCGGCTCGATCGAGGCAGGGTTTTTCCGGGACATGACGCGTTGTTTGAGCCGCTGGACCGCGGCCGGACTGCTCTGGGCTGCATTGACGTCCTCAGCGGCCGCGGAGCCTCTGGCGATGACGGTCGAGCAATGGGGCCTGCTCGGGTCGTGGGCCGTCGATTGCGCGCTGCGGCCCGACCGCGACAAGGGGGCGGTGCTCACCTACGAGGTCAGGGCGGACGGCCGGGTGATGTACCGGCGCAATTTCGGCGACGCCAGGGACGAGAGCGAGGTCGTGTCCGCGACGGTCAACGCCGAAGGCCTGCTCAATGTGATGGTGTACTTCCCGTCGCTGCATCAGACGCGCGAATTCGGATTGTTGCTGCAGAAGGACGGCGGCCTTCGCGCGATCTACAATCGCAGCGAGCGCGGCGAGTACACGATCAGGGACGGCAAATACGTCAAGACAGGCGAAGCCACACCCGCACAGCGCCGCTGCGATTAAGGCTCATTCTTGAGCATGATCTCCGCGCAAACGCGTTCCGCGTTTGTCGCGAGGGAAAGCCGCTGCGCACTTGGCGCTAACGCGGCCGTTCGGATCCGGATCATGCTCACCTGAACATCCATTCAGAATTCTCCTGTAGTTCCTCCGGAACGTTCGCGCACACGCGCCGTTCTCATCTGCATTGAATTGGAGGAGGACATCATGAAGAAGCTTGGTTATGTGGTTGCGGCGCTCGGCGCACTCGCCATCGTAGCACCGACGATGGCGAGTGCGGAGACGGTGGTGATCAGGGGCGGCCATCATCACGACGGCCCGTACGGCGCCCGCGCCGAATACGGCATGCATCGTGACTACGGCATGCATCGTGACCACGGCTGGCATCGCGGCTGGCGTCACCATGGCGACAGGGTCGTGGTGATCAAGCGCAGCCATCGCCACTGGGACTAACGCGCAACGCAACATTGAAATGGCCCCTCACGGGGCCATTTCTTTGCGTTCGAAATCCGTCGGCAGGACTAGTCCCACGCCGGCGCGAAGCCCGGATTGACACAGCGCCGGTCCTTCGGCAGCGCGGCGATCTTCTCGCGGTCGGCATCATCGAGCGTGATCTTCAGCGCGTCGAGATTGGCCTGCTGGCTCTCGCGCCGCGAAGCCTTCGGGATCGCGGCGACGCCGTCCTGGTCGAGCAGCCATTTCAACGCCACTTGCGCCGCGGTCGCATTGTGCCTGGCGCCGATCTCAGCGAGCACCGGGTCCGATGCGACACGCCCCTGCGCCAGCGGGCAATAGGCGACCAGCGGAATCGACTTGGCGGCGAGATAGGCCAGCACCTTCGATTGATCGAGCATCGCGTGATATTCGACCTGGTTGCAGGCGATCGGCGCCTTGATGTCCTCGACCACGGTCTTGAGCAGCGCGGTGGTGAAGTTGGCGACGCCAATCGCCCGCGTGCGCCCCTCCTGCTTCAGCTTCATCAAGGTCTCGAACACGGCGCCCCAGTTCGCAGCCTTCGATGGCCAGTGCACGAGATAGAGATCGACATGGTCGAGCCTGAGCTTTGTCAGGCTGGCGTCGAAGGCGCGGCGGATCGCGTCCGGGGCGAGGTTCTCGTGCCAGACTTTTGTCGTGACATGCAGCTCGCTCCGCGGCACGCCGGCGGCGGCAAGCGCCGCGCCGATCGGCTCCTCGTTGGCATACATCTCGGCGGTGTCGATGTGGCGATAGCCGATCGACAGCGCGCTCTCGACTGCGGCGCGGCAGGCATCGCCCTGCATGCGGAAGGTGCCAAGGCCGAGCTTGGGCATGCTGATGCCCTGCGTCTTCAGATTGTCCATAAAACAGGCTCCTAAGATATTTCAGCCGCCGGATGCGCGCGGCAATGCCGCGTGGGCAGACTCTTGGGTGATGGAAAAGAGGTGGCGGGAGTGAGCACTATAGCGCGGAAGGCGCGGGGCAGCCAATCAAGATCGGGTTAACGTTGTGGCGCACGACGCCTCGCCAACGTCATGGCCGGGCTTGTCCCGGCCATCCACGCCTTACCGCACGAAGAACGTGGATGCCCGGGACATCAGCGCGAAGACGCGCTTCGCGCTTTTGCCCGGGCATGACGACTGGGGCGCAGAGCTGGCTCTCTCACGAGTGCTGCGCCACCAGGGCCGGGCGCGGCTGCGGCTGCGGCACGATATCGACCGACCAGAGGTCGCGGTTGTCGACGTCCTTCAGGGTCACGGTCATGACGCCGCTGCGGCCGTCGATGTCGACGCGGCCGAAGAACTGCAAGCCGAAACAGGGCGCGAGGTTCTCGCCCTGCGCTGCGCTGCAGCCGTTCTGGTACATCGCGACCGGGCCAAAGGTGTTGTCGAGCTCGCCCGGGCCCCAGGTGCCGGCATGCAGGGGACCGGAGACGAACTCCCAGAACGGCTCAAAGTCCTGGAATTGCGCCTTGCTCGGATCGTAGTAGTGCGCAGCGGTGTAGTGCATGTCGGCGGTGAGCCAGACAATGTTGCGGACGCCGGTGCGCTTGATGGAGGCAAGGAGATCGGCGATCTCATGCTCGCGCCGGTCCGGCGGGCCATCACCGAGCGCGACCGCGTCGAGACTGATCAGGCCGATCGGCAGGTCGGCCGCGATCACCTTCCAGGTCGCGCGCGAAGCGGCCAGCTCCCGCTTCAGCCAGGCGAGTTGCTCGGCGCCCAGGATCCAGCCACGGTGGTCGTCGCCCTTGTTCCAGCTGTCATCGCGAAAGCTGCGCATGTCGATCATGAAGACGTCGAGCAGCGGGCCGTAAGCGATCTTGCGATAGACCCGCCCCTGCCGCGCACCGATGTCACGGATCGGCATGAAGTCGAAGAAGGCGCGGCGGGCGCGCGCGACCAGGCGCGGGGTGCCGTCGTCCTCATAGCCGGCGTCGTCATAGCTGCCGGTCGGCGACCAGTCGTTGGTGACCTCGTGATCGTCCCATTGCGCAAACATCGGCACCTGCGCGTGGAAGGCACGAAAGTTTTCGTCGAGATGGTTGTATTTGTAGTTGCCGCGGAACTGCGCCAGCGAGTGCGCGACCACGGACTTTTCCTCGGTCACCAGATTGCGCCAGGTCTCGCCGTTCGGCAGCTGCTGCTCCGAAGGGATCGTGCAGTCGGCATAGATGTGATCGCCGGAATGGATGAAGAAATCCGGACGGTTGTCGAGCATGGTGCGATAGCTGCGGTAGCCGCCGCGCGAGACGTCGATGCCCCAGCCCTGCCCTGCGGTGTCGCCGGACCAGAGAAACGAGATCGATTCCCCGGCGGCCGGCGCGGTGCGGAAATGACCAACGCGGCTTTCGCCGGCGATGCCGGTCGCGATGTCGTCGAAGCGGACGCGATAGAAGATGTCCTGCCCGGGCGGCAGATCGTTCAGCAGCAGCTTTGAGGTGAAATCAGCGTCCGGCAGCGCATCGCTGGATGCTGACGCAATGATCGTCTTAAAACTCTCGACGGTCGAGCATTCGACCTGCATGCGCGCCGCCCGGTCGGCACGGGCCCAGATCACGGCGGAGCCGTCCGAGACATCGCCGGACTGGATGCCGCCCGCGATCAGCGGGCGGTCGGCGGCGCGGCTGATGTGCGGCTTTGCAAGCGTGCCGAGTGAGGCCACGGCGAGAGAGGACGTGGAGCGGACCAGGAATTGCCGCCGGGTCCATGCGCGCGGGGCGCGGAGCGTTGCCATTCAGGAAACCTTCGTCGAATCGCGACGGAAGGTGCCTGCGCCGTTTGACTCCCGGCTTACGGTTTCTTGACTCCGGGCCTACGGTTTTACGACGGGCGGATGACGGTGAAGGTGCGCTCCCTCTCCCCGTTCTTACGGGGCCGCGACGAGCTTCGCTCGCGCTGAGAGGGTTGGGGTGAGGGGCTGCTTCTGCGATCGCGGTGAGAGAAGGACTCGCGGAGAGTCCTCCCTCACCCGGAATTCGCGCTACGCACATTCCGGCCTCTCCCCGCACGCGGGGAGAGGCGAAGAGGCAGTGGCTCGCCTCAACGCTGCCAGTTGCAGATGCCGCCGGAGCGGCAGGGCCAGGTCTGGATACGCGTATCCCTCGCCTGGGCGTCCAGCGGATTGCCATGACGATGCGCGAGCTTCGCGCGGGCCGCGCCGCGCGGCTGCGCCGGCTTGGCGTGCGCGACCTTCGGCTCCGACACATGCACGCGTTCGACGGCAACCTTTTTCGGCACGTCGACCGGCTCGGCGCGTGCCTGGGCCTCGTTGCCGCCGCGCGCCTCGAGCGCGACAGGGGCAAAGTGCGTTTCGGGCCCGAGCCGCTTCGGCGACAGCACCGCCTTGGAGAGATCGAGACCGAGATACTCATCGGGCTTGTAGTCGTCAGCGCGCGCGACGCCGCCCCATGCGAGCATGAAGGCAACGGCAACAGCAAAATGAACGCTCTTCAGGACCACGGACGCCTCCTGAAATTGATTATGAAAGAGGTAATTTACCCTTATTTAGGAGGCGTCGCGCGCAATTCCAGCGGGCAACTGCCGCCGTGGTTAAGAAGTTTGACGGTGTCAGGCGACCTTTCTCGCCGCACCCGTTCCATCCAGGAACCCCATCAAGCGGCTGCGAATGATCTGTTCCGCCTCGCCCATGATGCGATCGACGAGTTCCTTGCAGGACGGGATGTCGCGGATGAGACCTGCGACCATGCCGCAGCTCCAGGCACCGGCATCCATCTGCCCCTCCAGCATGATTCTGGGATAGACGCCTGCGACCTGGTCGTGGATGTCGTCGATCTTCAGCTTGTCGCCCTTCTCGTGCTCGATCTCGAGCAGGCGGTCGACATTGGCATTCTTCAACACGCGCTCGGTGTTGCGCAAGCTCCGCATGATCAGGCGGGTGTCGAGCTCGGTCGCTGCGACCAGCGCATTCTTCACGTTCTGATGCACCGGCGCTTCCTTGGTCGCGATGAAGCGCGTGCCCATGTTCATGCCGGCCGCGCCGAGCGACAGCGCTGCGACGAGGCTGCGCCCGTCGGCCATGCCGCCGGAGGCGACGAACGGGACCTTCAACTCTTCCGCCGCGCGGGGCAGCAGGATCATGTTGGGGATGTCGTCCTCACCGGGATGGCCGCCGCACTCAAAGCCATCGACGCTGACGGCGTCGCAGCCGATGCGCTCGGCCTTGAGCGAATGGCGCACCGAGGTGCATTTGTGGATCACCTTGATGCCGGCGGCCTTCAATGCCGGCATATAGGCTTCCGGGCTGCGGCCTGCGGTCTCCACGGACTTGACGCCGCCCTCGACGATCGCGGCGATGTATTCCGGATAAGGCGGCGCGGAGAAGGCCGGCAGGAAGGTGAGGTTCACACCGAACGGCTTGTCGGTCATGTCGCGGCAGCGCGCGATTTCCTTGGCGAGCAGCTCCGGCGTCTTCTGCGTGAGGCCGGTGATGATGCCGAGCCCGCCAGCATTGGAGACGGCAGCGGCAAGCTCGGCAAAGCCGACGAAATGCATGCCGCCCTGGATGATCGGGTGCTCGATGCCGAACAGTTCGGTGATCGCGGTCTTCACGTAGGGGCCTCCCGGATTTCAGTTGTGTTTGGGTCAGTCTAGCCGGACACTTGCGCTGCGGTCACCATTTCTCTCCGAACGGCCTGATCTCCATCTCGAACGTCCAGGCGCTCTTCGGCTGCTGATAGAGCTGCCAATAGGAGTCGGCCACGGCCGATGGCGGCATCAGCAGATCGGGATTGTCGAGCGCGTTCGGCCCGAGCGCCTCGAGCCGGCGCTGCCGCACCCATTCGGTGTCGACGCCGGAATCGATGATGAGATGGGCGACGTGGATGTTCTTCGGCCCGAGCTCGCGCGCCATCGCCTGCGCCACCGCACGCAGTCCGAACTTTGCACTGGCAAAGGCGGCAAAGCCGCTGCCGCCGCGCAAGGACGCGGTCGCACCGGTGAAGAAGATCTTGCCGCCGCCGCGCTCCAGCATCAGCCGCGCCGCTTCGCGGCCTGCGAGGAAGCCGGAATAGCAGGCCATCTCCCATACTTTTCGAAACACGCGCTCGGTGGTGTCGAGGATCGGGAAGTTGACGTTGGCGCCGACGTTGAAGATGCAGACTTCCAGCGGTGCGTGCTTGTCGGCGTCGTCGAGGAAGGCGATGACCTCCTCCTCCTTTCGCGCATCCAGCGAGCGGGCGTGGATCTCGCCGCCGGCGGCCTCGATATCCTTCACCAGCGGCGCGAGCTTGTCGCCATTCCGGCGGCCGGCGAAGATCGAAAAACCTTCGGCGGCAAATTTCTTGGCGATCTCGGAGCCGATGAAATCGCCGGCCCCGATGACGGCGGCTGTCGCGTTTCGCTTGGGCAAGGTCGCCTCCTCCGGTGAGAGCGTATGATTGGGCCGGAGGCTATAGTTCTAAAATAGAACTGTCAAACTACGTGACCGGATGCTAGGTATTGCGGTGAATTTCGTTGATCATTCAAGTCAGTTCCTTTTTCTGACTGAGACATCTCGGCCCGGAGACCGCATCATGAAATGGGACACGCTGGACGAAGAGCCCTGCTCGCTCTCCCGCACCGTCGCCGTGGTCGGCGACCGCTGGACGCTTCTGATCCTGCGCGAATGCTTCTTGCGGGTGCGCCGGTTCGAGGGCTTCCAGTCCTCGCTCCAGATCACGCGGCACCTGCTCTCCGAGCGGCTGAAGAAGCTGGTCCGTTTCGGCATCCTGCGCCGCGTCCCCTATTCCGAGGCGCCGAAGCGTTACGAATACATCCTGACGCAGAAGGGGCTCGACCTCTACCCGATCATCATGGCGATGGTGCATTGGGGCGACACCCACATGGGCGACGAGCGCGGCCGCCCGCTGCTGCACGAGCACAAGAGCTGCGGCAAGGTGTTCGACCCGGTGATGGTGTGCTCCGAATGCGGCGAGCCGCTGCAGGCCAAGCAGGTGCATGTGCATGCGGGGCCGGGGCGGAGGGAGATGGCCGGATGAGATCCCCAGTGTCGTCCTGGCGAAAGCCAGGACCCATTACCCCAGAGCGTGGTTTGGCGACGACTCGGAGTTCGGTACTGCGACCATCTGCAATCGATAGATTCCGCGGTATGGGTCCTGGCCTTCGCCAGGACGACGATAGGGAGGCACTATGCTCCTTGCTCGTCAGATCTCCTCGGCGAGACCAATGCGGGAACCAACCGGGCCTGGAGATGATCGTTCCAAAGCGGGCTGTGAGCCGAAGTGCCGCGCGCGACGATGCGTGACTAGCGTCCAGGCGCAGCCGCCTCTCGCGACGTCAGAAAACCATACATCTCGGCCGCAGCCTGAAGCTGCTCGATGCGCTCGGTGATGGCGTCGCGCTGCTTGCCTTGCGGCAGGCTCGCCAGCTCGTGCTCGAGCCGCAACCTCTGCGCCTCGAGGCGCTGCTCGAATGTGTGGGGCTCAGACCGTCTTCGCATCTTCTGTCCTCGGTGGTTGCAGGCCTGGGCTGTTGGCCCAGCGTTCGACTTGCTCGATGACCTTCTGATGGCTCGGACGCACCGGCCTCGGTGCTTCGGGCTCTTCGGAAAGCTTGCGGGGTAACCTGACTTCATCCGTCATGACCCATCTCCCTTTCCTGAAATATGAGCCCTCGCGCACGATCATTCAAGTCGTAACTTATTGATTTTATTTGACTATTTAGCTCAACCGACGCTTTTCAAGACTCCGATGGAACTCTCGCCAAGTTTGTTCATTGAGTAGGCTGCTCAACTTGCTAACTTTGCGTGATCGACCATGAACGACCTTCGCGCCGAGCGTCTCCAGGTCATGCTCTCGCCGGAAGAGCTGGCCGCAGTTGACGATTTCCGGTTCAAGCACCGCATGCCGACGCGCGCCGCGGCGGTTCGCGAGCTCCTCAAATTCGGACTCGCAGCCGCGGGCATCGAGACGAACATCGGCGCGTCAGCGGGCGTCAAATCAAGCGAGTTTGGTGTATTTGGCCGTGGTCCGGAGGGACACTCGCCGGGAAAAGCCGAGAGCGACGCCGAGGATTGATTGCCGGTTTCACGACAGCAAACGGCCCCGGCACAGTGGGGTGCCAGGGCCGTCCTTGGAGATTGCTTCCGGCGCACCGGGGGCATGACAGCCGGAAGCAACCTGTCGACGCTTCGCGCGGGGATTCGTTCCTCGCGCGAAATTTTCTACTGTTTGAGCATGATCTCTTCGGAAAACCGCTTCACACTTTTCCGGATCATGCTCTAGCCGCTCGGCGCCGCGCCGGAATCATCCGGCGTCATGCCGGAGCCCGGCGTCTTGCTGTTGTCGTTGAGCTTGGGATCGCGTGTTGCTTCACGCGACGGCGATCCCTTTTCGTCCGTCATGTGCGCGGTCTGCGCACGCTGCTTGTCGCGCGGCTGAGCCTCCGCCCGCTTGTCACTGACGATACCGTGGTCGGAATGCGCCATGATGTCCTCTCGGCTCTCGAGACAGTCTCGAAGAGCCTACGCGTCGGAGCGTCGGATGTTCCGGCGCGCGAGAGGCCGCGGCGTTAACTATGCACCGCGCGCACCGCAGCCGATGCATTTTCCTGATGCACTTGCCGGACCGTGGTCACGGTCGCGAACGCGACCGAGACGCCGAAGGCAAGAATGAGTGAGAGAAGGGCCAGACGTGGAGCCATTGCAAAACCTCGTTCTGGATTCAAAAAACCAACGCGATCGACTGTTCCTGAATGATCATTGATTGGACGCTTGCAGTCCGTGAGCGGTCTCACACGCAGATTCACGACAACGAGAACGATCAGGCATCCTGCTTTCGGCGGCTGCGAACCGTGACGGGCGGGATTTCGCCATCGAGCCAATCCTGCTCGTTCGCAAGYGCCATCCAAGCCTCCGCCATGCGCGAGTAGCGCTTGTAGGTGGGTTTGCCTTGGGCGCGCTCGGCGAGTTGAAGGCAGTTTTCGGCGTTATCCCTGAAGATGTCAGACTGTTTCATCCATAGAACGTGGGAAGGGAACCGCCCTGGCGCAACTGCCCTTACACGATCGTAACGTTTGCGGAACTTCGCACGTCGTCGGTCATTGGATGCGTATGCCAATTCTCGTCGCGATAGTCCTGGCCTTCATCAGCACCGCAGTGCTTGCCGACAGCAGGGGCGAGCAGATGCGGGGCGATGGCGCGCCGACTGCAACGGACGTCATCGGTGGCCTGTACGCACTCAGCCGCTTCCAGCAGGGCCTCTTGGAGAGTACCGACCTGAAAGGCAATACGGAGGTCAAGAACCTTGCTGCCTTGCGCGCGGAAGAGTCCGCCAAGCGCGACAAGGCGCTGAAGGAGATTCAAGAGACGATCGGGGCAGAGCCGCGGATCGGCAAGACAACCGCGAGCGCGAGCTTGGCCGAGCCCGAAAATTCCGAGGGGCCTGCTTTCGTCAGAGCTTTCTATGCCGCACAGATTCCCGAATACGAATCAGCCATCGGCCTGCTCGAACGTTACCTGAAAGCGCCCGACAATGCAGCGCTTGCCGCCTTTGCCCGCGAACAACTGCCGGTGCTGCGCTCGCGGGTGGAGGATGCCGAGCGCACCATGGCGGACAAGTAGCCGTCCTATTGTGGATCTAGGTGATCCTGCTGGCCCTGCGGCCGCACCGTAAGGTCGCTCTCCGGATCATCGTCATGAGAGGGTTAACAGCAGTCTCGGTGCTCCGCTCCTGAAGCAGGATCGCTGGATGCGCGCGAAGGCGCCTCGCCACCGCCCACCCAAAGATATCTGGAACAGGATGGAACCAAGAGCTTTCTGCGCGGTTAGCTTTGCCGGGCTGAGCAAAGCAGGTTCCATTTCTCGTGCCGCAACCTTGGCGCTTGATTTGGGATGTAGCTGACGCTCTATATTCAGCTACTGCGTCTCGCCTGGATTCGGCGACGCCTGCGGGGGAATCAGTATGAGCGACCTCGATCCCGGAACTGCATCACGCTCCGGTCGTCGCGTCCCAAAGCCAAAACCCAACGGTATGTCGGATCCTGATTCCCGGCCGGAATTGCTGCTCGCGCTCCAGGCCATGCGCAGCGGCGATTTTTCGGTGCGGATGAGCGGCGACTATCTCGGCATCGACGGCAAGATTGCCGACACTTTTAATGAAATCATCGCCGCCAACCAGCGCATGGCGCAGCAGCTCGAGCTGGTCGGCCAAGTGGTGGGGCGCGAGGGCAAGACCCGGCAGCGCGTGAAGTTCGGGCTGGCCTCGGGCTCCTGGGCCGACATGGAAGGCTCGGTCAACACCCTGATCGACGATCTGTTGTGGCCGACCCGCGAGGTGACGCGCGCGGTCGCGGCCGTCGCACAGGGCGACCTGCTCCAGACCGTCAAGCTCGACGTCGACGGCCGCCCGCTGCGCGGCGAGTTCTTGCAGTCGGCGACCATCGTCAACACCATGATCAAGCAGCTCGGCGTGTTCACCTCCGAGGTGACGCGTGTCGCGCGCGAGGTCGGCACCGAGGGCAAGCTCGGCGGCCAGGCCCAGGTGCCGGAAGTGACCGGCGTCTGGAAGGACCTGACCGAGAGCGTCAACTCGATGGCGAACAATTTGACCAACCAGGTTCGCAACATCGCCGAGGTGACGATCGCGGTCGCCAACGGCGACCTGTCCAAGAAGATCACCGTCGACGTCCGCGGCGAGATCCTGCAGCTCAAGGAGGCCATCAACACGATGGTGGACCAGCTGCGCTCCTTCGCCTCCGAAGTGACGCGCGTGGCGCGCGAGGTCGGCACCGACGGCAAGCTCGGCGGCCAGGCGATCGTGCCCGGCGTCGCCGGCACCTGGAAGGATTTGACGGACTCCGTCAACGCGATGTGCGGCAACCTCACCGCGCAGGTCCGCAACATCGCCAACGTCACCACCGCCGTGGCGCGCGGCGACCTGTCGCGAAAGATCACCGTGGACGTGCGCGGCGAAATCCTGGAGCTGAAGGACACCATCAACACCATGGTGGACCAGCTCAACTCGTTCGCCTCCGAAGTGACGCGCGTCGCCCGCGAGGTCGGCACCGAAGGCAAGCTCGGCGGCCAGGCCCAGGTGCCCGGCGTGGCCGGCACCTGGAAGGACCTGACCGACAACGTCAACTTCATGGCGTCGAACCTGACCGCACAGGTCCGCAACATCGCCGACGTCGCCACCGCGATCGCGGGCGGCGACCTGTCGAAGAAGATCACCGTCAACGTCTCCGGCGAGATCCTTCAGCTGAAGGAAACGCTCAACACCATGGTGGACCAGCTCAACGCCTTCGCCGGCGAAGTCACGCGCGTCGCGCGCGAGGTCGGCACCGAGGGACGGCTCGGCGGCCAGGCCAACGTGCTCGGCGTCGCCGGCACCTGGAAGGACCTGACCGAAAGCGTCAACTCGATGGCGTCGAACCTGACCGCCCAGGTCCGCAACATCGCGGAGGTGACGACGGCGGTCGCGGGCGGCGACCTCTCCAAGAAGATCACCGTGGACGTGCGCGGCGAAATTCTGGAGCTGAAGGACACCATCAACACCATGGTGGACCAGCTCAACGCCTTCGCCGGCGAAGTCACGCGCGTCGCGCGCGAGGTCGGCACCGAAGGCAAGCTCGGCGGCCAGGCCCAGGTGCGCGGCGTCGCCGGCACCTGGAAGGATCTGACAGACAGCGTCAACTCGATGGCGTCGAACCTGACCGGCCAGGTCCGCAACATCGCCGAAGTCGCGACCGCGGTGGCCAAGGGCGACCTGTCGAAGAAGATCACCGTCAACGTGTCGGGCGAAATCCTTCAGCTGAAGGAAACGCTCAACACCATGGTGGACCAGCTCAACGCCTTCGCCGGCGAAGTCACGCGCGTGGCGCGCGAGGTCGGCACCGAAGGCAAGCTCGGTGGCCAGGCGCAGGTGCCGGGCGTCGCCGGCACCTGGAAGGACCTCACCGACAACGTCAACTCCATGGCGGGCAACCTCACCGCCCAGGTCCGCAACATCGCCGAGGTCGCAACCGCCATCGCCGGTGGCGACCTGTCGCGCAAGATCACGGTGGACGTGCGCGGCGAGATCCTTCAGCTGAAGGACACCCTGAACACGATGGTCGACCAGCTCAACCGCTTCGCGGGTGAGGTGACGCGCGTGGCGCGCGAGGTCGGCACCGAAGGCCGCCTCGGCGGCCAGGCCAACGTGCCCGGCGTCGCCGGCACCTGGAAGGATCTCACCGACAGCGTCAACTCGATGGCGGGCAACCTCACCGCCCAGGTCCGCAACATCGCCGAGGTGACGACGGCCGTGGCGCGCGGCGACCTGTCGCGCAAGATCACGGTGGACGTGAAGGGCGAAATCCTCGAGCTGAAGAACACCATCAATACCATGGTGGACCAGCTCAACGCCTTTGCCGGCGAAGTCACCCGCGTGGCGCGCGAGGTCGGCACCGAAGGCAAGCTCGGCGGCCAGGCCGAGGTGCCCGGCGTCGCCGGCACCTGGAAGGATCTCACCGACAACGTCAACTTCATGGCCTCGAACCTGACGGCCCAGGTCCGCAACATCGCCGAGGTCGCGACCGCGATCGCCGGCGGCGACCTGTCGAAGAAGATCACGGTGGACGTGCGCGGCGAAATCCTTCTGCTCAAGGACACCTTGAACACAATGGTCGAGCAGCTGCGCTCCTTCGCCGCCGAAGTGACGCGCGTCGCGCGCGAGGTCGGCACCGAGGGCCGGCTTGGCGGTCAGGCCGTGGTGCCCGGCGTCGGCGGTACCTGGAAGGACCTCACCGACAACGTCAACCTGCTGGCGGCAAACCTGACCACCCAGGTCCGCAACATCGCCGAAGTCACCACCGCCGTGGCGCGCGGCGACTTGTCCCGCAAGATTACCGTCGACGTGAAGGGTGAAATTCTCGAGCTGAAAAACACCATCAACACCATGGTGGACCAGCTCAACGCCTTCGCCGGCGAAGTGACGCGCGTCGCCCGCGAGGTCGGCACCGAAGGCGAGCTGGGTGGCCAGGCCCAGGTGCCCGGGGTCGCCGGCACCTGGAAGGACCTCACCGACACCGTGAACTTCATGGCGGCGAACCTGACCGAGCAGGTCCGCGGCATCGTCAAGGTGGTGACGGCGGTCGCCAATGGCGATCTGAAGCAGAACCTCACGGTGAAATCGAAGGGCGAGGTGGCGGCGCTCGCCGACACCATCAACAACATGACCGAGACGCTCGCGACCTTCGCCGACCAGGTGACGTCGGTGGCGCGCGAAGTCGGCGTCGAGGGCCGGCTTGGCGGCCAGGCCGACGTGCCTGGTGCTGCCGGCACATGGAAGGACCTCACCGGCAACGTCAACCTGCTGGCGGCCAACCTCACCTCGCAGGTGCGCGCGATCGCGGAAGTCGCGACCGCCGTGACCAAGGGTGACCTGACGCGATCGATCCAGGTCGACGCCCGCGGCGAGGTCGCGGAGCTGAAAGACAACATCAATACGATGATCACCAACCTCCGTCTGACGACGGACGTGAACACCGAGCAGGACTGGCTGAAGACCAACCTCGCCAAATTCACCAACATGCTTCAGRGCCAGCGCGACCTCACGACCGTCGGCCGGCTGCTGCTGACCGAATTGTCGCCGCTGGTGAACRCGCATACCGGCGTGATCTATCAGGTCGAGAACGAGGACAGTCCGCAGCTCCTGCTGCTCGCCTCCTATGCCGGCGACGGCGTCTACCCCTATCCACGCGTGCTTCCGTTCGGCGACGGCCTGATCGGCCAATGCGCGCTCGACCGGCGCCCGCGCGTGGTCGCGGACATTCCCGCCGACGTGGTGCCGATCAATTCGGCGCTGCTCCGCGTCGCACCGAAGAACCTCGTGGTGCTGCCGGTGCTGTTCGAGGGCCAGGTCAAGGCGGTGATCGAGCTCGCCTCGCTCACTTCGTTCACGACCTCGCAGATGACCTTCCTGGAGCAGCTCACCGACTCCATCGGCATCGTGCTCAACTCGATCGAGGCGACGATGCAGACCGAAGGCCTGCTCAAGCAGTCGCAGCAGCTTGCCGGCGAGCTCCAGACGCAGCAGCGCGAGCTGCAGCAGACCAACGACCAGCTCGAGCAGAAGGCGCAGCAGCTCGCCGAGCGCAACGTCGAGGTCGAGCGCAAGAACCAGGAGATCGAGCAGGCCCGCCGCGCGCTGGAGGAAAAGGCGACCGAGCTGGCGCTGACCTCGAAGTACAAGTCCGAATTCCTGGCCAATATGAGCCACGAGCTGCGCACGCCGCTGAACTCGATCCTGATCCTGGGCCAGCAGCTCACCGACAATCCGGACGGCAACCTGTCGGCCAAGCAGGTCGAATTCGCCCGCACCATCCACGGCGCCGGCACCGACCTGCTCAACCTCATCAGCGACATTCTCGATCTCTCCAAGATCGAATCCGGCACGGTGACGGTCGACGCCGAGGAAATCCTGACCGCGAACCTGCTCGAGACCGTCGGGCGGCCGTTCCGGCACGAGGCGGAGAACCGCAACCTGTCGTTCAAGATCGACGTCGACCCCAACCTCGCGCGCAGCATCGTCACCGACTCCAAGCGCCTGCAGCAGGTTCTGAAGAACCTGCTCTCCAACGCCTTCAAGTTCACCGCCGAAGGCGAAGTGCGCCTGAAGGTCGGCGGCGCGCTCGGCGGCTGGGGAACGGATCACCCGGTGCTGAACTCCGCGCCGGCCGTGATCGCGTTCGAGGTGTCCGATACCGGCATCGGCATTCCCCTGGAGAAGCAGAAGCTGATCTTCGAGGCGTTCCAGCAGGCCGACGCCGGCACCAGCCGCAAATATGGCGGCACCGGTCTTGGCCTTGCCATCAGCCGCGAGCTCGCAAGCCTGCTCGGCGGCGAAATCCACCTGCGCAGCGCGCCCGGCAAGGGCTCGTCCTTCACGCTTTATCTGCCGCTGAAATATTCCGGCCCGACGCTCGCGCCGCGCGCCGCGCCGCAACAATACAGCCAGCCGCCGGCGCTTCAGCCGGCGACGACGGCGCCGGAGCGGGTCATCGAACAGCTTCCCGACGACCGGCTCAATCTCGAGCCCGGCGACAGCATCCTGCTAATCGTCGAGGACGACCCGCATTATGCCCGCGTGCTGGTCGATCTCGCCCGCGACAAGGGTTTCAAGGTCCTGGTCGCGGCCCGCGGCGCCGAAGCGCTCGAGCTTGCCAAGCAGTACCAGCCGAGAGCCGTCTCGCTCGACGTGTTCCTGCCGGACATGCTCGGCTGGACGGTGCTGAGCCAGCTCAAGCACAATCCGCTGACCCGCCACATTCCCGTGCAGATCATCACGCTCGACGAGGACCGCCAGCATGCGCTCGCCCGCGGCGCCTTCTCCTTCGTCAACAAGCCGACGACGACCGAAGGCGTCTCCGCCGCGCTGATGCAGATCAAGGAATATGCGCGGCCGCGGCGCAAACGGCTCCTGATCGTCGAGGACAACGAGGCCGAGCAACTCTCGATCCGCGAGCTGCTGCATCACGACGACATCGAGATCGTGACGACCGATACCGGCGCCGGCGCGCTCTCGACGCTGCGCGAGGCGCCATGCGACTGCGTGGTGCTGGACCTGCGGCTGCCCGACATGAGCGGCTTCGAGGTGCTGGATCAGATCCGCAATGACGAGTCGCTGTCGAACGTTCCGGTCGTGGTGTTCACCGGCCGCGAACTTTCGGCGGAAGAGGATGCGGAACTCCACACCATGGCGCGCAGCATCGTGGTCAAGGGCGTGGAATCGCCGGAGCGCCTGCTCGACGAGACCGCATTGTTCCTGCACCGCGTGATCACGGAACTGCCGGTCGAGAAGCAGCGCATGCTGGAAAAGCTGAACAGTTCCGACGAGGATTTGATCGGCAAGACCGCACTGCTCGTCGACGACGACGCGCGCAACATCTTTGCGCTGTCGAGCGTGCTGGAACGGCGCGGCATGAAGGTGTTGACGGCGACCACCGGCAGGGAAGCGGTGACGCTGGTGGAATCCAATCCGGAAATCGCCATCGTGCTGATGGACATCATGATGCCGCAGATGGATGGCTATCAGACCATCGGCGTCATCCGCGAGAATCCGGCCTTCTTGCGCCTGCCGATCATCGCGCTGACCGCCAAGGCGATGAAGGGCGACCGCGAGAAATGCCTCGAAGCCGGCGCGTCCGACTATCTCGCCAAACCCGTCAACACCGACCAATTGCTGCTTGCAATCCGCATGTGGCTGCATCGCTGAACGGGATCCGGGAATGGACCACGAAAAGGTCAACATCCTCCTCGTCGACGACCAGCCAGCAAAGCTGCTCGCCTATGAGGTGATCTTGAAGGAACTCGGCGAGAACCTCGTGATCGCCTCGTCGGGCCGCGAGGCGCTGGAAGTGCTGCTGAAGACCGAGATCGCGGTGATCCTGGTCGACGTCTGCATGCCCGACCTCGACGGTTTCGAGCTCGCCGCGATGATCCGGGAGCATCCGCGCTTCCAGAAGACGGCGATGATCTTCATCTCGGCCATTCAAGTCAGCGACATCGATCGCCTCCGCGGCTACGAGATGGGCGCGGTCGACTATGTTCCGGTGCCGGTCGTGCCGGAGGTGCTGCGCGCCAAGATCAAGGTGTTTGCCGAGCTCTACCGCAAGACCCGCGAGCTCGAGCGGCTGAACCAGGAGCTCGAGGACCGCGTCCGCGCGCGCACCGCCGAGCTGGAAAACTCCACCGCAAAACTGCGCGAGAGCGAACAGCGGCGCAGCATGGCGATCGCCGCCGGCAAGATGGGATCGTGGGACTGGGACTGGGTCAACGGCGACTGGATGTGGGACGAAGGCCAGTACCGCATCTTCGGCGTGACCCCGGAGACCTTCAACGTCGGCTCGGCAAACATCCAGGCCCTGCTGCACCCGGATGACGTCGATCAATTCCGCAAGGCGATTGCCGCGTTCAATACCGGAGCGCGCGCCTATGAGGGAGAATTCCGCGTCAGCCGGCCCGATGGCGAGGTGCGCTGGTGCGTCGGCACGGCGGCCGCAACGTTGGACGAGAGCGGCCGGGTGGTGCGGGTGAGCGGCGTCACCGTCGATATCACCGAACGCAAGCGCGCCGAGGAGCGGCAGAACCTGTTGGCGCGGGAAGTCGATCACCGCGCCAAGAATGCGCTCGCACTGGCGCAGTCGATCGTCCGCCTCACCCGTGCCGACGGGGTCAAGGCTTATGTCAACGCCGTCGAAGGGCGCATCAACGCGCTGGCCCGGGTCCACACCATCCTGTCGCTGTCGAGCTGGCAGGGCGCCGAATTGTCGAAGCTGATCGACGAGGAGCTTGCGCCCTATTCGCTCGGCGGCCAGATCAAGATCGCAGGTCCCGAGGTGCAGCTCGTGCCTGCCACCGCCCAGACGCTGGCGCTGGCGCTGCACGAGCTCTTCACCAACTCGGCGAAATATGGCGCGCTCTCGACGCGGTCGGGCCGGCTCATGATCGGCTGGCAGGTCGAGAACGACACGCTCGCCGTGACGTGGGAAGAATCCGGCGGCCCGCTGGTCAGGCCGCCGAAGTCGCGCGGCTTTGGCACAAGAAGCCTGCTTGCGAGCGTCGAGTCGCAGCTTGGCGGACAAGCGCATTTCGATTGGCGTGCCGAAGGCCTGTTGTGCCGACTGGAGGTGCCGTTGACCCGCAAGATTGCGGCGCCCTCCGCACCCGGCAAATTTGACGACGCGACCGCCGCCTCAGTCAAGTTGCAGCGCGCGTCGGGCTAGCCGGACGCCGCCATCCTCATGCGCCGGAGCGGCCGCGATCCATCGGCGACGCGTCCTTCGAGCCAAGCCTCCGTCTGAGCGAGCTCGCGTAGCGCCCGCGCGTAGCGGCGGGCCGCACTGCGCTCCGCCCCGCGCGGAAGTTTGCGTGCCTTGCGCAGCATGTCCGCGGCTGCATTGCGATAGGCCAGCGAACGGTAAAGAAAGACCACCTTGCCCATATCGAATGTTCCCGTGTTGATGCCGTTCATCCTCGCAAACCCGGCATGAACCTCGGATGAAGCGGTCAGATGACAAATCCTTCATCCAGGATGGAACCCGCGATCATCGACCGCGTTTTGCCTGCGAAGTCGAGATGCAGTTCCATGCGCGTGAAGAAGTCGCCAGGCCTGATCTCTCCCACGGGCGTCATCAAGCTGATGACGCATGCGATGATGGGCGCGGCCCTCGGCCTCGCATTCGGCCTCGTGCTCGTCCTGTCCAATCCGGCGGTCGCCAACCTGCTCAATCACGGCGGGAGTCCGGCCATTCTCGTCTTCGTGCTCACGCTGGTGACGACCTTCGCAATCGGCGCGACGCTCACGGGCGTGGTGTTCATCCTCGCAGAGGACAAGGAATTTTGAAGCGCGCGTGAAGAGCGCGACCGGCGTTGCTCGGAACTCCTGCGGCCAAGGGCGGTTGGCTGCCTGCGTCAATTTAACTCAGGGAGTTCCCGCGCATGCAAACCACCAAGCTCGCTATCGCCGTGATGCTGGCAACCGGCCTCGCCGCCGCGCCGTTCGCCGCACAAGCCAAATCGCACAAGGCCAAGCACGAATCCTCGACCTCGTCCTCGCAGACGACAGGCGCCAACACGAAATCCAAGGGCGCCGATCCGTCGGGTCAGGGTGGCTCCGGTCCCGGTTCCGACCAGGGTGGCACCATGACGAACAACAAAGGCACCAGCAACACGAAGTGAGCTCGGGCCGAAATTCATGGAAGGCCCCGCACGCGCGGGGCCTTTTTGCTTGGGTCCGGATCGTGCTTTAGCGCCGCATCGTCGGTGTGCGGGTCAGAGCATCCCGGCCGGCCCCGCTTCAGGGCGGCGCGCGGCCGCGCCTGCCGGTTTGCGATCTCGCTTCACCGGACGAAGACCCACCCGGTCGCGGATGTCAGGCAGGACGTCGCCGCCGCCGGCCGCCTTCCATTCGCCGATCAGCAGGTTGATTTTCCGGCGCAGATCCATCTGCGCCAGCGCCTGTTCGGTGCAGTCGCAATCGCGGCCGATGAGGTCGCGCACGGACGCCTCGACGGCGGCCATTTCCAGCCTCAAAGCACTGATTTTACGTCGAATTTCATTAATTCTGTTGTCCATGGCTTGTTAGAACAAAATAAGAACATATAGTCAAGCCACGATTCCAGTTTGGAGACCGCACATGCAGGTTCAAGGTCGATACGATGCCAGGGTTTTCCTCGCCGATCAGATGACCCGCGCACAAGGACTGAGGTTACGGCGGCTGAGCGAAGAGGCCTACCAGCCCGCGCAATATGCGCGGGACCTGTCCTTTGCAGAGGCCGCGCGCCGCATCCAGGCGCTGGAGGCGGAGATCGAGCTGGCGAATTCCTTCTAGGCATGATCCGGACCCGGCCGCGTCAGCGCGAAGTGCGAAGCGGTTTTCGCTCGCGACAAACGTGGAACGCGTTTGCGCGGAGACCATGCGCAAACAACAACCTGAAGCGCGATGACCATTCATCCTCATCTCATCGCGCCTGCGGCGGCTGCCGCCTGTGACCCGCCCCGCTGCGCATCCCGGAACCACGCCTGCCGTGGGCGGTTCTCTCGGGACGACGGGAGAGAGTAGATGGCACGCAAGGCAAAGAAACGCCGCTACTCGCGCAGCGCCGGTGACGATGTCGAGCGCGAGATGCGGCGCTACAAGAAGGGTACCGCGAAGAGCGGACGTGGCGGTCGAGGCGGACGCGTGAAGAGCCGCAAGCAGGCGATCGCGATCGGCCTGTCCGAGGCGCGCAAGAAGGGCAAGAAGGTCCCGAGGAAAGCCTCGAAGCGGAAGACCGCCAAGAAGAAGGCGTCCAAGAAAACCTCGAAGAAAACCTCGAAGACGACGTCGAAGCGCAAATCCGCCAAGCGGTCGCGCTGACCGGCGTCAGATCATGCTGCCCGGCATGAAGCAGCGGATCGATATCCCGAACGCGGTCTTGACCGGCCACACCATGGTGCGCCCGGCCCGGTTGGGCTCGGTGATGACGGCTTCATCGGGCACCTCGACCCACTGCCCGTCGAGCCGCACGCGATAGTGCCCGTTGTGCGACTCCCAGTCGGGATCGGCGACGGCAAAACCATCCGCATCCGAGCAGCACGGACCGAGATGGCTGCGCAGGCTGTCGAACCACGGCTTGAGCGGGGAATCGGCGTAGCGGCCGTCGTCGCGGCCGAAGGCACTTCCGGTCGGCAGCAGACTTCCGATCGACAGCACGAAGGGCGCGACCAGCAGCGCACTCCTCAGAGAGAGCTTCAATCGATCCATCGTCGGCACCGATCAAATACGAACCGCCGAGCCAGTTCCACAAAGCGGCCGGACGTTCGAAGTTCCACTCTTGCAACCGGTCCCGGCGCCGTCATTGCCGCCGAGCACATGCGATTCCAAAGTGTGATGAGCGAACGCGGCTTTTTCGGACGAACCAGTCATCATTCCTGCCGTTAACGAGAATGTTATCGACAGCCTGTGGGAATCCACCATGCCAACAGGAAAAGGCGGCCCGAAGGCCGCCTTTTTGGATTTGCGCCGGCAGACTTACGACTTACGCGAGCGGCACCGCGACGAACCGGGTCGCCTCCGCGCTCTTCACCTGCAGCAGCACGCTGTTCTTGCCGGACGATTTGGCCTGCGCCAGCTCGGAGCGGACGTCGCCGACATTGGAGACGGCCTTGCCGCCGACATTGAGGATGACGTCGCCGGTCTGGATGCCGCGCTGCGCGGCCGGTCCCTGGGGATCGACCTCGGTCACCACGACGCCCTTCTGACCGGCACCCTGCACATCGCCGGCCGGCGCCAGGCTGAGCCCGAGGCGCGGGGTGCCGGCCTTCGGCTGGGCCTTGCCGTCATCGGCTTTGGCCTGCCGCTCGTTCGGCAGCTCGCCGAGCGCCAGCGTCACCGTCTTGCTCTCGCCCTTGTGGAAGACGTCGAGCTTCACCGAGCTGCCCGGCGCCAGGGTGGCGATGGTACGGGCGAGATCGCGGGAGTCCTTGACGGACGTACCGTTGACGGCGGTGATGACGTCGCCAGCCTCGATACCGGCCTTCGCCGCGGGGCTGCCGTCCTGCGGATTGTCGACGATCGCGCCCTTTGCTTCCTTCAGGCCGATGCTGTCGGCGATATCAGCCGTCACGGGCTGCACCTGCACGCCGAGCCAGCCGCGCGTCACCGCGCCCTTGTCCTTCAACTGCGCAATGACGAGCTTCGCGGTCGAGGCCGGAATGTCGAAGCCGATGCCGACCGAGCCGCCGGAGGGCGAGAAGATCGCGGTGTTGACGCCGATCACGTTGCCGGTCATGTCGAAGGCCGGGCCGCCGGAATTGCCCTTGTTGATCGGCGCGTCGATCTGGATGAAGTCGTCATAGGGACCGTTGCCGATGTCGCGGCCGCTGGCCGAGACGATGCCGGCCGTGACGGTGCCGCCGAGACCGAAGGGGTTGCCGACCGCGACCACCCAGTCGCCGATCCGCGGCTTCTGGTCGGAGAATTTGACGAACGGAAAGTCCTTCTTGCCCTCAACCTTGATCAGCGCGAGATCGGTCTTCGGATCGGTGCCGACCACCTTCGCGGTGTAGACCGTGCCGTCATCCATCGTCACCTGGACGGACTGGGCGTGGTCGACGACGTGGTTGTTGGTCACCGCATAGCCGTCGGCCGAGATGAAGAAGCCGGAGCCCTCACCCGTGATCACCTGGTGGCGCTGGCGCGGCATGCCGTTCATGCCACCCGGACCGCGGAAGCCGAACTGCCGCGAAAACTGGTCGAACGGCGAATCCTCGTCCGAATCCATCCGGTTCTGTTGCAGCATCGCGCTCTTGTCGTTGTCCTGGTCGATCTTCACCCGCACCGAGATGACGGCAGGTTTGACCTTGGCGACGAGATCGCCGAAGCCCGTCGGCGTCGCGGCAGCTTCCGCCGCCTGAGCCGGCGCGATGAAGGAGGTCACGGCGAACGGCGAAGAACCGTGAGAGCCAGCCAGCACAGCCACGCCAAGCGCGGCCACGGTGCCGAGCAGCGCCAGCCGGCGCGGCCGGAGGATGATGCGGGACGTGGTGGTGTCGGAATTGACGCGGTCGTTCATGTCGAAATGTCCATGTTGGTGAAGGTGTCGCCTTGCACGCAACATGGGCGCTGGCACCTTACGGCGTCCCGTCCACGCGATTAAATCTTGGCAAAGAATCGGCGACCGGCGGCCGCGGACCAAAATCCTTGCTGCGCGTTTGATGCAGCTCAATGTGGGCTGTCCGATCGGTGAAAAGCTGCGGCGGTGATGTCCATCGGAGGCGCCGCCATGTACAAAGACATTCTCGTCCTCGTCCCCACCGAGCGCCCGATGCGGGGCTTGATCGACGGCTCGATTTCGCTGGCCTCGAACCTCCACGCCCATCTCGACGCCGTCGCGGTCGGCTATCCCGCGGCCGGAACGGCCTATGTGATGGACGGCGGCGCCGCGGTGGCGGCGGTGTTCGAAATGGAGCGCGAACGCGCGCTCGAGCGGGCCGAAACGACACTCGCGCTGTTCGAGAGCGAAGCGAAGAACGCCGGCATCTCCTATGCCTGCCGCCCTCTTGGCGCGATCCCCGTCGACGCTGCGGCTTCGATCGGGGCGATGGCCCGGCTCCATGATCTCAGTGTCGTGCTCCAGCCGGATCAGGAGCAGGTGTCGTTCGACAACGACCTGCCCGGCGAGATCCTATTCCAGGCAGGCGGGCCGGTGCTATTCCTGCCGCACACCTTTCGCGGCGCGTTCATGGCGAACCGGGTCGGCATTTGCTGGGACGGCAGCCGCGTCGCCGCGCGCGCATTGCGCGACGCAGCACCGTTCCTCGCGCGTGCCGAGGCGATTGTGATCATTGCGATCAACGAGGCCGACACGGTCCCCGGTGAAGTCTCGGCGCACAATCTGGCCAGGCACCTCGGGCGGCGCGGGCTTTCGACCCGCACGGTCGGCTTATCAGCCACGCGCTCCGGCATTCAGCCGGCCATCCTGTCGTGGGCAGCCGACGAAAACCTCGATCTTCTGGTGATGGGCGGCTACGGCCATTCGCGATGGCAGGAACGCATCCTCGGCGGCGTCACCCGCGCCATGCTGGACGCGATGACGGTTCCGACGCTGATGTCGCACTGAGCGAAAGCGGTGCAAAGGGGCAGTTACGCCGCAGCGGGGGTCTCCCATCCAGCGGTTGCGGTGGCGTCCTCTTCGCGTTGGGCATTGCACGCATCGAAATGCGCCTTCAGCGCGAGCTCGGCGAGATATTCGAAATGTTCGGCTTGGCCGAGGAGTTCCCAGTTCTGGAGCGGCCGATAGGCCGCCTGCTGGCGACAGAGGGACGCCAGCGCCCGGTAGCGACGTACGTTCTCCATGAGAATCTCCCTCTCGGTCACACCCGGCTTATTTCTCCGGTTTGCGTCAGGGGCATTGCACTTGTGCGAAACATTTTCTGCGCAACGCCGGTCGGTCTCGGAAATGTTAACGTGTGCTGCAACGCGGCCGCTTTGCTTTGGCGCAAACTTTACAAATGTTTGGCGATTGTTCTCGGCAGCGTGGAGCTCAATGCGGACCCAGCCACAAAGTTACGGCATGTGTGAGGCAAAGCACAGCCTGACGTCCTTATCGCGCGTATAAATTTTTTCGTATGGCCGCAAACAAGGTAACGGCGGCACACCAAGGCTACGCGATCAGCGCAGCCTGCGACTTCGGAGCCGTGCGGGCATGGAACCGGCGGCTCATTTCGTTTCTGGCGGCGATGGGCTAGGCATAGAGACGGCGCTCCACGTTCACGCCGATCAAGTCGAGATAGCGCTCGATCAGGTCGGGACGGCCGACGAGATAGCCCTGCATCTCCTCGCAGGACTCGCGGGCCAGGAAGTCGCGCTGCGCCTCGGTCTCCACGCCTTCCGCGACGACCGGTATCTTCAGGGCATGCGCGAGGCTCAGGACCGCGCGGACGATCTCGGCCGATTGCGGTGTCGCCTCCAGGTTGGAGATGAAGCTGCGATCGATCTTGATCTTGTCGAACGGGAACGACTGGAGATAGGACAGCGACGAATAGCCGGTGCCGAAATCGTCCATCGCAATGCGGACGCCAAGCGCCTTCAGCCGCCGCAGCAGGTTGAGCGCGCGGGTGAAATCGCCGATCAGCATGCCCTCCGTGATCTCAACCTCGAGCCGGGTCGGCGCAAGCCCGGTCTCCAGCAGGATCTGGTGGATGGAGCGTTCGAGGTCGCCGGCCTGGAACTGGACCGGCGACAGGTTGACTGCGACCTGCAGCGGCCGCGGCCAAGACGCCGCCTCGCGGCATGCCTCGCGCAAGACCCATTCGCCGATCTCGATGATCAGCCCGTTCTCCTCGGCGAGCGGAATGAACTGGTCGGGCGGCACGAGACCCCGCGTCGGGTGGTTCCAGCGCAGCAGCGCCTCGAAGCCGATGACCTCGCCATCGATCCGCGCCTGGGGCTGGAAATAGACCAGGAGCTGGTTCTGCTCCAGCGCCTGCCGCAGATCGTGCTGCAACAGCCTGCGGTCGCGCAGCTCCTGGTCTGTCCCGGATTCGAAGAAGCGGACCCTGCCCCCGCCCTCGCGCTTGGCGCGATAGAGCGCGGAATCGGCGTTCGCGAGCAGCATCGCCGCGTCCACGCCGTCATCCGGATAAACGGCGATGCCGACGCTCATGCCAACATGTGAGAGATAGTCGTCGACCTCGAGCTCCTTGCCGATCACCTCCACCAGGCGCTCGGCGAGCGCCAGCACGTCTTCGCGGCAGGCATCGTCCGGCATGAGGATCATGAACTCGTCGCCGCCGATGCGGGCGACGAAAGCGCCATCGGATTCCGCGGCGAGACGGTCGGCCGCCGCCCGCATCAGCATGTCGCCGACGGGATGGCCGAACACGTCATTGACCTCCTTGAAGCGGTCGAGATCGAGGCTGAGCACCGCAAAACTGGTCGACGCCTCCTGCGCCTGCTCCAGCCGCTCGCTCAATGCCGCGTTGAAGGCGCTGCGGTTCGGCAGGTCGGTCAAGGCGTCATGATGCGCGAGATGACTGATCCGCTCATGGTTCGTGACGCGCTCGGTGACATCCTCGATCACGCCGACCAGATATTGCGGGTCGCCGGTGCCGTCCCTGATCAGCATCTTGCGCGAATTGACGACGCGGTCGTGGCCCTTGACGCCGACCTCGAGCAGGTGCTCCTCGAGGAACATCGGCATTCCACTGGCGACGACCCTGCGGTCCTGCTCGTTGACCACGCGGGCAACATCCGCCGGAAAAATCTCCTCGGGCGTCCTGCCCAGCATCCGTTCGCGGGGCAGGCCGTAATAGTCCTCGCCGGCGCGGTTGAGCAGGATGTAACGGGAATCCTTCGCGCACTTTGCGAACACGGCAATCGGGATATTCTCGACGATCGTATCGAGGAACTCGCGGGTCCGGAGCAAATCCTCCTCGACCTGATCGTACGTCTGGGCGCGCGCGTCAGCCATCCGCTGGCGATCGCGGTCGCTTGCCTCGTAGGCCGCGCTGACGAGTTCGCCCAACTTGGCGAGATCGACCTGTCCGGTCGCTTCGGTGGCACAGCGGAGTTGCTCGGCGAACAAGCGATGCATGCTCAAGCCACCGCACCTGGCCGAGTGCAGGCCTCATGCCCGCAGATATCCTCGATCCGCATCCCCGCGCTCTCTCGCGTTCCTGAACCGCAGATTGAGACACTTAGCATTGCGCGGGCGTTAATCGAACTTTCGCCTCGGACACGGTGGTTACCCCGGCCTGAAGGAATCCGATCGCCTTGTGCGGCAAGTTCCGTGGAACCCCGGAGGAAAGTGGCACGCGTTGGCACAACCGACACCCGGGTGCACGGCTCCCGTAGTCTACCGGAGGCGCGCGCTTTCGCCGGCGCGCATCGGCTGCACGGACATATCCTGGAGCTTCGGAACCCGGCCGGCCTCGGCTGCGATGCGAATGGCTGCGATGTTGCCGGCATAGTCGGCGCTGCTTTTGCCGCGAAACACAGCGGAACCCGCCACCAGCGTGTCGGCGCCCGCGGCAGCGACGGCGGCGGCGTTGTCGCGCGTGATGCCGCCATCGACCTCGAGCCGGATCGGCCGGTCGCCGATCATGCTTCGAACACGCCTGATCTTCTCGAGCTGGGATTCGAGAAAGGACTGGCCGCCAAAGCCCGGATTGACCGTCATCACCAGCACGAGATCGATGCGGTCGAGCACATATTCAATCACGCTCTCGGGGGTCGCCGGGCACAGGCTGACGCCGGCCTTCTTGCCGAGCGCACGAATCGCCTGAAGCGAACGGTCGAGATGGACACCAGCTTCGGCATGAACCGTGATGACATCAGCCCCGGCTTTCGCGAAGGCTTCGAGATAGGGATCGACGGGCGCAATCATGAGATGGACGTCGAAGACCCTCTTCGTCAGCGGCCGGATTGCCTTGATGACGTCGGCGCCATAACTGATGTTCGGCACGAAATGCCCGTCCATCACGTCGCAATGGATCCAGTCGGCGCCGGCCGCATCGATCGCTGCGATCTCCTCGCCGAGCCGCGCGAAATCCGCGGCCAGGATCGACGGCGCAATGATGATCTCTCTCGTCATGACTTCGCACTCCTCTCCACAACCGGACCATCGCTGAACACCCGGCTCGCCAGCACGTCGGCTGGATCGATCGTTTCGAGGTCGGTAATGTCGAGCATGCGATCGAGATCGGAAACCAGCCGGTCGGCCTGCCGCAAGCGGATGCGGTCGACAGCGTTGCGGATCGAGCGCGCATTGGAGAAGAACGGCTGGGTCCGGCGCAGCGCGATGTATTTTTCGAAGGCCTCGCGCGCCGCCGCCGAGAAACGATAGCCGCGCTCCCTGAGCATCAGCTCGGCGATGACGAGAAGCTCGGCCTCCGCATAGTCCGGGAAGTCGATATGGTGCGCGATGCGCGAGCGGAAGCCGGGGTTGGAGGCAAAGAAGCTCGTCATCCGTTCGCCATAGCCGGCCAGGATCACGACCAGGTCCTCGCGCTGGTTCTCCATCACCTGGAGCAAGATCTCGATCGCCTCCTGGCCGTAGTCGCGCTCATTGTCGGGCCGGTGCAGGTAATAGGCCTCGTCGATGAAGAGCACGCCGCCCATCGCCTTCTTCAAGATCTCCTTGGTCTTCGGCGCGGTGTGGCCGATGTACTGGCCGACAAGATCGTCGCGCGTGACCGAGATCACCTGCCCACGCCGCACGAACCCAAGCCCGTGCAGGATCTTTGCCATGCGCAGCGCCACGGTGGTCTTGCCGGTGCCGGGATTACCGGTGAACGACATGTGCAGCGTCGGCGGCGCCGAGGCCAGTCCTGCGCGCTGCCGAATACGCTCGATCAGCAGGAGCGAAGCAATCTGGCGCACACGGTTCTTGACCGGCCTCAAGCCGATCAGTTCCTGCTCGAGCTGTTGCAGCGTCGCGGTGATCCCGGCGGCCTCGGATTCCTTTCGGATATCGAACGTGGTCTCGCCGCCTTCGGTGATCGTTGCGTGGGGAACGTCGAGCATCGGCACCTCGAAGAAAAGGGCTTCGCCGCGAGGGAGCGGCGAAGCAGTGGTCCGCCAAGGATGCGGAGCAGGGAGTGCTCCGCGCGGAACGGCTGATTATGCTTAAGCGTGCGCGGTCGTTCGGCGCACGGTGGTGTAGCGGATCGCGCGCCCGCCGACCTCCTGCCGCACCAGCTCGAACTCGGCCTCCTGCGGCGGCCGGTTGACGAGGAAGGAGATCCGCACCGACTCCCAGCCATGGCTGGAGTCGAATCCGCTGATGCGGATGTAACGGTCGCCGTACACCCGGCGGCATTCGGCAAGTTCCATCATCACGCCGGCGGCGTCCTGAAGGTCGAACATCGGCAGGCCCCACATCTCCCAATAGGTGTTGCGCGGATGCGGATCGTCGGTGAACTCGATGTTCACCGCCCAGCCGTTGGCGAGGCAATACTGCACCTGCCTGGTGATCTGGTCGTCGGTCAGATCGGGCAGGAACGAGAAGCAGCCCTGGGTCAATTTCATGTCGCGTCTCCTCAAACGGTTTCCAGCGCGGTCGGAACGAAGTCCGGCGTGTCGGTGGACTGATAGTTGAAGGTCACGTCCTTCCAGACTTCGAGCGCGGCCTTCAGTGGCGTGCAGGTCTCCGCCGCCCTGGCCAGGATCTCCGGACCCTCATGGACGTAGTCGCGACCCTCGTTGCGGGCGAGGATCATCGCTTCCAGCGCGACGCGGTTGGCGATCGCACCGGCCGCAATCCCCATGGGATGGCCGATGGTGCCGCCGCCGAATTGCAGCACGACGTCTTCCCCCAACAGGTCGAGCAACTGATGCATCTGGCCGGCATGGATGCCGCCGGAGGCCACCGGCATCATCTTGTTGAGGCTCGCCCAGGACTGGTCGAAGAACAGGCCGTGCTCGAGCTTCATCGGATTGAAATCCTCGCGGCAGACATCGTAATAGCCGCGCGTGGTGTTGGGATCGCCTTCGAGCTTGCCGACCACCGTGCCGGCATGGATGTGATCGACGCCGGCAAGCCGCATCCATTTGGCGATGACGCGGAACGACACGCCGTGGCTCTTCTGCCGCGTATAGGTCGAGTGGCCGGCGCGATGGAGATGCAGGATCATGTCGTTGCGGCGCGCCCATTTCGCCATGGACTGGATCGCGGTGTAGCCGATCACGAGGTCGATCATGACGATGCACGATCCGAGCTCCTTGGCGAACTCCGCGCGCTCGTACATGTCTTCCATCGTCCCGGCGGTGATGTTGAGATAGGTTCCCTTCACCTCGCCGGAAGCGGCCTGCGCACGGTTCACGGCCTCCATGCAATAGAGGAAGCGGTCGCGCCAGTGCATGAAGGGCTGTGAGTTGATGTTCTCGTCGTCCTTGGTGAAATCGAGCCCGCCCTTCAGCGCTTCGTAGACCACGCGGCCGTAATTGCGGCCCGAAAGCCCGAGCTTCGGCTTCACCGTTGCTCCGAGCAGCGGCCGGCCGAACTTGTCGAGGCGTTCGCGCTCGACCACGATGCCGGTCGCCGGGCCCTGGAACGTCTTCACATAGGCGACGGGGAAGCGCATGTCCTCCAGACGTAGCGCCTTCAGCGGCTTGAAGCCGAAGACGTTACCGATGATCGAGGCCGAGAGGTTGGCGATCGAGCCGGGCTCGAACAGGTCGAGGTCATAGGCGATGTAGGCAAAGTACGAATCCGGCGAGCCCGGCACGGGATCGACTCGATAGCACTTTGCGCGATATTTCTCCGCCGCCGTCAGACGGTCGGTCCACACCACCGTCCAGGTTGCCGTCGAGGATTCACCGGCGACCGCTGCGGACGCTTCGATCGGGTCGACTCCCTCCTGCGGCGTCACGCGGAACAAGGCGATCACGTCGGTGTCCTTCGGCATGTAGTCGGGCTCCCAATAGCCCATGCGCTTGTATTCCATGACGCCCGAGCGATAGCGCTCCTTGCCGCGGACCGTGCCGGTATGTGCGTTCATGATTCTCTCCTCGTTTCTCTCTTCTGCTCTCTGAATGGTTCAGGCCGCGACGGGCTCGCGGGCGTCGATGCGCGGGTCGAGTTCGCCGGCGCGGTAACGTCGCGCCATCTCGCTCATCGGGATCACCTTGATCTTGCTTGCATGGCCGGCGGTGCCGAACTGCTCGAACCGCTCGCGGCAGAGCTCGCGCATCGCGTCCATCGCGGGCTTCAGGAATTTGCGCGGATCGAATTCGGATCTCGCTTGCGCGGCGACCTTTCGGAACACCGCGGTCATTGCCAGGCGGCAATCGGTGTCGATATTGACCTTGCGCACGCCGCTCTTGATGCCGCGGACGATTTCCTCCACCGGCACGCCCCAGGTCTGCGGCATCTCGCCGCCGAACTGGTTGAACATGTCCTGGAGCGGCTGCGGCACCGACGAAGAGCCATGCATGACCAGATGCGTGTTGGGCAGCCGGCGATGGATCTCCTCGACCACGCGCATCGCCAGAATGTCGCCGTCCGGCTTGCGGCTGAACTTGTAGGCACCGTGCGAGGTGCCCATCGCGATCGCGAGCGCGTCGACCTTGGTGGCGCGAACGAAATCGACCGCCTGGTCGGGATCGGTGAGCAACTGGTCGTGGCTGACCTTGCCCTCGACGCCATGCCCGTCTTCCTGCTCGCCACCGCCATGCTCGAGCGAGCCAAGCACGCCGAGCTCGCCTTCCACGGATGCGCCGACCCAATGGGCAAGATCGACGACGCGGCGGGTGATCGCGACGTTGTAGTCGTAGTCGGCCGCCGTCTTGGCGTCGGCCTTGAGCGAACCGTCCATCATCACCGAGGTGAAGCCGTGGGCGATGGCGCTGGCGCAGGTCGCCTCGTCATTGCCGTGGTCCTGATGCATGCAGAGTGGAATGTCCGGATAGGTCCGCTCCAGCGCGTCGATCATGTGCGAGAGCATGAGGTCGCCCGCATAGCTGCGCGCGCCGCGCGAGGCCTGGATGATCACGGGCGCATCGACCTCGGCGGCCGCCTGCATGATCGCGATGCCCTGCTCCATGTTGTTGATGTTGAACGCCGGCACCGCGTAGCCGTGATGAGCTGCGTGATCGAGCAATTGCCGAAGGGTGATACGTGCCACGGGAGATCCTCCTATTGTGCTTTGCCTGCGCGGGCGACCGCGCGCCGGGCTGCCTCTGCGATGCTTTGCGCCGTAATACCGAATTCGCGGTAGAGCACCGATGCCGGCGCCGAGGCGCCGAAGCCGCGCATGCCGACGAACTCGCCTTCGGCGCCGATCCAGCGCGGCCAATCGCCGAGCACGGCGGCCTCGATGCCGACGCGTGGCGCCGAGCCCAGGACGGTGGCGCGATAGTCCTCCGGCTGTTCCTCGAACAGGGCGAAACAGGGCGCGGAGACGACGGCCGCGCGGATGTGCTCGGTCGCGAGCAGACGGGCGGCGTCCAGCGCGATTGAGACCTCCGAGCCGGTCGCGATCAACGTGACATCGCGACCGCCGTCCGGCGTGACGACGAGATAGGCGCCATGTGCGACGCGGTTCCTGCCACGGGCATCACTGCGGAAGGTCGGCAGCGCCTGACGCGACAGGCACAGCACCGAGGGACGATCCTCGGCCTCAAGTGCGCAGTCCCACGCCTCCAGCGCCTCGACAGCATCAGCCGGGCGGAACACGAGAAGGTTCGGAATGACCCGCAGCGCGGCGAGATGCTCGACCGGCTGATGCGTCGGGCCGTCCTCGCCGAGACCGATGGAATCGTGGGTCATGACATGGATGACGCGCAGCCGCATCAACGCCGCAAGTCTGATCGCCGGCCGGCTGTAGTCGGAGAAGGCGAGAAACGTGCCGCCATAGGGAATGAAGCCGCCGTGCAAGGCGAGGCCGTTCATCGCGGCGGCCATGCCGTGCTCGCGGATGCCGTAGTGGATGTAGTTGCCCGCAAACGCGTCGCGCGTGACGGGAATCTGCGCCTTGGCGTGCGTCAGATTCGAATGCGTCAGGTCCGCGGAACCGCCGACAAGCCCCGGGATCGTCCCGGCGATACCGTCGAGCACCTGCTGCGAAGCCTGCCGCGTCGCGAGCTTCGGACGCTCGGTGGCGAAGCGCTCGCGCAATTTGGCCGCGGCCAGCGCATAGGCACCTGGCAGGGCAACGGCCTTGCCTTCGATGAACAGGTCGCGCTGCTCGGACGTCGCGCATTCGTAGCGATCGAGCCAGGCCAGACGCTCCACCTGTCCGCGCTGGCCGATCATCCGCCACGCTTTCAGGATCGGGATCGGCACGACGAAGGGCTGGTAGTCCCAGCCGAGCGTCCTGCGTGCCGCCGCCGTCTGCTCGACACCAAGCGGAGCGCCATGCGCCTTCTCGGTGCCCTGCCGGTCCGGCGCGCCATAGCCGATGATGGTGCGGCAGGCGATCAGCGAAGGGCTTGTCGTCTCGCGCTCTTCCGCAATCGCCTGCGCAACAGCTTCGGGATCATGCCCGTCGACGCGGCGCACCGACCAGCCCGACGCCGCAAACCGCGCAAGCTGATCGTCCGATGTCGCAAGCGACGTCGGCCCGTCGATGGAGATTCCGTTGTCGTCGAACAGCACGATCAGGCGGCCGAGTTGCAGATGGCCGGCGAGCGAGATCGCCTCCTGGCTGATGCCCTCCATGAGGCAGCCGTCGCCGGCGATCACATAGGTGAAGTGATCGACCAGACCATCGCCATGCCGCGCATTGGCCATGCGCTCGGCGAGCGCCATACCAACGGCAGTGGCAATCCCCTGCCCCAGCGGCCCCGTCGTGGTCTCGACTCCAGGTGTGTGGCCATATTCGGGATGGCCCGGCGTCTTCGAGCCCCATTGCCGGAACGCCTTGATATCGTCGAGGCTGACGGCGCCGCCGGTGAGATGCAGCAGCGCATAGAGCAGCATCGAGCCGTGGCCGGCCGACAGCACGAAGCGGTCGCGGTCCGGCCAATTGGGATGGGCCGAGTCGAATTTGAGGAAGCGCGAGAACAGCACGGTCGCGACATCGGCCATACCCATCGGCAGGCCGGGATGGCCGGACTGCGAGGTCTCGATGGCGTCGACCGCGAGGAAGCGGACCGCGTTGGCGAGATCGTTGTGGCTGACCGTGCTGAGGTCGGCTTCGGCATGGACGGAGATGTTCATCGAATTCTCCCCTTGTTCACTTCAGGTTTCGCTTGCGCTCGATGAGCTGCATGATCAGCGGCGTCAGGATCAGCTGCATCGCGAGGTCCAGCTTGGCGCCGGGACACACGATCGAATTGGCGCGCGACATCCAGCTGTGCGGCAGCATCGAGAGCAGATAGGGAAAGTCGATGCCGCGCGGGTTCTTGAAGCGGATCACCACCATCGATTCGTCCGGCGTCGGGATCCAGCGCGCGATGAACGGATTGGAGGTATCGACCGTCGGCACGCGCTGGAAGTTGATGTCGGTCTCGGAGAATTGCGGGCAGATGTAGTGGATGTAGTCCGGCATCCGCCGCAGAATCGTGTCGGTGACGGCCTCGGTCGAATAGCCCCGCGCGCTGCGGTCGCGGTGCAGTTTCTGAATCCATTCGAGATTGATGACGGGCACAACGCCGATCTTGAGGTCGGCATAACGCGCGACGTTGACCTTGTCGGTGACGACGGCGCCGTGCAGGCCCTCATAGAACAGCAGGTCCGAGTTTTCGGGCAGCCGTTCCCATTCGGTGAAGGTGCCGGGCGGCGCGCCGTGCAGCGCGGATTCTTCGGCGTCGTGAATGTAATGCCGCGTCGTTGCCGTACCGGTCTCGCCATAGTCGCGGAACGCCCGCTCCAATTCCTCGAACAGGTTGGTCTCGGGGCTGAAATGGCTGAAATGCCTGTTGCCGCGATCAGCCTCCTTCGCCATCTGCGTGCGCATCTCGGCGCGGTCGTAGCGATGAAAGGCGTCGCCCTCGATGTAGACGGCATTGACCTTCTCGCGGAAGAATATCTGCTCGAAGGTCTTCTTGACCGAGGTCGTACCGGCGCCGGAGGAGCCGGTGATGGAGATGATCGGATGCTTCCTGGACATTAGTCGCCTCCCATCACAGCCGGAAGAAGCCGCGCCGCGCGAACAGCGGCGCTGAGACGCTTGCGACGAGCAGCGGATCGCAGTGCAGTTCCGCAACGCGCCGCACTTCGTTGCTCGATCCCATGATCAGCGGCACGCGCTGATGCAGGCTGTCCGCGGCAAGGTCGAGGATGCGCTCGCGCCCGGTCGAGGCGGAGCCGCCGGCCTGCTCGATGATCATGGCCATCGGGTGGGCCTCGTAGGTGAGACGCAGGCGGCCGTCGCCATAGCCGGGGCGCGCATCGGACGGATAGAGGAAGACGCCGCCGCGGGTGAGGATCCGATAGGCCTCCGCGACCAGCGAGCCGATCCAGCGCATGTTGAAGTTGTGGTTTGCCGGCCCATCGACACCGGCAAGGCACTCGTCCACGAAGGCACGCACCGGCGGATCCCAGTGCCGGCGGTTGGAGGCGTTGATCGCGAACTCGTCGCAGGCCTCGGAAATCTGCACGGCGCTGCGCGCGAGACGGAAGCAGCCGGACCTGCGGTCGTAGGTGAAGATGTCGACGCCGTCGCCGAGCGTCAGCACCAGCGAGGTCTGCGGACCGTAGGTGACGAATCCCGCCGCAAGCTGCGCCGAGCCGCGCTGATGGAACGCGAGCGCGAGGTCGTCCGGGACCGGCAGGATCGAGAAGATCGTGCCGACGGTCATGTTGATGTCGATGTTCGAGGAGCCGTCGAGCGGATCGATCGCGATGCAGATCCTGGCCTCGCGGTCGCCGATCTGGGGCTCGCGCATTTCCTCCGACGCCAGAGCTGCGATCGGCAATTTGCCGAGGCAGCGGCGCAGGATCGCGTCCGCCCGGACGTCGAGGTCACGCTGGAGATCGCCGTCGCTGTTGCGCTCCGTGGTCAGGCCGGAGGCGTCCGCGAGATCTCCGGTGCCGATGAGATCGGCAATCTCGATCGCGGCCGCGGCTATGGCGTCGATGGCGGCGGCAACCGCCAGCGCGCGAGGTGCGGTCTCGGAATACCGTTGAAGGTGGTCGTCCAGCCTGATTTGCCCGGTCATCTGCGTCCATCCCCTTGCGGGCGCCGCATCCAGTTCCCTCCCCGGCGGAGGTCGGTGCGGTCGGTCCCAGCATCAGGAGATTGACAGCGACGGCTTAATAAGGAAAATTTCTATTCATAATGAGCGCCAAAGAATTTTCTTATAATGGCCCCAGCCATGCGGCGACCCAGCTCCGGCATCTGACGATCCGGCAGCTGCGCTCGCTCGCGGCACTCTCGGCCAAGGGCAGCGTCACGGCGGCCTCGAGCCATCTCGGCCTGACCCAGCCGGCCGTGACCCAGCAGCTCCGGCAGCTCCAGGATCTCGCAGGCCTGCCGCTGGTGCAGCGGACCGGCGACGGCATGCTGTTGACGGAGGCCGGCAAGGAGGTGTTGGCGCTGGCAGAGCGCGTCGAAGCCGCGATCGCGGACTGCCAGGGCGCGCTCGATCTGCTCGCCGGGCGCACCGGCGGCACGGTGCATCTCGGCGCGGTCTCGACCGCGAAGTACTTCGTGCCGCATGCGATCGCGGCGTTCACCAAGCGTTACCCGAAGATCGAGATCAGGCTCACCATCGGCAATCGCGAGGAGATCCGCGAGGCGATGCACGGCTACGACCTCGATTTCGCCGTGATGGGTCGGCCACCGGCCGACGTCAGCGTCGACGTGCGCCAACTCGGGCGCAATCCGCACATCATCGTCGCGCGCAAGGGGCACTGGCTGGAGAAGGATGCCGGCCTCAGCCTGACCGATCTCGTGCACGAGACCTTCCTCACCCGCGAGCCGGGGTCGGGCACGCGCACGCTGATGGAGGGCATGTTCCAGAAGTCGGATCTCGAGCCGATCATCGGCATGGAGATGAGCAGCAACGAGACCATCAAGCAGGCGGTGATCGCCGGGCTCGGCATCGCCTTCATTTCCGCCCACACCGTCGCGCATGAGCTGAGCGAAGGCCGGCTCATCGTGCTCGATGTCGCGGGCCTGCCGATCGTCCGGCAATGGTACGTGATCCGCCGCAGCGACAAGGTACTGCTGCCGCCGGCGCAGGCGATGTTCGATTTCCTGGGCTCGGAAGGGTCGAACTATCTGCCCGACATGCCCGAGCTCGGCGAGCGCTAGATTCAGCCCATCAGCTTCATCGCGACCGTCGCCGCCAGAATGACGATGATCTGGAGCAGGCGCTCAGTCGTAAAGATGCGGTTGAAGATGGTCATCGCTCGCCCCGGCCGACGTGAAGGAGATCCGGGCGACTTGCTATCATGCGCGGGCGCCGGGGTAACTCCGTAGTCGCCACGGATTCCGCCCCCGCCCAGAGCCAGCAATCGCCGATGGTCATCGCCGATCTCGTTGCGGCGATGGTTAACGATCAGGCCGCGCGTGGAGCGGCGCAATCCATCCGCGCGGCGAAATAGGCTTCCAGCTCCGTCAGCGCCCGGGCTTCCCATTCCCCGGCCTGCTCCAGCAGCGACCAGCTCTGGCTCGGCCGGAAGACGGCAGTCTGGCGGTAGAGCGATGCGATCCCGCGATAGCGGCGCACGTTCTCCAAGATGGCGTGCCCGTTTACCTGGCCGTTCATGTCCGAAAACTCCCTCGTCATTCCCACGAGAGAAATTGCGGCCAAATCTTTTTCGAAAAGTTAGCGGCGCAGGCGAAGCTCGCGAATGGTTGCCGGACTGTTGCGCCGGCGCAACGCGTCGCCCGCGCGCAAGGCCCGTTCATTGCGAATTCGTTGCCGCGCTCTCGCCCGACGCGCGAAGCCCGCCGCGGCTGATGATCGCCATCGTCTCGCGGCAGAGATCGGCAAGGCCGATCAGGAGCACGGCGAGCAGGAAGAACAGGTTGATGGAATCGGTATTCGCGCTGGTCAGCGGATTGAACTGGAAGTAGGGCGGCATGAATGCCCACCACACCACCGGAACGGTAAGCAGAGCCGCGAACACCGCAGCCGGCGCACCGGCCAGAAGTCCGACCAGGAAGATGCAGGGCAGGAATGTCGCGAAGTAGAGCTTTGCGCCGAGCACGACGCAGATGCCCTGAACCATGGCCGACACGGCCACGACCGCAAATCCGAACAGAAACGCCTGCCACGACCACGGCCGTAACCGCGGTACGCCAAACAGTCCCGCACGCCCCATAAGCCTCCCCCTGCCGCCCGTTAACCAGGCTCGCTTGCGACCTAAGTACTACAGCCGCACGGAAACCGCGAGACGGAAATGGCACCGTCGAGGGCTTGGTAAACGGCTGCGGCGCACGATCGTACCGCTACTCGGTGGCCGCATAGAGCAGGCCCGCGACCGGCAAGGCCAGGCCGATCGCCGACGCCAGCGTCCAGCCGCCCTGCGCGAAGGCCCAGGCGCCGACCGCGGAGCCGGCAGCGCCGGCGGCGAAGAACGTCGCCATGTAGAGGCCGTTGAGGCGGCTGCGATGTTCGTGCCCGAGCGCGAAGATGGCGCGGAAGCCGAGCACCACGTTGCCCTGGACGCCGATATCGATGGCGATCGCGGCCACCACCAGGCAGGCCAGGTTCAGCATCGAGCCGGCCGCGCCGATATAGGTCACGAGGAAGCCCGCAGCCGCGAGCAGCATCGCAACCAGCGTCGCAATGCGGCTATGGCCGCGATCGGCGAGCCGTCCCGCGATTGGCGCGGCGAACACGCCGGCGACACCGGCGAGCGCGAACAGCGCGATGCCGGTCTGAGAGAAGCCGAACGCGCCGGCGAGCTGGAGTGGCGCCACCGTCCAGAACAGGGTGAAGGCGCCAAACAGGCTCGCCTGGTAGAGGGCGCGGCGCCGCAGCAGCGGCATGGTCCGCACCAGATGCGGCATCGACAGCAGCAGCGTGCCATAATGCATGCGCGCAACGGGTTTGCGCTTCGGCAGCACCATCCAGAGCACGGCTGCGAGCACGATCATCAGCGCGGCTGAGGCGAAGAACACCGCATGCCACGACGACGCAGCCGTGACGAAGCTCGACACCGGCCGCGCCAGCATGATGCCGAGCATCAATCCGGTCGAGACGTTGCCGACGACGCGACCGCGGATGGCCTCGGGCGCGAGATGCGCCGCATAGGGAATGATGATCTGCACCGCGACCGAGCCGAGCCCGATGAACAGCGCGGCGATCAGGAACGGCAGCGCATGGGTGGCGAAGGCGGCGGCCAGCAACGCCGCGGCGCCGAGCGTGATGACGGAGCAGATCAGGGTCCGGTTCTCGACGAGATCGCCGAGCGGCACGATGAAGAGCAGCCCGGTGCCGTAGCCGATCTGCGTCATGGTGACGATCAGGCCCGCTGCGGCATGCGACAGGCCGAGCGCGGCGCTGATCGGGGCGATCAGCGGCTGGGCATAGTAGATGTTGGCGGCGACCATGCCACAGGCCGCGGCAAGCACGAAGGTCAGTCGCTGCGACACCGCATCCGGCTCGGGCGCGGTCTCGATCGTGGCATTCATCGTCATTTACAGGCTCCAGACATAGAGAACGATCGTTCCCTATATGACAAAAAATTCAGGCGAGCAGCTTCATCGCGACGCCGACCAGGCGCTCGCCGTCGAGCGACAGGCGCGCCTTGCCGACGACGCGCATGCCCTGCGTGATGCAGATCATCAGCCGCGCGGTGTCGTCGGCGTCGACATGGTGGGGAATCGAGCCATCGGCCAGCCCTTCGCGAATGAGGCCGGCGATGAAATTCTCGTTGGCCTTGAGCTGCGCATTGACGCGCGCTCCGACCACCGGGTCGAGCGTGGAGAGCTCGACCGCGCTGCCGACCACGAGACAGCCGCGCCGCCCCTCGCTGCCCTGGGAGTGCTCGACATAAGAGAGCAGCACATTACGCAGCCGCTCGCGTCCATTGCTGCCGCGCGCCGCGGCGCTGCGTGTCTGCTGCTGGCGCAGCGTGGTGTAGCGCTCGAAGGCGGCGAGGAAGACGGCGTGCTTGTCGCGAAACGCCTTGTAGACGCTGCCGGTCGCAAGCCGCATCGCCGCGGTCAGATCCCCGATCGAGGTGGCATGATAGCCGCGCTCGCGAAACACCCGCACGGCGCGGTCGAGCGCGGTGTCCATGTCGAACTCCCGGGGACGACCCGGCGGCCGGGCAATGGGCTGAGATCGGCGGGCGGTTTTTTGCATTGCGGGATAATAGGGAATGATTGTTTCCGAATAAAGACACGTGGTTGTGATTGATTGGGAACGACTACAATCGCCTCAAATCCGCTGTCGTCCCGGCGAAGGCCGGGACCCATACCGCGAGGTCTGTGGAGTATGGGTGGGTGCCAATCCCGAACGACCAATCTTCGCCAAACTCCTCCCTGGGGTTATGGGTCCCGGCCTTCGCCGGGACGACATGGGAGAGATTGCTTGCCAAGCAAGAAACCGATCACCCCTTCGCACGCACCGGCGTTCCATCCGCCATGATGGTCCGCCCCTTGCGTTCGACGATCAGTCCGTAGGCCCGGGGCTGGCGGTGGACGTCGAAATTGAAGGTGGTGCGCTTGTAGGAGTTGCAGAGATCGAGATCGCAGCGCGCCAGCGCGATCTCGTCGCCCTTCGTGGTGCACGAAGCGACGATCTCGCCCGAGGGCGCGATGATGCAGCTGCCGCCGATATGGTCCACGCCCTCCTCGATACCGGCCTTGGCGACGCCGACCACGAAGGTGCCGTTCTGATAGGCGCCGGCCTGCATGACCAGACGATTGTGGAACAGCGAGAGGTCGTCGTGCTCGGGCGCGGGCGGGTTGTGCACCGGCGTGTTGTAGCCGATCAGCACCATTTCGACGCCCTGAAGTCCCATCACCCGATAGGTCTCGCTCCAGCGGCGATCATTGCAGATCGCCATTCCCATCACGCCGCCAAAGGCCTCAGTCACGCCGAAACCGCCGCCGGGCTCGAAATAGCGCTTTTCCAGATGCTGAAACTTGCGCCATGGCTCGGGTTCGGCGTGGCCGGGCAGATGGACCTTGCGGTATCTGGAGACGATGGTGCCGCTCTTGTCGACCAGAATGGACGTGTTGTAGCGATGCAGCACGCCGGCTTCAGTCGCCAGCTCGGCGTAGCCGAGATAGAAGCCGATGCCGATTTCACGGGCCAGCTCGAACAGGGCCAGCGTCTCCGCCCCCGGCATCTCACGCTCGAAAAAGCCGTCGATCTCGGCTTGGTCCTCGAAATGCCAGCGCGGAAAGAACGTGGTCAGCGCAAGCTCGGGATAGACGATCAGGTCGCAACCATTGGCCCGCGCCTGGCGCATCAGGGCCATCAGCCGCGCCACCACCTCGGTCCTGGTCTCACGCCTCGCGACCGGGCCAAGCTGGCCGGCCGCGACATTCACAAATCTCGCCACGCGTCGTTCCTTCTTTCGGTGCTCGACTGACTTTGAGGCTCAACCTATCGCGCGACGCGCCGCGCGCACAGGCCGCTCTGCTGCTGAATCTGTGGACCCCCAAGATGCGCCTTCCAAGATGCGCCTTCCAAGACACGCCCTTCCAAGACACGTCTTTGCATTCTCGCGGCTTAATTCGCCCGAGCTTTGCTTCGTCTCACCACCCTCTTGAGCCAAGAGGGCGCAGGGAAGGCCGGGTGCCGGCTGGCACCCGCGGTCCGCTGCGCGAAAAGCACACGCAGGAAGAACCGCACAGCAGCATACAGGTGTAGCCAATCACTCGGCCTTCCCTGCGC
>NZ_JBFULU010000012.1:0-163695 GCF_054049735.1 Bradyrhizobium sp. P5_C12
GTCGCGAGCAATGACAGCGACGTCGATGACGGCGCCACGCTGAGCTACAGCCTCGATGCGGCAGTCGCCGGGCTGACGATCAACCCGGACGGCAGCTACAGCTTCGATGCCGCCAACGCGGCCTACCAGCATCTGGCGCAGGGCGCCACCACCGACGTGGTGGCGAGCTACACCGTCACCGACGAGCATGGCGCGACCTCGGGCGCGACGCTGACGATCACGCTGACCGGCACCAATGACGCCCCGGTCGCGGTGGCCGACACCAGCAGCGGTCTGGAAGATGCCACCATCACCGGCACGGTTGCGACCAACGACAGCGACGTCGATGACGGCGCGGCGCTGAGCTACAGCCTCGATGCCGCGGTGGCCGGCCTGACGCTGAACCCGGACGGCAGCTACAGCTTCGATGCCGGCAATGCGGCCTACCAGCATTTGGCGCAGGGCGCCACCACCGACGTGGTGGCGAACTACACCGTCACCGACGAGCATGGCGCCAGCGCCGCCGCGACGCTGACCATCACCCTGACCGGCACCAACGACGCCCCGGTCGCGGTGGCCGACACCAGCAGCGGTCTGGAAGATGCCACCATCACCGGCACGGTTGCGACCAACGACAGCGACGTCGATGACGGCGCGGCGCTGAGCTACAGCCTCGATGCCGCGGTCGCTGGCCTGACGATCAACCCGGACGGCAGCTACAGCTTCGATGCCGCCAATGCGGCCTACCAGCATCTGGCGCAGGGCGCCACCACCGACGTGGTGGCGAACTACACCGTCACCGACGAGCATGGCGCAACCTCGGGCGCGACGCTGACGATCACGCTGACCGGCACCAATGACGCCCCGGTCGCGGTGGCCGACACCAGCAGCGGTCTGGAAGATGCCACCATCACCGGCACGGTTGCGACCAACGACAGCGACGTCGATGACGGCGCGGCGCTGAGCTACAGCCTCGATGCCGCGGTCGCCGGCCTGACGCTGAACCCGGACGGCAGCTACAGCTTCGATGCGTCGAATGCGGCCTACCAGCATCTGGCGCAGGGCGCCACCACCGATGTGGTGGCGAACTACACCGTCACCGACGAACATGGCGCAACCTCGGGCGCGACGCTGACGATCACGCTGACCGGCACCAACGACACGCCGGTCGCGGTCGCCGACACCAGCAGTGGTCTGGAAGACAGCACCATCGCCGGCACCGTCGCGAGCAATGACAGCGACGTCGATGACGGCGCGGCGCTGAGCTACAGCCTCGATGCCGCGGTGGCCGGTCTGACGATCAACCCGGACGGCAGCTACAGCTTCGACGCCGCCAACGCCGCCTACCAGCATTTGGCCGAGGGCGCCACCACCGACGTGGTGGCGAACTACACGGTCACCGACGAGCATGGCGCAACCTCGGGCGCGACGCTGACGATCACGCTGACCGGCACCAACGACACGCCGGTCGCGGTCGCCGACACCAATGCCGGCACCGAGGACAGCACCATCACCGGCACGGTCGCAACGAATGACAGCGACGTCGACGACGGCGCCAACCTGAGTTATGCGCAGACCAGCGCGGTCGCCGGCCTGACGCTGAACCCGGACGGCAGCTACAGCTTCGACGCCGCCAACGCCGCCTACCAGCATCTGGCGCAGGGCTCCACCACGGACGTGGTGGCGAACTACACCGTCACCGACGAGCACGGCGCGACGTCGAACGCGACGCTGACCATCACGCTGACCGGCACCAACGACGCCCCGGTCGCGGTGGCCGACACCAGCAGCGGTCTGGAAGATTCCACCATCACCGGCACGGTTGCGAGCAACGACAGCGACGTCGATGACGGGGCCAGCCTGAGCTACAGCCTCGATGCCGCGGTGGCCGGCCTCACGCTGAATCCGGACGGCAGCTACAGCTTCGATGCGTCGAATGCCGCCTACCAGCACCTGGCGCAGGGCGCCACGACGGATGTGGTGGCGAACTACACCGTCACCGACGAGCATGGCGCGACGTCGAACGCGACGCTGACGATCACGCTGACCGGCACCAACGACGCCCCGGTCGCGGTGGCTGACACCAGCAGCGGTCTGGAAGACAGCACCATCACCGGCACCGTCGCGAGCAATGACAGCGACGTCGATGACGGCGCCACGCTGAGCTACAGCCTCGATGCGGCGGTGGCCGGCCTCACGCTGAACCCGGACGGCAGCTACAGCTTCGATGCGTCGAATGCGTCCTACCAACACCTGGGCCAAGGCGCCACCACCGACGTGGTGGCGAGCTACACCGTCACCGACGAGCATGGCGCGACGGCGAGCTCGACGCTGACCATCACCCTGACCGGCACCAACGACACGCCGGTCGCGGTGGCCGACACCAATGCCGGCACCGAGGACAGCACCATCACCGGCACCGTCGCAAGCAATGACAGCGACGTCGATGACGGCGCCACGCTGAGCTACAGCCTCGATGCCGCGGTGGCCGGCCTGACGCTGAACCCGGACGGCAGCTACAGCTTCGATGCCGCCAACGCGGCCTACCAGCACCTGGCGCAGGGCGCCACGACGGATGTGGTGGCGAACTACACCGTCACCGACGAGCATGGCGCAACCTCGGGCGCGACCCTGACGATCACGCTGACCGGCACCAACGACGCCCCGGTCGCGGTGGCTGACACCAGCAGCGGTCTGGAAGACAGCACCATCACCGGCACCGTCGCGAGCAATGACAGCGACGTCGATGACGGCGCCACGCTGAGCTACAGCCTCGATGCGGCAGTCGCCGGCCTGACGCTGAACCCGGACGGCAGCTACAGCTTCGATGCCGGCAACGCCGCCTACCAGCATCTGGCGCAGGGCGCCACCACCGACGTGGTGGCGAGCTACACCGTCACCGACGAGCATGGCGCGAGCGCCGCCGCGACGCTGACCATCACCCTGACCGGCACCAACGACGCCCCGGTCGCGGTCGCCGACACCAGCAGCGGTCTGGAAGACAGCACCATCGCCGGCACCGTCGCGAGCAATGACAGCGACGTCGATGACGGCGCCGCTCTGAGCTACAGCCTCGATGCCGCGGTGGCCGGCCTGACGCTGAACCCGRACGGCAGCTATAGCTTCGATGCGTCGAATGCGGCCTACCAGCATCTGGCGCAGGGCGCCACCACSGACGTGGTGGCGAACTACACCGTCACCGACGAGCATGGCGCCAGCGCCGCCGCGACGCTGACCATCACCCTGACCGGCACCAACGACRCSCCGGTCGCGGTGGCCGACGCCAATAGCGGTCTGGAAGAYRSCACCATCACCGGCACGGTCGCGACCAATGACAGCGACRTCGATGACGGCGCGATCCTGACCTATGCGCAGACCAGCGCGGTGGCCGGCCTGACGCTGAACCCGGACGGCAGCTAYAGCTTCGACGCCGCCAACGCCGCCTACCAGCATTTGGCCGAGGGCGCCACCACCGACGTGGTAGCGAACTACACGGTCACCGACGAGCATGGCGCGACGGCGAGTTCGACGCTGACGATCACGCTGACCGGCACCAACGACACGCCGGTCGCGGTCGCCGACACCAATGCCGGCACCGAGGACAGCACCATCGCCGGCACCGTCGCGAGTAACGACAGCGACATTGATGACGGGGCCAGCCTGACCTATGCGCAGACCAGCGCGGTCGCCGGGCTGACGATCAACCCGGACGGCAGCTACAGCTTCGATGCGTCGAATGCGTCCTACCAACACCTGGGCCAAGGCGCCACCACCGACGTGGTGGCGAACTACACCGTCACCGACGAGCATGGCGCGAGCGCCGCCGCGACGCTGACCATCACCCTGACCGGCACCAACGACGCGCCGGTCGCGGTGGCCGACACCAACGCGGGCAGCGAGGACAGCACCATCACCGGCACCGTCGCGAGCAATGACAGCGACGTCGATGACGGGGCCAGCCTGACCTATGCGCAGACCAGCGCGGTCGCCGGGCTGACGCTGAACCCGGACGGCAGCTACAGCTTTGATGCCGCCAACGCGGCCTACCAGCATCTGGCGCAGGGCGCCACCACCGACGTGGTGGCGAACTACACCGTCAACGACGAACATGGCGCGACGTCGAACGCGACGCTGACGATCACCCTGACCGGCACCAATGACGCGCCGGTCGCGGTGGCCGACGCCAACAGCGGCCTGGAAGACAGCACCATCGCCGGCACCGTCGCGAGCAATGACAGCGACGTCGATGACGGCGCCACGCTGAGCTACAGCCTCGATGCGGCAGTCGCCGGGCTGACGATCAACCCGGACGGCAGCTACAGCTTCGATGCCGCCAACGCGGCCTACCAGCATCTGGCGCAGGGCGCCACCACCGACGTGGTGGCGAGCTACACCGTCACCGACGAGCATGGCGCGACGGCGAACTCGACGCTGACCATCACCCTGACCGGCACCAACGACACCGCCGTGATCGGCGGCGTCGCCACCGGCAGCGTGACCGAAGACGTAAGCCCCGTCGCCGGCAACATCGCAACCAGCGGCGCGCTCACCATCTCCGACGCCGACCAGGGCCAGGCCAATTTCACCACGACAGCCGGCACCGCCGGCAGCCACGGCTACGGCACCTTCACCCTCGATGCCGCCGGCAACTGGACCTACACCGCCGACAATAGCCAGACCGCCATCCAGCAGCTCGGCGCCGGGCAGTCGATCACAGACGCCTTCACCGCCGTCTCCTCCGACGGCTCGGCCAGCCAGATCGTCACCGTCACTATCAACGGCACCAACGATGCTCCGATTGTGGATCTCAATGGTGCGGCAACCGGAAATGACGCTTCCGCTTCGTTCATCGAACAGACCCCGTTGGTGGTCGTGCCTTCGGCGACGATCACTGACATCGATTCGGCCAATCTGACCTCATTGACGGCGACCTTGACGACGCGGCCCGACGGCGACACGGTCGAATCGTTGTCGCTGAACGCGGCCGCAACGGCAGCCGCGGCAGGTCTGACCGTGAGCTATACCCAGGCCACCGGGGTATTGTCGGTTACCGGCTCGGCTTCAAAGGCCACCTACCAGACGATCCTGGACGGCATCGTCTACAACAACACCAGCGACGCGCCGACCACGACACCGCGGACGTTGAACGTGGTGGTCAACGACGGCGCCGATTCCAGCATCTCGCACAGCGTCAGCATCAGCGTTGCCCCCGTAAATGACGCCCCGGTTGTGGACCTCAACGGTGCAGGAGCCGGCAATGACGCCACGGCCGCGTTCACGGAACAGACGCCTCTGGTGATTGCGCCTTCGGCGACCATCACCGATGTCGACTCGGCCAACCTGCAGTCGCTGACGGCCACGCTGACGGCGCGCCCCGATGGCAACACGGTCGAGTCCCTGTCGCTCAATGCCGCAGCGGCGGCGGCCGCCGCCGGTTTGACCGTGAGCTATAGCCAGACGACCGGGGTATTGTCGGTTATCGGCTCGGCTTCCAAGGCCACCTACCAGACGATCCTGGACGGCATCGTCTACAACAACACCAGCGACGCACCGACGACGACCAGCCGGACGGTGAACGTGGTGGTCAATGACGGCGCCGATTCCAGCGTCTCGCACAGCGTCAGCATCAGCGTTGCCCCCGTGAATGACGCCCCGGTTGTGGACCTCAACGGTGCAGGAGCCGGCAACGACGCCACGGCCGCGTTCACCGAACAGACGCCTCTGGCGATTGCGCCGTCGGCGACGATCACTGACGTCGACTCGGCCAATCTGACATCATTGACGGCGACCTTGACGACGCGACCCGATGGCAACACGGTCGAATCGTTGTCGTTGAATGCGGCGGCAACGGCAGCCGCGGCAGGTCTGACCGTGAGCTATAGCCAGGCCACCGGGGTATTATCGGTTAGCGGCTCGGCTTCAAAGGCCACCTATCAAACGATCCTGGACGGCATCGTCTACAACGATACCAGCGATACGCCGACCACGGCATCGCGGACGGTGAACGTGGTGGTCAGTGACGGGACCGACTCCAGCGTCTCGCACAGCGTCAGCATCAGCGTCGCCGCCGTGAACGACGTCCCGGTTGTCGACCTCAACGGTGCAGGAGCCGGCAATGACGCCACGGCCGCGTTCACCGAGCAGACGCCTCTGGTCATTGCGCCGTCGGCGACCATCACCGATGTCGACACGGCCAACCTGCAGTCGCTGACGGCCACGCTGACGGCGCGGCCCGATGGCAACGCGGTCGAGTCACTGTCGCTCAATGCCGCTGCGACGGCCGCGGCGGCCGGTTTGACCGTCACCTACACCGCGGCAACCGGTGTCCTCTCGATCACCGGCTCGGCCTCAAAGGCCACCTACCAGACGATTCTCGACGGCATCGTCTACAACAACACCAGCGACGCGCCGACGACGACCAGCCGGACGGTGAACGTGGTGGTCAATGACGGCACCGACTCCAGCGTCTCGCACAGCGTCACCGTCAGCGTCGCCGCCGTAAACGACGCTCCCGTGGCGGCAAGCGACAGCTATATCCTGGATACCAGCGTCAGTAATACGTTGACTGTGTCAGCGACGGGTGTCCTTGCCAATGACAGCGATCCCGACAGCGCGATCACGGCGGTGAAAGACACAAACCCGACCCACGGAACGGTGACGTTGAACGCAAATGGCTCGTTTACATATACGCGAACTGACACCTCCTTCCTGGGCACGGACAGCTTTACCTACCACGCGACCGACGGCTCCCTGTCCGGCAGTCCGGTGACTGTAACGATTACGCTTGCAGGCAGCGTGAGCGGGCACACGATCAATTTCGCAAACGGCACCGACATTGCGAACTTCGCCGACGCGACTTTCGACTTCAACGCAGCACCGGCACCCGGCAATTGGTCGATATTGATGGGCAACGGCGGCGATACGCTGGTGACAGCGTGGAATCACATCAACGGGACGACCACCTACAACGGTGGAAATGGCACAGACGACATCACCCTGGTTTTCTCCTCCACCCAGCTCGAGCAAATCCTCTCGAATGCAACGTTCGAAAGCGCGTTGCAAAACTACTTTGACGGTTCTCCAACGGGAACGCTCGATCTCCTGGCTTCGAGCTGGCAGGCTAGCGCCACCGGCTTTGAAAACGGAAATCTCGCGGTCGCGCTCAATGGAGGCGGCACGGTGACCTATTCCGCGATCACCGACGACTTGCCTAATCTGCTGGCGGGGTTAACCGGCAATTCCTCGGATAATACTCTGGTCGGAACTTCCAACGGTGAGACCATCTCGGGCAACGACGGCAACGATATCGTGGTGGGTCTCGGCGGCGACGACACCTTGAATGGCGGAAACGGCTCCGATCTGCTTCTCGGGGGTTCTGGAAACGACACGCTCACCGGCGGAGCGGGCATCGACATTCTGTCCGGCGGCATTGGCAACGACACGTTCAGATATACGATTGCTACCGACTCGAACCATGCCGGCTTCGACACGATCACCGATTTTACGTCGGGGTCCGATAAAATTGCGGCCACCTCGGGCTTTGCAATCACATCGATTGGCACATCGTTGGCCACGGCGACGAGCTCGGTTGGGGCGCATACGTTTGCCTGGTTCGTCGATACCGCCAACAACCAGACGATCGTCTATGGCAACGCCACGAATGGTGCTCTCGCAGGCGGCAACGCCGGCCTGCTGGAAATACATCTCGCAGGGGTAACGTCATTGACCGCCGCCGACTTTGCGACCGGAGTAGCTCCGGCCGGCATCGCCGGAGAGCAGATCAACCTCGGCCTGACCGATCCATCGTCGGACCCGAACGACCTCATCACGGTCACAATCAGCGGTGTTCCGTTAGGTTGGAGTCTGAACGCCGGGACGAACAACGGCGATGGCACCTGGACGGCGCAAACAAGTGATGTCCGGTCGCTGGCGGTTACCACGCTCACCGACTTCGCGGGCGCGGTTGTCCTGAACGTCGCGGAGACATGGACCGAGGCGGACGGCAGCACGGGGACCAGGCTTGTTTTCGACAATGTCGAAGCCTACGCGGCCGGCTTCCCAATCTTCGCCATTTCGGGGGACGACAACCTGACCGCTTCGAGCGGCAGCGACTTGATCGTTTTCGCCCAACCGATCGGCCACGATACGATCTACAATTTCGACACCGCGCACGACCAGATCGACCTGATCGGCTATGCCGAGTTCACCGGCTTCGGCGACATTCAGGCGCACACGGCCAATGACGGTGACGGCAACGCGGTGATCACACTGGGAGAAGGTCAGTCGATCACGCTGCATGGCGTCGATACGAATTCGCTAACCTCAAGCGACTTCGTATTCGATCAAACACCGGTCATGGAAAATTCAGGCAGCCTGGTGATCGGCGATGGCGCGATGCTGCCGTTGAGCGGCATCATCGACAACACCGGCACGATTGAGTTGAACTCAACCGGAAACGAGGCCGATCTGCAGTTGATCGAGCTTGGCATCACCCTGCTGGGCGGTGGCCATGTTGAATTGACTGACAGCAGCGAGAACGTCATCACCGGAACGGTCGCGGACGTCACGCTCACGAACGTTGACAACACCATCGCCGGCGCGGGACACATCGGGGATGGACTGATGACCCTCGTCAACGAGGGCACCATTATCGCTACCGGCACCAATTCTCTCGACATTGATACCGGGACCAACGCCGTCACCAACTCGGGTACCCTCGAGGCAACCGGCGACGGCGGGCTTGTCATTCACAGCGACGTCTTCAATACGGGTCTGTTGTGGGCCAACGACGGCAACGTCACGATCGACGGCAACGTCAACGGCAGTGGTTCAGCGCTGATCAGTGGGACCGCGACGCTGGCGTTTGCACATGCTTCGGCGGAAAATACCACGTTTGCTGCAGGCGCAACCGGAACCCTCATCCTCGGCGATTCGTTCAATTTCTCGGGGACCGTGTCCGGGATGACCGCAGACGATCATATCGATCTTCTCGACTTCAACTTCGCCAATGCTCCGACGCTGAACTACACCGCCAACGCCGACAACAGCGGCGGGACTCTGAGCATCACCGACGGAGCCCATACCGCCAACATCGCTTTGTTGGGAACGTTTGATCCCACCGGCTTCCAGATCGAGGCAGATAAGACAACGGGAACGTTGGTCAGCTACCACGATTTCCATCTGGCTTAGACGCGGGTCAGTCGCTGTATTGAAGAGAGCACATCCTCCATTGCGCATATCTCGCAGAGAAATGCCCAACTATTCGCGGGGATGCCCGCTTCGCAATGGGATCGAACGGTTACCAACACCGGATCTGGGGCTCACCCAAGCGCGTGGCTCGCAAGGCCGTAGGTTCGGTGCGTGACGTCCCAGGGTGTAGGCGACACGGCCGTCGTCCATCTGCGCGATGGTCGTAGCCCTGCCCGACATCGTCAAGGCTTCCGCCGGACATTCGGTCCCGCATCAAAGCGGTCGCCGAGGCTCACGCGAAGGTACCTAAACGTCGTTCAGCATCGCAGATTCCATTGCTTCCGTCCTGTTGTCATCGGCGCCGGACGACACTGCCGCCGCTTCGGCTGCTCCGCGTGAGCTTGTTGAATAAGCTCCGAGCCTGAGCGCGCTCACGCATGCCGCGATGATCGCGACCGCCGCGCCGAGGAAAAGGCAGATCGAGGGCGCACCGTTCGGACCGAACTCCGCATGATTGCGACGATGGCGGCCCCGAGCGACTGCCCCACCAGCCGCGCCGAACTCAGGCTGCCGCTTGCTGCCCCGCTTCTGGCCGGTGGCGCCGCGCTGATCAGAGCCCAGTTGTTGGGGGACTGGAACAGTCCGAAACCGACGCCGCAGACGGCCATGCTGCAAGCGATGCGGAGCGGTGTCGCTCCTGTCACCAGAATGGCCAGCGAGGCGAGCCCAGCCGCCAGCAACAATAGGCCGCCCGTGCACAACTGCGCGGCCGAGAATTTATCGACGAGATTGCCGGCCACCAGCGCGGTGACAATGACCGCCGCGGGCCACGGCGTGATCAGCAGGCCGATGACGGCGGGGTCATGATAGCCGATATGTTCGATGAAGAACGGCAGAACCAGGATCGCCGACATCTGCGCGATGAACGAGCAGATCGACGTCAGCACTGCCATCCGAAAGAGCGGCAGCCTGATCAGGTCAATTGGGAGGAGCGGCGTCGGCTTCTGTCCCTCGCGCTGCAGATAGGCCCACCAGAACAACACCGTCCCGACGATCAAAGCGGCCAGGAGCCACCAGGGCTGTTCGTGACCGAACCCGTTGAATGTGAACAACAGCAGACCGAACGCAGCCGAATAGAGAAACGCGCCCCCAAGATCGAACGGCCGCGCATAGACCGGTGTTTTAGGGATCGAATAGAGCGCGACCAGAAACGCGATCAGGCCGGTCGGCACGTTAACTGCAAACAGGCCGTGCCAGCCGAAATATTTGATGATCAACGATCCGACTGGCGCGCCGGCCGTAAAGGCCGAGGCTGCCACGAAAGAGTTGATGCCGATGCCCTTGCCGAGTTCGTGCTTCGAGCCGCCTTGCGGAAAGCGAGCGGCTGATGGCGCATCGATATGACGCCGAAGATGCGAAGAGCCCGCTCGCATGGGTCAACGCAACAGTTGCGCGATGGGGCCCGCGCCGAGCTGCGTTGCGCCTTCGTTCGACTTTCCGCCGCCTCTGCCCAGCGGATTGCGCGGATCTGTCCTGTTCCCGCCTCGCCCCACCTGACTTCCGGACGAAAGATTGACTAAGCACCAGTAGCCGCTGACCGCTTGTCGGAATGGCCTCTGCGAGGGGTCGCCAAGCCATTGAAAAGCTTGGTGGGCGCACGAGGGCTCGAACCTGGGACCCGCTGATTAAGAGTCAGCGACGGATAGAGAACAATCAATGACTTACTGGTCGCAGCACTGGGCTTATCCGACTGATAATAGGCATTCGTCGCACGGTCGCAACCTTGCCCGCGCGGCGATACTCCGGAAGGCAGCGGCCAATGTTGCAGGATGAAGCCGGTTCTAAGCACATCGCGATGCGCTAATTGCACACCATAACGCGCCGGTACCGCCTGTAGACGTAGTAGCAGTCACTGCCCGAGGAATAGTCATAGCCCGAGCCGCCATAGGCGTAGCCGGCAGTGGCTCCGGCAGCATAGGCGCCTGCGGCATAGGCGGCGCGATGGCCGTAGCGGCCGTAGTCCCCGAAGCGGTTGTAGGTGACCGATGTGGCGCGAGCCGCGTTCACCACCGCCGGTCCGCCCCGCCCGGCCCCTGCGAGAGCACCGCGCGGTGCAGCTCCAGCACCGAGACGAGGCGCCGGGCCGCCGAGGCCGGCACGCGGCGCACCGCCAGGTCCCATCGGAGGACGAGCCGCGAAGGCCGGAGGACCTCCCGCTGCCAGCGGAGGCGGGCCGGCGGCCGCCATCGGCGGAGGCCCGGCCATCGGGGGCGGCGGAGGGAACTGCGCGAATGCTGCATTGGAAGACAAGGTCATGATTGCGAGTGCTGCGGTAAGCGGCAGAATTGGAAGTATCTTGTGGGACATAGTCTTTTCTCCTGTTTAGATCTGTGTTTCGAGAACTGGCGCGGGCTTGGATACGGAGATCGCCTCCGTGGCTGGCGTGTCGTGCGCAGGCGCGGTGGGCCCGTGCGGGGTTGAGTGATCGCTGTGATGAGGGTGAATGCGGAACCAGGCCACATACAGCGCGGGCAGGAACAGCAGCGTCAGCAGGGTGCCGACGATGATGCCGCCCATCATCGCGTAGGCTATCGGGCCCCAGAAGATCTCGCGCGCGATCGGAATCAGCGCGAGACTCGCCGCGGCCGCCGTCAACAGAATCGGCCGCATGCGATGCTCGGTCGCCTCCACGACGGCATCCCAAGCCGCGCGCCCCTCCTTCCTCAAATCCTCGATCTGCACGATCAGGATCACGGAGTTGCGCACCAGGATGCCGATCAGGGCGAGCACGCCGAGGATGGCCACGAAGCCAAGCGGGGCGCCGCTCGGCAGTAGCGCCATGACCACACCGATGACGGCGAGCGGCGCAACGGCGAACACCAGAAACAAGCGATGAAAGCTCTGCAACTGGATCATCAGGACCGTCGCCATGACGAAGAGCATGAGCGGAACGACGGCCATGATCGGCGCCTGGCTCTTGGCGCTCTCCTCCACGGAGCCGCCGGTCATCACCGAATAGCCGGCCGGCAGCGCTTTGCTGAACTCCGCCACCTTCGTCGCGAGCTGGTCTACGACGGTCTTGGGCTGCACGTTGCCAACGATGCCGGCCTTCAACGTGATGGTGGGGATCCGTGCACGCCGCCAGATCGTCGGCTGCTCGAGCTCGTAACGCAAATTGGCCACGGCCCCGAGCGGCACGGATTGACCGCCGAGTCCGGTCAATTGCAGGTCGCGCAGCGTGTTGATGGAGGCACGTTCCGGCGCGGTTGCACGTCCGGTGACATTGACCAGGTAGATGCTGTCGCGCACCTGGGTGATCGGCGAGCCTTCGAGCACGGAGTTCAAGGTCGTCGCAATGTCCTCCGAGGTCACGCCGAGCTGGCGCGCCTTGTCCTGGAGAACGTCGACCTTGACGACGCGGGCCGGCTCCATCCAGTCGAACACGACATTGCCGAGGTCGGGGTTGCTCCGCACGATGCCGGCAAGCTTCTGCGAGAGGTCTCGCACCTTCGCGATGTCGGGCCCGCTCAAGCGATACTGCACGGGACGCCCCACCGGGGGGCCGACTTCGAGCAGCTTGACGTAGGTGTCGGTCCCGGGGAACGTCTTCTTCAGATAGTCCTCGAACCGTGCCTTGACCTCGTCGCGCGCCTTGATGCCGCCTTTGGTCACGACCACCATCTGGCCAAACCAGGTGTTGGCGGTCTGTACGTCGAAGGACAGGACGAAGCGCGGCGAGCCGGTGCCGACATAGGTCGACCAGTGATCGACCGAATTGTTGCCCTGAAGCTGCTCGCGCTCGAAGCGCGCCATCTGTGCATTGGAGTCCGCGATCGACGCGTTCTGCGGCAAGTTCCAGTCGATCACCAGCTCGGCGCGATCCGATGACGGGAAAAACTGCTGCTGCACGAAATTCATGCCGAACAGCGCCAGCAGAAAGGCTGCAACCGTGACGCCGATGGTGACCCAGCGGTAGTGCATGCAGAAGAGCAAGACACGCGCGAACAACTGCGCTACGCGCCCCTTCTCCGCATGATGACCCTTTATTTTTGCAGGCAGGATGGTGACGCCGAGCAACGGCGTGAACAGCACCGCGACGATCCAGGAGACGATCAGGGAGACCGCGATGACAACGAACAGCGTGAAGGTGAACTCGCCCGCATTGCTGTTATTGAGCCCGATCGGAATGAAGCCGGCCACGGTCACCAGCGTGCCAGTCAGCATAGGAAACGCGGTCGAGGTATAGACATGGGTCGCGGCCTTTTCGAGGGGATCTCCGACCTCGAGCCGCGCCACCATCATTTCGACCGCGATCATGGCGTCATCTACCAGGAGGCCGAGCGCGATGATCAAGGCACCAAGCGAGATTCGCTGAAGCGAAATGCCGGCGTAGGCCATCACGACGAAGGTGATGGCCAGAACCAGCGGAATCGCAATCGCGACGACGAGTCCGGCGCGCATGCCCAGGCTGAGAAAGCTGATGCCGAGGACGATGATCACGGCCTCGAACAGCGCCTCGGTGAAGCCGGACACGGCATGCTCGACCACGATGGGTTGATCGGCGACGAGTTGAACGCCGACGCCGACCGGCAAGTCGGCCGTGATTTTCGACATCTCCTCCTTCAGCGCCTCGCCGAAGTGCAGCAGATTTGCTCCCGACTTCATGCCGATGGCAAGCGCGATCGCCGGCTCGCCATTGTATCTGAACAACGTCCTGGCCGGGTCGGCATAACCGCGCGTGATGGTTGCGACGTCAGTCAGCGGAAAGAAGCGATCGTTGATGCGCAGATTGACTGCCTTCAGGCTTGCCTCAGACGTGAACTGGCCGTTCACCCGCACGCTGATCCGCTCCGGCCCCTCCTGAAAGACGCCGGACGGGGCGACCGCATTCTGCCCCTGCAGAGAATTCATGATGGAGTGGACGTCGAGACCAAGGGCCGCAATCTTGCGGGTGGAGAATTCCAGATAGATCACCTCGTCCTGGGCGCCCAGGATGTCGACCTTGCCGACATCAGGCACGGTCAAGACCTTGGCCCGGACGTCTTCCACTTGATCGCGCAGCTGACGTTGGCTCAAGCCGTCGCTGGTGAACGCATAGATGTTGCCGAACACGTCGCCGAAGCGATCGTTGAAGCCGGGCCCAATCACTCCTTGCGGGAAATCGCCCTTGATATCCGCGATCATGTTGCGGACGCGAACCCATGTCGGCTTGACGTCGGCAGCCTTGGTGGTGTCGCGCAGATAAACGAAGACGGTGGTCTGGCCCGCAACGGTCACGCTCTTGGTGTAATCGAGCGATTCCAGCTCCTCGAGCTTCTTCTCGATCCGGTCGGTGACCTGACGTGTCATCTCTTCAGGCGAGGCGCCCGGCCACTGCGCCTGAATCACCATCGTTTTGATGGTGAAGTCGGGGTCTTCCTGCCGTCCCAGCTGAAGGTAGGCAAAAAGTCCCGCTGCCATAAAGGCAATCATGAAATACCAGACGAGCGAACGATGACTGAGCGCCCAGTCGGAAAGGTTGAACGACTTCATGGCTTCTGATCCTGTTCGATACGGACTTGCTGTCCTGGCTTGAGGCTGTGGATCCCGGCGGTGACGACGCGCGCGCCGGGAGCCAGTCCGCCGGTGACGCGCGCGCCGATTGGGTCAGCGACGACATCGACTTTTTGCAGCGACACCGTGCTGGCGGGTTGATCGACGATCCACACGAAGTTCGCGCCGTCCTTGGCGAGCAGCGCCGAGGCGGGCACGCGCAATATCCGGGCCTGACCCTTGTCAAGTTTCGCGGTGACGGTCGCGCCAAGGCGGAAGCCTTCAGGCGGGTTGTTGAGCGCAATGCGGACCCGCCGCAGGCGCGTTACCGGATCGGCTTGCGGCGCGATCTCGCGAATGCTGCCTTGCACCTGAACGGCGGGCACGAGCTGTAAGCTGACCGTAAACGGCAGGCCGACCTCCAGTGGAACCGGAAAGTCCTGTCCGATATCGACGACGGCTTCGCGAATATCGGGTCTCGCGATTGTCACCACGCTTTGGCCGGGAGATACCACCTGGCCGACTTCCGCGCCGACTGCGGTGACCACACCGGCGAAGTCGGCCTTGATCTGAGAATAGCCGAGCTGCTCGATCGCCTTGGTCAGGCTTGCCTGTTCGTGCGCCACCGTTGCTTCGGCGCCGGCGCGCGCCTGCTCKGCGTTATCCAGCGTCTGCTTTGTGGTCGCGTCGGTGGTGATGAGCGTTCGCTGCCGTTCCTCCGTGGCTCTGACGGTCGCGAACTGGGCCTCGGCTTTGGCAAGCTCCCCTTTGGCCGAGCGAACCGCGAGCTCAAGGGCCGTCTGGTCAATGATGCCGACCGTCTGTCCTTCATTCACGAGATCGCCGACATAGACCGGGCGCGTCGTCAGGCGTCCCAGCACACGGAATCCGAGATTGGTTTTGTAGCGCGGCTCGACAACGCCCACCGCAACTGTATCGTCGGCGTGGTCCGCTTCGAGAAGCACCGATTGGACGGGCCGCGCGGGCTCCGGCGCCTTTGTTTCCTGCTGACATCCGGCAAGTGCGAGTGCGAGTGCGCATGCAAGCGGGGCAGCCACAATCATTGCGCGGTTGGTCATGAGCGGTCTCCTTCATAAGTCACGGGCTGGCCCACGCTCAAAAGTTTGCCGCCGTCGACGATGACGCGCTCGCCCGGCTCGAGACCTGCCTTGATCAATACTTCTCCGGCCTCGTATGCACCGACTGTTACCGGCTTCAGCGAAGCTGTCCGCGTAGCCGGATCGACGGTCCAGACCGCGGGGCTGGTGCCCGCCGCCATCAATGCGCGCCAGGGCAATGCGATTTGCTGCTGGGCCTTTACTTTCACGGATCCCGCGACGGGGCTTCCAAGCGTCATTGCGGCAGGCGGGTCCTTGATGGCCACCTTGACCCGAATGGTTGAACTCTTGGCGTCGACGGCCGGCGAAACCTCCCGAACGTGGCCGCTTGCGGTCACGCCCGCATCGGAGACCAGCGCCAACGAAACGTTGCGGTCGTCGGCATTGCTGAGGAAAATGGACTCATAGACGTCAAAGACGGCGTCCCGCTCCCCATCCTGCGCCAGCGACAATACGGGTTGCGCAGCCTGAACGACTTGACCGGTTTCCAGACTGCGTGCGGTGACGACGCCGTCCGCTTCGGCGCGCAGCGCCGTGTAGCCAAGAACATCCTTTGACGTGCCCAGTTGCGCCCTTGCCGCTTCGAGCGCGCCTTCTGCGGTCCGCAATCCTTCCTGCGCCTGGTCGTAGGCCGTACGCGTGGTGAAGCCGCTGGCGATCAGCGCCTTCTGCCGCTCGAAAGTCGCCTTCGCCACACGCAGCTGGGATTCGGCGGCGAGGACAGCAGCGGTCGCAGCATCGACATCGGCCTCCTGCTCGGCGGGGTCGAGAAGGGCCAGCACTTCGCCGGCCTTGACGTGGGTCCCGACATCGACATAGCGCGCGATCACACGTCCGCTGACACGGAACGAGAGATCGGCGCGAAAGCGGGGCTGCACCTCGCCGGTCAAGGTGATCGAGGCTTGCCGGTCCTTCGGCTGGACGACCTCCGTGCGCACGAACGCGGCATGTGCGGATGGGATATCGGTGCGATCGTTGCAGCCACTGAGCGCGGCTGCAACGAGCGCAAGCGCCAAGCCGGCGAGAGGCCTCAGCAAGCACTCGGTTCGATCGATTTTGGCGGGGTTCGAATAGCGCGGTTTCATAGCGCGTCCATGCGGTGAGAGGGTGACAGCAGCTCGCCCAAAACGTCCGGGCCCTTGCAAAGCGGAGCCTGTTCGTTCGGATGCGCTCGCGACAAGTTTGGATCCGCTTCGATCACGGCCTGGCGTCCGACCTGATCCGAGAGGCCGGAGCCCGAGCCAAGCGTCACGGACGACCTCGCCCTCAGCGGGCGCGGCGACCTGATGCGGCGCGTCGCCATCGACCAGCTCGCCCGTTGTTCCCGCTCGCTCAAGTGAAACGAGAGAACGACGGATGTGAACTCGGCGGCGAAGCCGTGCTCGATCCGTCCCCCGAGCCCCTTGGTAAGGTCACTGCTGATCTGGAGCTCCCGACCCGGGGCCGCCCGCGCCGACCGCGAGCCGTTGTCCAGCACGACGCAGTTCGCCACCGCGCCGATGCGCGCCAGCTTGACTTTGATCTCGCCGGCTCGCCCATCGAAACACGCATGCTTCGCTGCGTTTACGATGAGGCCGTGGACGATCAGGCCAAGGCGCCAGCACCGCTCTGTTTGAAGCGGGAGAGAGTCGGTGGTGAGTGTCAGCCGGATCCCCATCCGATCCAGCAGGGACTGGCGCATGGCGCAGCCCAGTCTGCGAATGTAGGTTGCGGCATCGTTGAGGGCTTCGCCCTGGGGCATTGTAAGCGCCCGATGCAGCTCGGCATGTCCGTGCAACAGCTCGACCACACCGCTTAAGGCGGCCTTGGCTTCCGCCCCATCGGCCCGGAGGACCGCAACCGAGACCAGATCGATCGCCGAGGCGATCCCTTTATCGACCCTGTGATGCAGTTCACGCAGCAGGACGCCAGCTTCTGGGTGGTGCGGGTCCGGGCTCAACATAGTCACTGTGATCTCCTGAAGTGGACCTGATGATCGGGGCCAACGTGCACTTTTGCGGGCCTCGACCATCCGGAAGGCCGTCGCCGGTCCTATGAGGGTCCAAGCGACGGATAAATTAAACTATACCGTATATTTTCTTTTTATTGCCTTTTCTCGCCGGGCATGTCAAGTGCGATCTGCGCGGGCACAGGCTCGTGATTGGGAGACCGACGGATGACGAAGAAAAACGCCCCGAAACGGGGCAGACCGCCCAAAGACCTCGCCGGTGACGTTCAGGTCCGGATCCTTGATGCAGCCCAGCAGCTCTTTCTCGAGAAGGGCTACCGTAGTGCCAGTATCGACGACATCGCCGAGCTGGCGCCGGCGAGCAAGCCAACCATCTATGCTCATTTTCCGGGGAAGGAGGCACTGTTCGCGGCGGTCGTGGCCCGCACCATCAGCGGGCTGACGGATTTCGATGGCTTCGAGCCCGAGGGCCGCAGCCTTCAGGACAAGCTCTCGAGCCTCGGCACCGCCGTCGTCGAGAAGGTCATCGAAGAATCGATGGGCATGGTCCGCGCCACGATCGCCGAAGCGCAGCGCTTCCCCGAGTTGAGCCGCAACGTCCACGATGCCGCGCGCGATCGCTCCGTGAACGCCGTCTCCCAACTCTTGAATGAAACCACGCAGAAGCTCGCGCGCGCGCCAAAAGGTCCCTTCACCGGCAAGCGAAGCCTTGCCACCGCTCAGATCTTCCTGGATCTGATCCTGCTGCCGATGCTGTTTCGCTCGTTGGTGGGAGAAACACCCAAGGAGCTGAGACGGGAGCTGCCCTCCTTCGTGCGCGAGCGGGTTGGCTTTTTCCTTGCGGCCTGCGAGGCAGACTGGACGCCGTGAGCCGGCGATCGCCGCGCGTCAGGTTCGACAGGCGGACTTGTAACGCAAATCGGCCCCGATGCTGGTCACTTGAAACGACGCCGCGTCAACGGACGCGGCGTTGCCGAGCGCTCCCGCGCAAAATCTCATCATCTCGTTGAAGGCCGGCCGAACGGCGGTCGCCTTGATGCGGGACGGATTGAGGTATGCGTCCATCGCATCGAGCAGGCAGCAGGCCAACGCCATCGGGCTCCCGGCTCGAAATTCGCCGCCGGCCTGCCCGGCCGCGATGACCGACTGCACGACACCGCGAAGCCGATCGGCATGGGACAGGCTGGCCGGCCAGTTTGCTTGTCCTGCGGCGACCACCAGTTCGTGCAATCGGACATTGTTTGCCAGCCTATCTTCATGGATCCGGGAGATCGCCCTGAAGACCGCATTCAGCCGCTCCAGGCCCGAGCGCCCGGTTCGCGCTGCACTTGCAGCCGCCGCCGACACCTCCTCGAGCAGCTCGGTCACGACGGCCTCTTCGAGCGCGCTGCGGGAGGCATAAAACCGATAGAGATTTGCAGGCGACATTGACGCGTCGCGAGCGACGTCGGCAACCGTGGTCTTCCGGTACCCGATCTCGCGGTACAGGCGGATTGCAGCCTGCACAATTCGTTCACGAGTGCACGACGATCCAATCTGACGGGGAGTCTCCACCTTCTGCATGGTCGGCCTCAACGCGAATGAATCGTGTGCATTTCACGCCGGCAGGCCTCGCCGAATTCACGCAGCGGATCCATCTCCTCCAGGAAAGCCGGCAGGTCGACGAACGACGTGTTGGGTGCAAGGTAGGTTTCGATGATCAGTCGGCCTGCCCGCTCCGCGGCGTGGACCACCTCATCGTCGGACAGAATCCGCATACGCCCGATAAGCGCATACAAATTCACCAACGCCGGGATCTCGGATTTATCGCTGGTCAGCGCGTCCGCGTACAGCCGGGACGCCTCTTCGATGAWGCATCGATACAGCTTTTCGCGCTTGGAGACCGTCTGGGCATGATGACGCTCACGGACCCTGCGACGACGGGTCACCCATCCCGTCACGATTGTGGAAATGGCTCCGAAGGCCGAGCCCCCGAACGCGGCGAAAGCGGGAGCATAGATCGTGTTCATACGGTCATTCCCCATCTTTTGCGCCGCGATAGCGGTGCGATCCGATGGTTCTCACCGAAGCAGCGGCCGCGGCGTTCTCGAAGACGGCTCTGCAAGCGTCGCTCAGGTCCGACTTTCTTTGCCTGAGACAGGCTTCCACATTGGTGGGGTCAGGGATGTAGCCGGCGCACAGACGAAATGCATCGGGCGCGCATGCCGCCCTCTGCTCTGCTGTGCCGCGGTCCTCCTGGGCGATGGCAACCCCGCCGCCCAACGAAACGAACACCAAGACTGCGAGCATCAGTCGATTCTTGAACATGACGGATCCTTTCTGAAGTTGAGACATCTGCTTTCCGAGCCGGAGTCGCGGTCTTGCGCCCGAGGCCCCGCTGTCGACCAGTACGAACACGCGCTTGTGAGTCTCTGCTCTTGACACGCTGCACGATCCGCGCTGTATATGAACTATACGGTGTAGTTTATTTCGAAGGTCGAAGATGTCAAGCCTGTTCTTTGCGCTCGCACGCGAAAATCCCTGGCCGGGAATAGCCGTCGCGTCGCTCAATCTGGCCGTGGCCATATCGCTCGTGGGCGTGAGCCTGCTGCTGGGTGTCGCGATCTCGGTGCTTGCTTGGGTGCATGCGCTCGCCGATCGCGCGCCGGCACCGATGCGGCATGCGGCCAACCGACGGGTCCGCGCATGACCCCGGCACTACTGCTCGCTCGCGATTGCATCATCTATTGGGTCAACGTCTGGGTCGCGCCAGTCGAATGCGTGTTCGACATGATCGAATCGCAGCTGGTCCGCAGAGGCGTCGCGCTTGAAGGGGCCGAGCCCCCTTCCCCGCCCGCCGCCTGAGGATCCCGGAATTCCGACATGCTCAACTTCATCGAAGTGTTCGACGTCATGCAGGTGGAGCCGGCCACCGGTGCTTCACTGTGGACCGGACTCACCGGCACGCGAACAGCCCTCAAGCGCGACGGCCACGCGATCGACCCGAAGGCGATGGCCTATTGCCCGATCGAATGGCTCGACGAGCGCGGCTATCTCGATATCGAACGCGCGCGCCGGCATCCACGCCCCTGGGGCATCTGACAACGAGACGAGAACATTCCATGTCCTGGAGCCAAGCGTCGTGAGCAGGAAATCTGCGTTGTCGCGACACGCGAGCAGCATTGTCGAACCCGAGCTTCCCCTGCGGGCCTATTTTCTGTCGGTTGGAGGAGCCTTGCTCTTGCTGCTTCTGGCGGCCGGTTGGGTGCTGCCCGCACCTGTGACGAGCCGGCTCACGGATTCGCATTCTGCGCGGCCGCCGATCCGTATCCATTCTGAGATGAGAGGACCGGACGCGGTTGTCATCGATACCAATGCGTCCCTCGTCAATCCGGCGCCCGCAGAAAATGAGTGCGGTGCGGCTACATCGCCGATGCCACCTCCTGAGGTCGCCGATTCTGCTGCCGATGTCAGTGAGACCGGCTCAACTTCATCCACGGACGCACGCCTGCGCGAAAGCCTGGCGCAGTTGCAGTCCGCCGTTCCTGATCGACCAGACCCGGGCCGCAGGCCGCCAGAGATCACGGCCCGACAGCGCCTGCACGCTCAGAGACGGACCGCAAGGGGGCTGCGACCTGCCCGTCACCCGCATGTCGAAACATTGTGGGGAGATCCGCTCGATTGAGCGGAGCGCACCGTCCCAGCCGCCGCCTCGGACGAGCGGCACCGCCAGACACCTTCAGACAAGACGCTACAGGATCTACTCAATGCCGAAGAACCAGTTGTTTGCCCTCATCGTTTGGTCCGCCACACTCGCCGCCACGGGAGCCATGGCCGATGTCACCCGGCCCCCTGCTGACGCCGAAAGCCGCCGCACAGCCGCGCAGGCAGACGCCGACGAAGCAACGATGCACCGTGTGCTCGAACAATTCCGCACCACACGGGTCCCACTCGGCCAGGCAATGGCGATTGCAGAGCGTCTGCATGACGGCTCGAGGACAGCAGACGTCAGCTTCGAGATATCCGGCCCGCCAGTCTACCGCGTGCGCACGATCAAGAACGAGCGGGTCTTTGAAAATGTCATAGATGCGAACACCGGCAGCGTATCGCAAGCGGAAATTGCGTCATCGCTGAAGGAGCTCGATCGAGGAGATCTCGCCAACATCATCGCCCTGAAGTGGATCAAGCAGGAGCTGTCGGATGCGGTGCGGATCGCTGAGAAAGCCGCGGCGGGAAGTGCGCTCGCGGGCGGGCTGATGAAGCAGGATGGCAAACTCAACTTTGTGGTCGTCGTCGCCACTGGCGGCCACTTGAAGGAAGTGATGCTCGAACCGCCCAAGGTCGGACAGCGGTCAACTGAGCACTGAGCGCGAACGTGCTGATCCGGCGCTGAAGCACGATCTCGTGAGTTGCTTGATCGGCGTACCGCATATATACACTAAACCGTATAGTTTCTTTTCAGGCTGCGCGTTTCCATCCCTTCGCACAACGTCAGCCTCGATCATCACACACCCGAGAGCGAGCCAAGTCATGAACTTCCAGCCCCGAACCCACCTGCCGGCCACCCATCGGCGGCTCCCCTTCGATTGCATTGCCCTGCTGCTGCAGGGCGGCGGCGCTCTGGGGGCCTACCAGGCGGGCGTCTATGAAGCGCTCGCCGAAGCCGGCATCCATCCGGATTGGGTTGCCGGCATTTCGATCGGCGCAATCAACGCCGCGATCATTGCGGGCAACCCGCCGGAGTCCCGTGTTGACCGGCTCCGCGATTTCTGGACGCAAGTGACCTCCACTGCGCCCTGGGATTGGTCTGGAAATCCACTTCTCGATAGGCGCAACGACAATGCGCGCAATGTCCTCAACCAGATGAGCGCCGGCCTTGCCGCGGCATGCGGCGCAAACGGATTTTTCTCGGCGCGCCCCCTCATGCCCTGGTTGCATTCCGGCGGAACGACCGAGGCGACCAGCTTCTACGACACAAGCGCGTTGAAGAGCACGCTCGAGCGCCTGGTCGACTTCGATCGCCTCAACGCGGGAACGACGCGCTTCAGTGCAGGTGCGGTCAACGTAAGAACGGGCAATTTCGTCTATTTCGACAACAGCACCCATACGATCCTGCCGGAGCACGTCATGGCAAGCGGCGCGCTGCCGCCGGGCTTTCCCGCGGTGGAGATCGAGGGCGAGCACTACTGGGACGGCGGCCTGGTGTCCAATACGCCGCTGCAATGGGTGATCGACTGGGGTGCGCCGCAGGACATGCTGGCGTTTCAGGTCGACCTCTGGAGCGCGAAGGGCCAGCTTCCGGGCAATCTGCCCGAGGTCGTCACGCGTCAAAAGGAAATTCAATATTCGAGCCGCACGCGCGCAAGCACCGACCAGTTCAAGCGCGTGCAGCGCCTCCGCCGTGCGCTCACTGCCCTGCTGGGCCGGCTTCCGGAAGACCTGCAGGAACATGAGGACGTGAAGCTCCTCAGCACCGCGGTCTCTCACAACGTCTACAACATCGTCCATCTGATCTATCGCGCGCGCACTCACGAAGGGCACTCCAAGGACTACGAGTTCTCCCGGCTTTCGATGCAGGATCACTGGCGTGCCGGTTACCACGATGCGCTGCGCACGCTGCGCCATCCCGAGGTGCTCACGCGCCCCGCCAGCGCGGACGGCGTCTTCACATTCGACCTCGAGAACGATGGTCGCGAATAGGTCCGGCCGTCATCGGCCGCAGGGAGAACCAAATGCGTGAGAGTGAAGTACGAAAGCGGGCCTTTGCAATGCCGCTGACCAGTCCGGCCTATCCGCCAGGACCGTATCGGTTTGTGGACCGCGAATATTTGATCATCACCTATCGCACCGATCCGGCAAAGCTGCGCGCCGTGGTGCCCGAGCCGTTGGAGCTCGATGCACGCGAAGCGCTCGTCAAATATGAATTCATCCGCATGCCGGATTCGAATGGCTTTGGCGACTACACGGAAAGCGGCCAGGTCATCCCGGTCTCCTTCCGCGGGCGCAGAGGCGGCTACAGCCATTGCATGTTCCTCAACGACGAAGGGCCGATTGCAGGCGGACGCGAGCTCTGGGGTTTTCCGAAAAAGCTGGCGCAGCCGACATTGCGAACCGAGATCGACACCCTGATCGGAACGCTGGACTACGGTCCCTTGCGGATTGCGACGGGTACGATGGGCTACAAGCACCGCGAAGCCGATCTTGGCCAGGTCAAGGTAGCGCTCAGCGAGCCGAACTTCCTGCTCAAGATCATCCCGCATGTCGACGGCAGCCCGCGCATCTGCGAGCTCGTCGAATATCACCTCGAGCAGATTGCGCTGAAGGGCGCCTGGACCGGGCCCGCGGCTCTCTCCCTGACGCCGCATGCCTTGGCGCCGGTGGCCGATCTCCCCGTCCTGGAGATCGTCTCGGCGATCCACATCCGTGCAGATCTCACGCTGGGTCTTGGCAGAGTGGCCCACGATTATCTGCAAGAACCAATCCGACGTGTGTTCCGGCCCTCAGAACGAAGTCTGGTCACCTGACGCAACCCCACGCAGCCGAGGCGCTCGCCAGCCGCGGAGCTTCAGCTATTGACGCAACACACAGAGCAAAGTGAATAAGATGAGTATTCTGAAGGGTAAGACAGCTGTCATAACCGGCTCGACCAGCGGCATCGGCCTCGCGTGCGCACGTGCTTTCGCAGAAGCCGGCGCCAACATCGTGCTCAACGGCATGGGTGCACCTGCTGATGTCGAGAAGGAGCGCTCAGCGATCGAGAGCGAATTCGGGGTCAAGACGATCTATTCGCCCGCGGACATGGCCAAACCGATCGAAATCGCCGAGCTGATCGCACTCGGCGCAGCAACCTTCGACAGTGTCGGCGTCCTCGTCAACAATGCCGGCATCCAGCACGTCTCTCCCATTGAGGAGTTTCAACCCGAGAAGTGGGATGCGATCATCGCGATCAACCTGTCCGCCGCATTCCATGCCATCCGTGCAGCGGTGCCGGGCATGAAGAAGCGCGGCTGGGGCCGCATCATCACCACGGCCTCGGCCCACTCGCTGGTCGCCTCCCCCTTCAAGTCGGGCTATGTCGCTGCCAAGCACGGGATCGCGGGTCTCACCAAGACGGTGGCGCTGGAGCTCGCGCGGTCGAAGATCACCTGCAACTGCATCAGCCCCGGCTACGTCTGGACACCACTCGTCGAGAAGCAAATCCCCAACACGATGAAAGCGCGCAACTTGAGGAGGGATGAGGTCATCAGTGACATCCTGCTCGCAGCGCAGCCCACGAAGGAGTTCGTCACGGCCGAGCAAGTGGCCTCGCTCGCGCTGTTCCTGTGCAGTGACGACGCCGCGCAGATCACCGGTGCCAATCTCGCGATCGATGGCGGCTGGACGGCCGCGTAGGACCGCCCGTCGGGCATCGGAGGCCGCCAAACAATCGGCCCCGCGCACGCACCACGGAGTGAAAGATATGCCTTCTGACAATGATCACATTGAGGAATCCAGTGGCCAGCCCGTCATCCGCTTCGGCGAGCGCGATAACGCTCTGCTCGAAGGTACGAGAAATGGCACACCGCTTGATCTTGCCGGAACTGAGAACCTGACGGACGCTCTGCGCTGGTGCGAGCACGCGTTCAACGGGGACGTGTTGCCGCCCCGTGCCAGGGTGGAGGAGCCGCGCGAATTCTACGCTGCGGCCAACATGGGTTGTCTGCCCCGCAGCCGGGAGCAAGCGCCGCGCAAGCAAGTCGCCGCTCCCCGTAGAACGACAACGCCGCTTCCGCATGCAACTGCTCGAGGCCTCTCGCTTCAGGAAGCTTGACGCAGGTCAAGTCAAGAGAAGCTGAGCTAAGGCATGAATACCAGTACATTCGTAGCCAACGGAGATGCGTCATGTCCGAGCAAAGCAGCATGCATTTTTACCTCAATTGGGCTAAGGAGCGCATCGACGAAATGGATGCCGCACTGGCGTCGCTCGAAGTGAAAGCGACGGAGGTCAAAGCCGAGTCCAGGGTCAGGGCCGATGAGATCGTCGCTGATCTGAAAAAACGGCGCGATGATTTTCAGGCGCTTCTCAAGACGCAAGCGGAAGCCGGCGAAGCCGCTTTGGCGCGCGCGAAGACGGATCTGGAAAAGCACTGGACCGGGTTCGAAGCGCAGATGAAGACCTACTTCGAAGGCGCCGGCAAGCAGATCGAGCAGCAGCAGGCCACGTTCAAGGACATAGCAGCGGCGCAGGCAAGGGCATGGCGCGAGGCGGCGGATCAATTCCGGGAGGCGGCGGGCAAAGTGGCCGAGGCCCGGACGACCGATATCGATGCCGCGCTCAAGCAACTGAAATCCGACGCGTCTGAAGCAGAAGCACGTCTTCAAGAATTCAAGGAGAGAGGGAACGAGTCCTGGTCGGTGCTAAGCGCCGCGTTGGAAGAATCCCGCAAGTCCTTCGATCAAGCAAGTCGGGCCGCATGGGACGCTCTGAGGGGCTCTGGCGCGAAGAGCTGAACCGCTTGGCCACAACGAATGTCGAGCAATTTGTCCGGAACTGCGAGGTACTGCAGTCCGCCAGATTGGGATGCGGAGGCCGCACGCAAGGCTAAGCTCTCGCGTTCGAACCAGCTTGACGCAGATTTCCGAGATTGAATTGACGAACCTATGAAGCCTGCCGGCTGAACAATGAGAACGGCCGCGCGACGTCAACTGTGCGCCAAAGGCCGTCATTCCCGCATGCCTAGCGTGAAATCCAAAGCAGCTTATTAGTCAGAGGAGTTAGCTCTCAGAAGCAACGGAGAGCGACCACCTTTTGCAGCCAACGCAATTCGCACCGGCGGCTCCAACCGCATCGGGAGTACAAAATCGCGGAAGATCGTAGATTGACGTAAAAATCGTAGCCTCGGTACCGGGGGAGGGGATCGAACCCCCCGACCCGAACGATCCGGTTCTGGTTCTGGTTCTGCAGCAAGCAGCACCCGGCGACGGGCAGAGCAGACTGTCCGTTTTGCTCGCCCTAATGTCCTATTCTACGACGAGCACGTAATCGACCTGTACCGTCGGATCTGCGGGCTGTATCGAATGGGGTGAAGATAGAGAGACAAAGGGAAAGTCGCACGGCAATCTGGCCGCGCCACGTCCCGCTGCAAAAAACGCCGCACGAGACCCATTTTGTCTCGGCGATCACTTCGCGAAGGTCTTGGAAAATAAGACTTTTCCAATGGTGGGCGCACCAGGGCTCGAACCTGGGACCCGCTGATTAAGAGTCAGCTGCTCTACCAACTGAGCTATGCGCCCGAAAGGCGGTCAAAGCCTTGCGAGGCCGGTCGTTTAGCAAAGCGAACCGGGTATGGCAAGCGATGCAACGAAGGTTTTCCAAGGGTTCGTCCACAAGCCCTAAAATGCGAAAAGCCGCTGGATTCCAGCGGCTTCGCCAAGGTTAATCCCCGCGGAATCCGCCCCCGCTTACAGCCGGCCTTCGCGATCCCGGTCCGGGCCGCGGTCCCGGTCGAAGTGGTCGCCGTGGAAGCGGTCCATGCCGCGCTCCATCATGCGGTCCATGCGTTCCATGAAGCGGTGGTGCGGCGGACCGTCTTCGCCGGCGCCGAACGGGCCGCGATGGCGGGTCAGCACGGCGAGGCGCCGCTTCTGGCCCTCGTCCAGCGTCTTGTAGAGCGGATCGGCGGCATCGGCGATCTTCTTCAGGGCCGCCGACGCCGCGCCCATGTCCTCGGCGCGCTGACGCAGGCGAGCGACCGGATCCTCCGGCTTGTCGGAGTCCCTGGCGGCGTCGCCGGGGCCGGCATTCATCCGCGCATTGGCGCGGTCGATGCGCAGCTTGGCGAACTCGCGCACCGCGCTCTCGACCGGCGGCCACAGCTTCTCCTGATCGGCGTTGAGCTTCAGACCGGCATGGACGGCGGCAATGCGCGCGTCGACGAAGGCGGCACGGTCTTCCGGGTTCATGCGGATGTGGCGGAAGTGCTCCATCCACGGGTGATGATACTGGGCATAGACCGCGCCCGAGCCGGCAATGCTGAGCACGGCGATGGCGGCGATGGTGAACTTCCTCATACGGACCTCCTCTGGAAGGGTGCCCTGAGGATGAGCGCCGGACGGCTGACGCGCAACTTACAACTTGGACAGGGTGAGCGTTCTTACAGAGATGTAACGCCCCTGAATGTCTGTTCAGTCGTAATCTGAAATCTTTTGCAACAAAAAGGGCTTCGGTGCAGTGCACAGAAGCCCTTTGTACATAGCTTCCCTGGATCAGTTCGTCGTGCTCTTCGCTTCCTTCTGGAACTCGTCGATCAGCGTCTGGCCGACGCGGCCTGCGGCGTCCTTGTAGACCGGCTCCATCGCCTTGCGCATCGCCTCGTCCTGCTCCGGCGTGAGCTTGATGATCTCGCTCTTACCGCTCTTCCTGATCTCGGCGAGCGCGTCGTCGTTTTCCTTCTGCGACTGCGTGTTGTTGAAGTCGGTCGCCTCCTTCATCGCCTTCGTCAGCTGGTCGCGGATGTCGGCCGGCAGATCGTCCCAGAACTTCTTGTTCACGATCACGACGTAGCCGATGTAGCCGTGGTTGGTCTCGGTGATGTACTTCTGCACCTCGTGCATCTTCTGGGTATAGATGTTCGACCAGGTGTTTTCCTGGCCGTCGACCACGCCGGTCTGAAGCGCCTGGTAGACCTCGCCAAACGCCATCACCTGAGGCAACGAGCCGAGCGACTTGAACTGGGCCTGGAGCACGCGCGAGGACTGGATGCGGAACTTCACGCCCTGGTAGTCGCCAGGGGTCACCAGCTTCTTGTTGGCGCTCATCTGCTTGAAGCCGTTGTCCCAATAGGCGAGACCGGTGATGCCCTTGGAATCCAGCAGCTTGAGCAGCCTGAGACCGAGCGGGCCTTCCGTCACCTTCCGCAGCGTCTTCAGGTCGGGAAGGATGTAGGGCAGATCGAACACCTCGAACTCGCGGATGCCGAGCGGACCGAATTTCGAGTTGGAGGGCGCCAGCATCTGCACGCTGCCGAGCTGAAGCGCCTCGAGCTCTTCCTTGTCCTTGTAGAGCGTCGAGTTCGGATAGACCTCGACCTTGACCTTGCCGCCGGTGTACTTCTCGGCGAGCTCCTTGAATTTCTCCGACGCCTTGCCCTTCGGCGTGTCGGTGGCGACGACGTGGCTGAACTTGATGATGATCGGCGATTGAGCCGATGCCGGCCCGGTCCACGCCCCGGCCAAGACCGCAACCGACGCCGCAGCCAAGATGAGTTTCCGCATGCTTCCTCCCGCATTTTTTGTGAGGCGCGGATCGCCGGCCCCAGAGCTTAAATTTAAGCTGAGGGCAGGATTATAGTGAAGCGGGGACAGGCGCTATTGCCCGTTAGCAGGGGGGCGGCTTGCAAAAAATGCAGTACCGAGAGGGGGTTGGTCGATGCCCGCGTGTCGCTGCGGACAGGCGGCTGGGGCATGCCGGCCTCATCAGGAGCTTGTGAGCGCCGGCGCAGTGTTAATCACGCTTGAATTCGGGATCTCAAAAAAAAATGCCCGGCTCGAATGAGCCGGGCAGTTCGGTCTTGCGGACGGTCTTTGAGCGGATTGCTCGCTCAGCGGCCGAGCGAGGCCACCAGCATCTGCTGCTGCGCGTTGGCGGCGCCAGGATCGCTGATGAGCGTGCCGCCGTGCCCGTCAGAGGACAGCGCGAAGTCGGCCGCGCTGTATTGGCCGAGCAGGCTCAGCGACGCAGTGTGCGTGCCGTCGGAGACCGTCAGCGTGCCGCCGGTGTTGCCGCTGTTCTGAGCATAGGCGAACGAGGTCACGCCGTCGCCGAACAGGATGTCGCCGAGATCGATGCTGTCATGGTCCTGCCAGCCGGAGATCGATCCGGTGAGCGCCGACGCCTGGGCGAGCACCAGCGAGGCATTGGGACCGGCGAAGATCACATCGTCCATCGCGCCGCCCGAATGGACAAAGGCGAGCGCGCCCGAGCCGATCGTGGTGTCGTCCGCGCTGCCGCCGGACTGGACATATTGCGTGCCGGCCAGCACCGTCGTGCCGGCCGCGCTGCCATACACATATTGCACGCCGCCGTTGACGATGGTGGCGCCGGCGACGCCCCAATCGACCTGGACGCCGCCCGCATTGACCGTGGTGCCTGTCGCCGTGCCGTCGGCGTAGACGTTCTGCGCGCCGCCGCTGTTGAGGATCGTGGTGACGGCGCTGCCATGGAGATGCTGGATCGCGCCGTTGCCGATCGTGGTCTGGGTCACCACCGCGCCGTAAACTTCCTGGCTGCCGCCGTCCATGGTGGTGCCGGTCGCTGTTCCACCGGCGAACACGACCTGATTGCCGCCATGGATCGTCGCGGTGTTGGCGGCGCCGCCATTCTCAACGAACTGCAAGCCCGAATTGAGCGTCGTCGTGCTTGCCGAGCCGAACACGTATTGCGCCCCACCCTCGAGCCTCGTTCCGCTCGCCGTGCCCCAGTCGTTCTGAACGCCGCCGACATTGACCGTGGTGCCGGTCGCCGTGCCGTCGGAATAGACGTTCTGCGCGCCACCGTCGTTGAGGATCGTGGTGATGGCGCTGCCATGGAGATACTGGATCGCGCCGTTGCCGATCGTGGTCTGGGTCACCACCGCGCCGTAGACGTTCTGGCTGCCGCCGTCCAGGATAGTGCCGTTGGCCTTGCCGCCACCCACAACCCACTGCTCGCCGCGCACAGTGGCGCCGTCCGCTCTGCCGTAAACGTAGAGCGCAGCGCCCTGCGCCACCGTGCCGGCTGAAACCTGACCCCCCAGTACTAGGCTGGCGCCGGTCTCGACCGTGACATGGGCGTAACTCACGCTGGTCGCCCAGTTTCCGCTTCGCACGTCGAGATTCTCGATGCCAATCGTCATGCCAAGCGTCCAGCTTCCCAAGCCCGACAGATTGATCGTGTCGTTGCCATCGCCGCCATCGATCATGCCCGCGATGGTTGAACCGGTGAAAAGGTCAATGGTGTCGTTTCCAGCGCCCATCGTCACATTGCCAGACACGACGCCGCTGTTGGTGAAGGTATCGTCGCCGTCGCCAAGGTCGACCGCGGAAGCGCCGGAATACGCGACGATCATGCCACTGTTGATCAGCGTGTCGGCACCGCCGTCGGTAAAGACACCACCTTTGATACCGCCCTTGTTCGTGACGATGTCGTCAAAGTCGCCGAGGATCCTGATGGGGGCCGTGATGCCGCCCTCATTGTAGATGGTCTTGGCGCCAAGCGACGGGCTGGGGGTCGCATCAACGAAGTACGCGGTCGTTCCACTTTCGATCTTGATATCGGAAAAGCCGGCGAGAGTCCTGAGGCCCCAGTTGCCGCTCCGGATGTGAAGATTCTCGACGTTGATCACGGTGCCGAGCTGGTCGTAGTAAACGCCCGTGCTCGAAAGACTGATCGTATCGGTGCCCGCACCGCCATCGATCGTCCCGCTCAAGCCCGAGCGCCCCCCGGCCACGTCCAAGCCGTTGACGAGGGTGATACTGTCGTCGCCGGCTCCCATTGACACGTCGCCCTTGATGACGCCCCTGTTGCTCAGGCCATCATTGCCGTCGCCCATGGCGATGCTGCCGACGATGTAGCCGCTATTGGCGATGGTATTGGCGAATGTGCCGGTGATGGAGATCGCCTGGCCGTTCTTGCCTTCAATGTAACCGTCATTGACGATGGTGACGGCGCCGAAGGCACCGCCACCGTTGCTGTCGTCGACGGTGATGGCCCGCTGATCGCTGACGATCCCGCCACCACGGGCCTCGTTATGGAGGAAGCCGCCACCGATCGCGAGCGCCTCGTTGAGGCCGTTGGCGGCGCTGGTCAGGCCGACCGCCCAGATCATTCCGAAATTGTCGATCGAGACCAAACCATCGACGTCGATGCCATCGGCGTCGGCACCGTTCATGGAGGTGCCGGTGATGGTGCCGCGGTTGGTGACGGTCGTCGTCGTGTTGGCGGCACTGTCCATGTTGATGCCGGACCCGCCGCGGCCGATGATCGTGCCGTCGTTGGTGATGGTGATCGGCTGGTCGCCGGTGATGCCGTGGCGCGCGCCGTCGATGATGCTGCCGCCCCCAAAGTTGTTGACCACGCCGCCGGTGTTGACCGACTGGAAGTCGATCGCATCGTTGCCGGACGAGGACGCCGAGGCGTTTTGGCTGACGATCCGGCCGTTGTTGTTGATGGTGGCGTGGGCACCGGCCCGGATCGCGTCGGCATCGGCCGCCGAAATCACGCCGCCCGCCGCATTGTTGATGACGGTATTGGCGCCGCTCGAATTGATGTCGTCGAGGTCAAGCGCCTGGCCGGCATTGCTGCCGGTTCCGGTCGAGGAGATCGTGCCCTGGTTGTTGAGGGTGAAGGTGCCGCTGGTGCCGGTTACGAGATTTGAGATCTTCACGGCATCTTTGGTTGCGGTGATGGTCGCGCCGAGCCCGTTGTTCACGGTGAAGCTGCCACTTGCGGACCCGCTGGTGGCGATCGCGCGGCTGGTTCCGATGATGTTGCCGAAATTTTCCAGCAGCGCGCCGGGCGAGGTGCTGCCGCCAATCCAGGTGACCGGGGTCGAACCGGAGAGCGTTGAGGGGCTCAAAATGGTGTGATGGTCGTTGTTTGCCAGCGTGATCGGGGTCGACGAATCGTCGTTGGTGATCGTCCCGGTCGCAGTCGCGGTGCCGATCGTGGCCGCTGCGCTTGGGTTGCTGACGCTGGTGAGCGTGAGCGTGAAGCTCTCGTCGGCCTCCGGGGTGGTGTCGCCGGAAATCGTGACGGTGACGGTCGCCGAGGTGGCACCATCGGCGATGGTGCCGTTGAAGGTCACGGGCGGCAACGTGCCGCCGTAATCGGCGGCATTGGTGGTGCCGGCGGCGAAGGTGCCCGAGAAGCTCGCGACGCCGGTGGTGCTGCCGCTGCGCACGATGACGAATGTCATGGTCTTGGTGCCGCTGTCGCCTTCGGCGACCAGCACGCTCGACGGCGAGAACGATATCAATTGCGCCGCCGGGGCCGCCAGGGTGAACGCAGTGGTCGGAAACGGCGCGTCCGGTGTATTGCCGTCGGCGCTCTGATCGCCGCTGCCGTTCTGGGTCTGCCAGTTGGCGGTGTTGCCGATCGCGGCGAGGTAGTCCGCGAAGCCGGCAAGGCCCGCGCGCGGGCCGTTATAGCCGACGATGTCGAGACCGCCGGTGAAGCTGACGGCGGTCTGGCCGGCAATGAGGCCGGTGCCGGTCAGCGTGCCGTCGGAGGTCGCATAGCCGACATTGGAGATCGCGGCGAGGAAGGTCGGTGCGGTCGAGGTGCCGATATAGGCGTAGACGACCTCGCTGTCGTTGGACAGGCCGGTGTTGTTGGCGTTGGTGAAGGTGGCCGAGCCCGCGCTCGTGCCGAACGTACCCTTGCCGATGTTGTTGATGTCGATGACGGTGCCGGCGGGAATCGCGCTGGTCGCGGTCCAGGCGATCGTGCTTTCGGCATTGCTGCCGGTGGAGAAGCTGGTTCCGTTCCAGTTGCTGTCGGTGAAGTTGATCACCGTGCCCTGCGGGATGTCGGTCAGCGCAACGAAGGACAGATTGTCGTTGCCGTCGCCGTTGAACCCGGTGAAGGCGATCGAACCAGCAGTCAATGACATTTCAATTCTCCAGCGGCGGGGCGCGGGCCGCGATGCTGCAGTTAATGAAATGATAACATGACATGATAATAACGGTTATGTTATGATGCACTCTCCTCCACATCATCGGGCCCAAAACGAAAAACGCGGCGTCGGAGACGCCGCGTTTGCCGATGAACTGCAGAGAATGACGCGTCAGCTTGCCGCCGCCGTCGTCACCGTGTCGCGCTGGCGCTTCATGACGATCTTGTTGAGCGCGCCGAGATAGGCCTTTGCGGACGCTACCAGCGTATCCGGATCCGCCGCGCGCGCCGTCATCGAACGTCCCTCATGCGACAGTCGGACCGAGACTTCCGCCTGCGCGTCGGTGCCCTCGGTCACGGCGTGAACCTGGTACAGCTCGAGCTTGGCCTCGTGCGGCACCAGCGCCTTGATGCAGTTGAACACCGCGTCCACCGGACCGTTGCCCTCGGCCTCCTCGATCTTGATCTGGCCATCGACGTCGAGCTTCATGGTGGCGCGCTGCGGGCCATGGGTGCCGGCGATCACGGTCAGCGAGGTCAGCTTGATGCGGTCGTGCGAGGCCGCCATCTCCTCGTCGACCAGCGCCTCGATGTCCTCGTCGTAGATGTCCTTCTTGCGGTCGGCGAGCGCCTTCATTCGCGTGAACGCATCTTCCAGCTGGTTGGGGCCGAGCTTGTAGCCCATCTCCTCCAGCTTGTGCACGAAGGCATGGCGGCCGGAATGCTTGCCCAGCACCAGCGAGGACTGCTTGAGGCCGACCATCTCGGGCCGCATGATCTCGTAGGTGGAGGCGTCCTTCAGCACGCCGTCCTGGTGGATGCCGCTCTCATGCGCGAACGCGTTGCGGCCGACGATGGCCTTGTTGTACTGCACCGGGAACGAGGTCGCCGCCGACACCACCTTCGAGGCGCGGGTGAGCTGCGTGGTGTCGATCTTGTTCCACCACGGAAACACGTCGTTGCGGACGTTGATGGCCATCACGACTTCCTCGAGCGAAGCGTTGCCGGCCCGCTCGCCGATGCCGTTGACGGTGCATTCGATCTGGCGCGCACCGCCGGCGATGCCGGCCAGCGAGTTCGCCACCGCCATGCCGAGGTCGTTATGGCAGTGAACCGAAAACACCGCCTTGTCGGAATTCGGCACCCGCTCGATCAGCGTCTTCATGAAGCGGGTGTATTCGTCCGGCGTGGTGTAGCCGACGGTGTCGGGGATGTTCACCGTGGTGGCACCGGCCTTGATCACGGCCTCGACGATGCGGCAGAGGTAGTCCATCTCGCTGCGGGTGGCATCTTCGGCCGACCATTCGACGTCGTCGATCTGGTTGCGGGCGCGGGTGACATTGGCAATCGAGAGCTCCATCACCTGCTCGGGCGTCATGTTCAGCTTGACACGCATGTGCAGCGGCGAAGTCGCGATCACGGTGTGGACGCGGCCGCGCCTGGCGAATTTCACCGCTTCGGCGCAGCGGTCGATGTCCTTTGGATTGGCACGCGACAGGCCGGCGATCACGGAGTTCTTGGAGCGGCGGGCGATCTCGCTGACGGCCTGGAAGTCGCCTTCGGACGTGATCGGGAAGCCGGCTTCGATGACGTCGACGCCCATGTCGTCGAGCATCTCGGCGATCTCGATCTTTTCCTCGAACGTCATGGTGGCGCCGGGGCACTGCTCGCCGTCGCGCAGCGTGGTGTCGAAAATGATGACGCGGTCCTTGTCGGACTTGTTCACGGGGGCCATTTCAAATTTCCTTTTGAGCTTTCGCGCCGGTTATTCCTGGGGCGCTGTCGGGGGTCCGCTGATCTCGTACATCCCCTGAGTGCCCAGGCGCGCAGCGCCCAGCCGGCCCTCAGGGGCAAGTAAGAAGAAGCCCGCCAATAAGGAGGGTGGGCAGCAGCGCGGCCGGGATCGTGGCGGCGGCCAGAGCCACCTCCCCCGAAATCCCATCGATTTGGCCGCGAATCAGCATTGCCAGACCCTTTTGAGCCACAAATCCTCGGTCAAAACCGTTGACGGTTGGTTGCCGGGTGGCTCGATGGGCCGTTTCTAGACGAGAAATGGGCGCAACTGCAACGCCAAAAGATGGTCAGAGGGGCTGACCTGGTTGCAGTGGCCCGCATATCGGCTCCGTCATCCTGAGGTGCGAGCCGCGCGGCGCGAAGCACCGCGCGGGGAGCCTCGAAGGACGCACGGCCCCGCCGGTGCAGTCGGGCCGTCGCCCTTCGAGGGCCGCTGAAGAAGCGGCCACCTCAGGGTGACGGAGATAGATAACGTGCGGCATCTACTTCACATGTCAAACAGCAGACACACCCTCGCCTTCTCGCGGCGCATTCCGCCCGAGCTTTGTGCTTCTCGTCACGCCCTCCTCAAAGTAAGGGCGCAGGGAAGGCCGGGTGCCGGCTGGCACCCGCAAGACTCCCGTGCAAGAATGTTTGCACACGCAAGGCACAGGAGCGATACAGGGCAGCCGAAACATCCGGCCTTCCCTGCGCAGTGGTCTAACGGCTTATGCGCGCTCTCCCCGGAGACGAATTCCCTCTTGCCTCCGTCGCCTCGCGAATTGGCGGTGCGCTTCGCCCGGTCGGGCTCGCTGCACCTCCGCAAGACTTGACCGTAGCAACGACGGCCAGGACCACACGGTTTTGCCGTACGCAAGCTTCTCCTGCTTCGCCCCAGGGCATCCTTCGCCCGAGGGCCTCGCAGGGTTTGAGCGCCGTCCGTTCACGCGGCTTGCAAGCGGCTCACGGGGTTCGGCTCAATCCACTGCCCCGCCCTGCCATTTGCATCCGCGACGGCGCCGCTCAGCGTCCACCGCAGCCCGATCCACGTTCGTGACGACGTACGACCGCCCCTTTTCCCGGATCGGGATGGGCAACACATACGACAAATCCGAATTTCGGTAAAGTGGAATATCTTGACCGGGGCAATTGACCCAGGACTTGCGTGTTTTGCCCGTCGGGCAACGCAACAGATTGAGGTCCGTGCGAGCGGCAACGCAGATGCCGGGCACCAACCGGTGCCCGGCATCCGCTTCACCGATCCTCACGCCGCGTGCGGCAATGCGAGTGCGCTCTGCTGGACCTGCGCGCCGGGGTCGCTGATCATCGTGCCGCCGTGGCCGTCGCTCGACAGCGCGAAATCGGCCGCCGTGTACTGGCCGAGCAGCGCCAGCGACGCCGTATGCGAGCCGTCCGACACCGTCAGCGTCCCCCTGCCGTGACCGATGTCGGCCAGATAGACCATCGTCATGCCCTGGTTGAACTGGATGTCGGCGAGATCCAGATGGTTGCCGTCCTGCCAACCGGAGATGAAGCCGCTGAAGTCGGAGGCGTGATCCAGCACCAGCGTGGCATCAGGACCCGCGAACGTCACGTTGTGAACCGAGGCTCCGCCGAAGGCGTGCGCGGTGCCGCCGCTGCCGATCATCGTGCCATAGGTCGCGCCGCCGGCCCCGACATATTGCGTGCCCGATAGAATCACCGTGTCGGCCGCGGTGCCGTAGACATACTGGCTGCCGCCGTCGATCGTGGTGGCGACCGCGTTGCCCCAGTCGATCTGGATGCCGCCGGCGTTCACCGTCGTGCCGGTGGCGGTGGCGGCTTCGTAGACGTTCTGCTCGCCGCCGCTGTTGACGATGGTGTCGGTCGCGCGGCCATGGACGTGCTGAAGCCCGGCCGCGTCGATGGTGGTGTCATCGGCGGTGCCGTAGACATGCTGCGTGCCGCCTTCGATGGTGGTGCCGTTCGCCGCGGCGCCATGGATGACGCGCTGCTCGCCGCCCGGTCGTATCGAACGCAACAGCGCCGGCCTGGATCGCCTGCTCGCCGAGCACGATCGCCCCGTTCGCGCTGCCGTAAACGGAGAGTTCGGCGCCCTGCTCCACCGTCACGGTCGCGACCGCGCCACGCACCACGAGGCCAGCGCCGCTCTCCACCGTGACATTGCTGTAGCTGGCATCGCCATCGATCGCCCAAGCACCGCTCTGCACATCGACCTTCTCGATACCGGTCCCCTTGCCCAGCGTCCCGTTTCCGGTGCCGGACAAGTTGATGGTGTCGCTGCCATCGCCACCGATGATGATGCCCGAGACGGTCGAGCCTGCGACAAGGCTGATGGTGTCGTCGCCGGCCCCCAACAACACGTCACCGGAGACGATACCGCTGTTGGTGAAGGTGTCGTTGCCGTCGCCGAGATCGACCGCGGAACCGCCCATCGCCACCATCAGGCCGCTGTTGTTCAACGTGTCGGCGCCGTCGTCGGTGAAGATGCCGCCGACGATGATGCCCTTGTTGGTGATGGTGTCGGCGAAGCTGCCGAGGATGTCGATCGCCTCCCGGCCGACGATCCTGGCGTTCATCGCGGCCGCGTCGGCGGGATCGACGCCCTCCGGTCCATGGCCGTCGCCCCGGATCACGCCCTCGTTGTAGATCGTCGTCGCGCCGAGCGCCGCGCCGTTGCTGGAATCGTCGACCTGGATGGCGCGCCCGTAGCCGTAGATGGTGCCGCCGGCATAGTTGTTGATCACGCCGCCGCCGATGGCGACGCCTTCGGAGACGTTGACCTCGCCGTTGTGATAGCCGTTGGCGCCGATGCCCGCGACCAGGCCGTAATTGTCGAGATTGACCAGGCCGTCGGCGTCGATGGCGTCGCCGTCGCTGTCACTGTAACCGGCGGAGGCACCGATCATCGTGCCGCGGTTGGTCACATAGACGGTGTTGGCGACGGACGCATTGTTGTCGACATTCACCGCCGAACCATTGCGGCCGATCATCGTCGCGCCTTCGTCGTTGACGACGGTGATCCCGAACTTGCCGGTCACGGCGTGGTGCGACCCCACGATCACGCCTCCGGCGAGGTTGTGGACGCTTCCACCGCCGTTCTTCTTGTAGTCGATGGCGTCACCGCCCGAGATATCTTCGCCGTCGTCGCCGTCGGACCTGATCGTCCCGGCATTCTCGATCGCGGTGCCGCTGCCGCCACGGATGACGTCCTGGTTGGCGATCGCCGAAATGATCCCGCCCGCGTGGTTGAAGACGCTGACCGAACCGTTGCGGGTATGCTCGAGGTCGATGGCCTTGAGGCCGGAGATGGCGCCATCGTTGACGATGGTCAGGCTGCCGCCATTAAGGTCACCGGGACCGGAGATGGTGCCGCTGACGAGTCCGGTGGTTGCGTTGTTGATCACGAAGGTGGCCTTCGCCGAATCCGTGCCCAGGGAAATGCTGGCAATCGTTCCCGCGTTGTCGATCGTGGTCGAGCCGGTTCCGAGCTGCACGGCATCGACCAGGGCACCGACTTCGCCGCCCGCCTCGACGACGAGATGGTCGTTCTTCTCCTGACCCGCTGCGCTGGCCATCTCGAGGCGTTCCGACGTGGAAACGCCGAGCTTCGCGCCGCTCTTCACGGTGATCGAGGTATAACCGCTCTGTCCTGCATCGACGCTCCAGGACCGGGCCAGCGGGAGGTGAACTCCGTCGCCGTTCAGCTCCGCGGTCCAGATGCCGCTGGCGACGACCAGGCTCTCGACATGGGTCACCCGGTTCGAGAGTGTGCTCAGGCCGTTGCCCGACAGATAGAGCGTGTCGTAACCATCGCCGCCGTCAAGCGTGCCGCTGATGGTCGAGCGGGTGACGAGGTTGATGGTGTCGTCACCGGCGCCCGCCAGCACGTCGCCGGAGACGATGCCGCTGTTGGTGAAGGTGTCGTTGCCGTCGCCGAGATCGACCGCCGCACCACCCCTCGCCACCATCAGACCGCTGTTATCAAGCACATCAGCGCCGCCATCGGTGAAGATGCCGCCGAGGATGGTACCCTTGTTGGTGATGGTGTCGGCAAAGCTGCCGAGGATGTCGATGGCCTCGCGGCCGGCAATCCTGGCGTTCATTGCGGCTGCGTCGACCGGATCGACGCCCTCGGGCCCATGGCCGTCGCCCTGGATCAGGCCTTCATTGTAGATGGTGGTCGCACCGAGCGCGGCGCCGTTCGAGGAATCGTCGACCTGGATGGCGCGCCCGTAGCCGTAGATCGTGCCGCCGGCATAATTGTTGATCACGCCGCCGCCGATGGCCGCGCCCTCGGAGACGTTGACTTCACCGTTGTGATAGCCGTTGGCGCCAATGCCCGCGACCAGGCCATAATTGTCAAGCTCGACCAGGCCGTCGGCGTCGATGGCATCGCCGTCGCTGTCATCGTATCCGGCGGAGGCGCCGATGATCGTGCCGCGGTTGGTGACATGGACCGTGTTGGCGACGGTCGCGTCATTGTCGATATTGACGCCGGAGCCGTTGCGGCCGATCAGGGTCGCGCCGGCATCGTTGATGACGGTGATGCCCTTTTTGTTGGTGATGGCGTGGCGCGACGCTTCGATCACGCCGCCGGCAAAATTGTGCACGACCCCGCCGGCGCTGCCGCTGTAGTCGACCGCGTCGCCGCCATAGTAGCCGTTGGCAGCGTCATCGGCCACCGACCGGATAATGCCGGAATTGTTGAGCACCATGTTGGCGCCACCGCGCACCACGTCGGAATTGGCCTGACTGTTGGTGATGATGCCGCCGGCGAGGTTGTTGACGACCACCGTGGACACCTTGCCGACGTCGGTGAAATCCAGCGCGTAGCCGACGCCGCCATTCATCAGGCCGGCATTGTTCACGGTGACCACGGACCCGGACCCAAGGTAGCGGACCCCGATGCTGCCCCAAATGGCGCCGGTCGCCGCATTGTTGAACGTGAAGGATCCGGTCACGCCATTGGCGCTCGCCACATGATAGTTCGTACCATCGACCCCGATGCCACCGGCATTGTCGACGGTCACTGTGCCGCCCGACCAGAGGATCGCGCTGACGTCACTGCCATCCTGCGGGTCCGGAACCGCGAGCATGCCGCCCTGGTCGATGGTGAGGTGGTCGCCGTCGGCGAGGGTAAGCGGCGAGGTGACGCTCTCGCCGGCGCCGATGTGCAGCGGATCGTCGTTGACGATGATGCCGGTGGCGTCGGTGTAGGTGTTGACGATGGTGGTGTTGTTGCTGGAGCTTGCATCGGTCAGGTGCAGGCTGAAGCTGTCGTTGCCTTCCAGCGTGATATCGCCAGTGGTGGTGATCGTGACGGTGGCAGTGCTCTCACCGGCCTTGATGACGCCGGAGAACGTCAACGGCACCGCGCCGCCGAAGTCGGCTGCATCAGTGGAGCCAGCCGAGATCACGCCGCTGAACGAGAGATCCCCTGCGGTGCCCTGGGTCCGCTCCACCACGAAGGTGAACGTCCTGACATCGCCGGCGTTACCCTCCGATTGCGAAACCGTCAGCGAGTTCTCGGCAAAGCCGAAGAACTGGACCGGGTCGTCGTTGACGATGGTGGCGTCAACCGTCGCCTTGTCGCCGATATAGACAAGGCCGCTGTCGCGCGCGACCGTATCGAGGATGGCGAAGAAGTGTTCATCCGGCTCGTAGGTGGTGTCGCCGCTGATATGGAACGTCACGGTCGCGGTCGAGGCGCCGTCGGCGAAGCTGCCGCTGAATGTCGGCAATGTGCCGCCGAAATCGTCGGCGTCGGCGTAGCCGTACATGCCCGACATGTTGGCCACCGTGCCGGAGAAGGTCGTGACCCCCGAGGTCGAGCCGATGCGGTTCAGCGTCAGCGTCACCACCGTGTCGCCGCTGTCGCCCTCGGCGACGCTCGCGGTGACGGAGGCGAACTCGATCTTTTGCGCGGTCGGATCGGCGGTGAAGGCCTGGGTCGAGAACGGCAGGTCGGGGGCGCTGCCGTCATGGCTCTGGTCGCCGTTGCCACCCTGCAGCTGCCAGTTGGCCGTGTCATAGATGTGGGCCTTGTAGTCCTCGATGCTGGCAAGGCTCGACCGGTCGCCGACATAGACGGCGATGTCGGGGCTGCCGTTCAGCTGCTTGGCGTCGAGCCCGTTGGTGAGACCGGTGCCATTGAGCGTGCCGCGTCCGAGGCTGGCGTTGAATGTGGCATTGGTGATCGCAGTCAGGAACACTGGCGCGGAAGCGTCGCCGGTATAGGCGTAGACGACTTCGTTGAGGTCGGCGATGTCGCGCGCATTGGCGGTGTCGAACGCCACGGCTCCGAGATCGGACGCCGCAGTTCCGCCGGCACCGAGGCCGCTCATGCTGATGATCGTGCCGGCGGCAACGTCGCTGGTGGCGGTCCAGCTCCAGACGTTCTCGTCCGTCGCGAAGCTCGTGCCATTCCATGCGTTGTCGGTGAAGTGAATGACGGTGCCGGCCTTGATGTCGGCGAACGAGACGAAGGCGAGGCTGTCGTCGCCATCCGCGTTGAAGCCGGTGAATGCGATCGAGCCGGCGGTGAGTGTGTCGGTCATGGTTGTTTGCCTTGTTGCCGTCCGGCGGGACGGAGCTTCGTGAACTCATGCGGCGGATCTTCGAGAGATCAGGCCGAGACGGCACACGATTCCCGCTCCAGGAAAATTCACCTCATATCATAATTTATGTCGCATAATGATATGTCTGTTACATGAACGCGGAGCAGCACGCGACGAACGATGGATGAAAAGCCGGCCAGCGATGCGCAGCATCGCTGCGATCTTCTCATTGCACGCACGCTTCGTGGACTCGTCGCGCACCCCGGCGCGCAGACCCGCGCGGGCGCACACGCGACGGTCATCCTCGTCGCGCTTCTGACATCTCGGAATTCAGTTCGTCGGATTGCAGTGATCGGAAACGGAGCGGGGATCAGCCGCTGAAAGCTAGCTAGCCGGCGCGGCGGGCGCGGGCCCGGCTTTCCCAGCGGTTCAGCATCTGGCCGAGCTCGCCGGTGGCCGGCGGCGCGATCCCGTTGGTGCTTGCGATCTCGTTGGTATTGGCGGGCGCGGCGGCGGGGAGCCAATCCGGCTGCGTGTACTCGCGCCAGCGGCGCGCCTCCGCCCGCCGTTTGCGGGAAACGAAATCGCGGGTGAAATAGCCGGCGGCGAACGCGATCCCGAGCAACAAGAACAGTACGACAAAGGCCACAACGAACTCCGCATTTGCCCCGGGAAGACCTTCTGCCAGCATCACGTGCGAGGTCAAGGCTTGACAGGCGCCAAAACCGGTCCCGGTGAGCCCCTCAGGGGCGGGACGAATTGTCGCTTCGCACCGCACACCCGCCTTGCGCCGCGGTTCCGTCGTTGCGGCTATCGCGCAGAAGATGCCAAGCCAGCCCTCGCAACCGGACGCCGACCGGACTAACCTTCCCCTGCTCGGCCGGATCAACCGGCCAGCGAACATCACCGGGAGGACGCGATGACACGCCAAGAGGCTCGTGACCACGAGCAGCGTGACCAGGATGCTGCGCTTTCACGACGAACACTTGTCCAGGGACTTGCCCTCTGCGCCGGAGCCACCGTGGCGGGCGCGGGCCAGGCACTGGCCCAGGCCGGACCTGCCGCACCACCGACGACGATCACCACGCCGCCGCGCGATTTCGGCCCCAACGGCGCGCCGACCACCTATTTCTGGGACCCCGACATCATCGCGGTCGATCCGGCCTTCGACGATCTCGCGCAGCCCAACACCGCGATCAAGCGGCTCCATACCGGCCTGCTGTGGGCCGAAGGCCCGGCATGGAGCGCACAGGGCCGCTATCTGTTGTGGAGCGACATTCCCAACAACCGGCAGCTGCGATGGACCGAGGACGACGGCCGCGTCAGCGTGTTTCGCTCGCCGTCCAACAACTCCAACGGCAACTCCTTCGACTTCCAGGGCCGCCAGCTCTCCTGCGAACACCTGACCCGGCGGGTGACGCGCTACGAGCACGACGGCACCGCCACCGTGCTCGCGGACTCCTATCAGGGCAAGCGACTGAACTCGCCGAACGACATCGCCGCGCATCCCGACGGCAGCTACTGGTTCACCGATCCGCCCTATGGCGGCCAGCTCTACGAGGGCGAGCCCGACGTCGCGGGCGGTCCGAGCAATGCGAGCGGCAAGCTCAATCCGCGGATCGGACAGCCGGCCGGCTTTGCGCCGGGCAAGCGCGAGCTGCCGACCAATTGCTACCGCATCGATCCCTCGGGGCGCCTCGACCTCGTCGTCACCGAGGAGCAGGTGCCCGATCCCAACGGCCTGTGCTTCTCGCCCGACTACAAGAAGCTCTACGTCGCCTCGACCGGCAAGGGACCCGGCGACACCGGGCCCGGCGGCAACGGCGAAATCTTCGTGTTTGACGTCGGCAGCGACAACAAGCTCTCCAACCTCAAGAAGTTCAGCGATTGCGTGATCGACGGGGTGAAGTGCGGACCCGACGGCGTGCGCTGCGACGTCAACGGCAATGTCTGGGCCTCCAGCAATGCCGGACGCGCCGTCGGCTATAGCGGCGTGACGGTGTGGTCGCCGGCCGGCAAACTGCTCGGCCGCATCCGCCTGCCGGAAGTGTGCGGCAACGTCTGCTTCGGCGGCCCCAAGCGCAACCGCCTGTTCATGGCCGCAAGCCAATCGCTCTACGCGGTGTATACGGCAACACAGGGCGCGGGGCCGGGCTGAGCCCGCGCGAGCAGCCAAAATAAGGGCGCCGGCGTGAACCTCCGGCGCCCGATCGTTTTCGGCACGCGCCATTTGCTTAAATAACAGCCACAGACATCGCAGTGGACGTGCGCCTTATGACAACACCAAGACACGTTCGCCGAGGCGCGGTTCCTTGATCGCAATCAAGTTACGCCTCGGGCAAATCTCCGCCATCAATCCAACGAAGATAGGTCGCGCGGCAGGGCCGCAGCGCGGCGCGGAGGCATAACGTCCTCTTGGATCCACGTCCGACATGAACTGGGAGTTGCACGATGCGCCATATGCCAAATGACACGATCATCGTCAGCGTTGGGGACCAGCAATTCGTGACCGAGTTCGGAGACCCGGGCCTGCCGATCGACGGCCGCGGCGGGAACGACACGATGATCGCGACGGTCGATGCGGTCAACGGAGTTCTGACTTTTGTTGGCGACGACCAGACCTTGCAGGGCCATTCTCATGGAGGAAACGACCTGCTTGCGGCGACCGTGACCGGTTTTGGCGATTATGTCTTTGTTGATGGCGATGCGCAGACCATGTCCGGCCACGCCCATGGCGGCAATGACCTGCTTCACGTCGACGCCTCGACCTCGATCAATTCGAGTCTCAGTCTTTTTGGAGACGCCGATAGCACCATGTCGGGTGACACCAAGGGCGGCAATGACACCATTATCGCGTCGATGGGAAACAGATCGTCCGGCGCGTTCAGCGGCGACGCCGGCTATTCCATGAGCGACAATGCCCATGGCGGCAACGACATCATCAACGTGACCCAGGCCGGCATCTACGGCGGAGCGTCGATATCCGGCGATGCCCTCGTGTCCATGAGCGGCAATGCACATGGCGGCAACGACATCCTCATCTACACAGTCGGCGACAGCGCCCGCTCCGGCGGCGCGTCCCTGGTCGGGGACGGCGGTTACATGAGTGACAACGCCCGTGGCGGGAACGACATCCTGATCGCGGTCGTTGATGGCAATCCGGATTCGACCTCCATTGTGCTCGTCGGCGATGCCTCAAACATGTCGGGCAACGCGCATGGCGGCAACGACATCCTCCACGGGAGCGCCCGCGACGATCTGCTGTATGGCGATGCAATCACCTACGCTCCGTCCGCGCCGGGTTCGATCACGGGCGGAAGGGATATCCTGAACGGCGGACGCGGCAACGATCAACTCTGGGGCGGACCGAACAACGACAAGTTCGTCTTCAACACCGGCTCGGGCCAGGATGTGATCAAAGATTTCGATCAGGGCAACAAGGCTGTCGGCAGCACGGCCCGAGAGCATGACGTCATCAACGTGCACGACTACGGCTTTGCTGACTGGGCGGCGCTGCAGAGCCTGATCAGCGACGACGGCTCCGGCAATGCCGTGATCCACCTGACGGCCAGCGATACCATCACGTTGAACGGGATCCATGCGGCGGATCTCCATGCCAGGGATTTCGTCGTCTAAGACCCCGGCCGCGCGGCCGAATGCCTGACGCAAGGGAGTGACCATGCGCGTTGTGATTTGCGGTGGCGGCGTGATCGGGGCCTGCACCGCCTGGTTCCTCCGCCGCCACGGCATCGACGTCATCGTCGTCGAGCGAACCGAGGTCGCGGCTGCCGCATCGGGCAAGGCCGGCGGCTTCCTGGCGCGCGACTGGTGCGCCGGTTCACCGCTCGATGCGCTGGCGCAGCGCAGTTTTGCGCTTCATGCGCAACTGCCGGAAGAGATCGCGAACGATTGGGGCTACCGCCCGATGACCGCCTATAGCGGCTTCGTTGCTTCCGATGGCGATCCGCGCCGGAATGCACGCTCCGCTCTCGGCTGGCTCAGCGACGGCGTCGTCATCGGACAGCGCATCGGCACGACCGAGACCACAGCGATCGTTCATCCCCGCAAATTCACTTCGGCTGTGATGAGCGCAGCGCTCGCGCAAGGCGCTACGCTTCGTCCGGAACGCGTCACGGGCATCGTGCGCGACGCGGATGGCACGACTGCGAAGGGCGTCGAGGTCGAGAGCGGCGTCATCGAGGCGGACGCGGTCGTGATTGCCATGGGACCATGGTCGCTGCTCGCCGCGCAATGGATGAGCCTGCCCGCCGTCTACGGCCAACGCAGCCCGAGCATCGTGTACGACACCGGCACGGACGTGCCGGCCGATGCGTTGTTTCTGGAATACGAGGAGCACGGCAACGCAGTCTCGATCGAGGTCTTCCCGCGGGCCGACGGCAGCACGCATATCACGGCGCTCTCCGACATCGCGCCGCTGCCGCTCGACCCGGCAGCCGTGACGCCGGAGCGCGACGCGATCTCGCGCCTGCAAACCATGTCCGAGCGGCTGTCGCCACTATTTCGGCCCGAGAAGATCATTGCGCAGCAGGCCTGCTTTCGTCCCGTGACACAGGACGGCTTGCCGCTGATCGGCCGGGTGCCGCAGAGTGACGGCCTCTATGTTGCGACCGGACACAACGTCTGGGGCATCCTCAATGCGCCCGCCACCGGCGAAGCAATGGCGCAACTGATCGCCAAGGGCGCAACGCGCGACGTGGACCTCTCGCCGTTCGATCCCGCCCGGCTCCAGCCGCTCGATCCATCGTTGCTGCAAGCGCGCTGAACCGTAACGCACTTCATCGACCGTCGCCTGACGTACGCCTTAACGCATACGCATGCCCGCCGACGAAATCTGCATGCCTGACGTGCCAAAATACCCGACGCTGCTCTCTATTTGCGCAGCACTGCACTTTGGTCCGTTTCTCACAATCCTGAACGCAGTTTCACTTGCCGAGAATGCCTCCACCGTTATAGTCGCGGCCAATGGCTCACGAGAGGCCTGTTTCAAGGGAGAGAACAACATGAAAAAAAGACTCTCTGTTGCGTTGCGAATAGCACTCGGTACGGCCACGGCCGGTGCGTTGATGACGGCATCTGGCGCGGCACTGCAGCCGATCCGATCAGGATCGGCGTGATCGCGGAAGCGCAGGCGATCGCCGGCGCCTCCATTCCGCAAGCGGCGCAACTCGCCGCCGACGAGATCAACGCAAACGGCGGCGTCGACGGCCGCAAGATCGAAATCGTCTCTTACGACAATCACTCCTCCTCGGCGGATTCGGTGCGCGCATTCCAGCGCGCGGTGAACGAGGACAAGGTCAACGCGGTCATCGCCAGCTATATCAGCGAGGTGGTGCTGGCGCTGGAGCCGTGGGCCTCACGCCTGAAGACGCCGTTCGTGACGCCCGGCGCCGCTTCCAACGAGATCAGCAAGAGCGTCCACGCCGATTACGAGAAGAACAAGTACACCTTCCACGGCTACCTGACCTCGGCGGCGCTGGCGCTCTCGGTCTGCGACGGCGCCAAAGACCTGCTCGTCGACAGGATGCACATGAAGACGGCCGTCATCATGAGCGAGGACGCCGCCTGGACCAAGCCGCTCGACATCGGCTACGAGGAGTGCCTGCCGAAGATCGGGCTGAAGGTGCTCGACCACATCCGCTTCTCGCCCGACACCACCGACTTCACCCCGATCTTCAACAAGATTGAGGGATCGAAGCCCGACGTGATCATCACCGGCATCTCGCATGTCGGCGTGCAGCCGACGGTGCAGTGGAAGAACCAACAGGTGCCCATCCCGATGTTCGGGATCTCCTCCCAGGCGACCAACGAGACCTTTGGCAAGGACACCAATCAGGCGGCCGAGGGCGTGCTCTACCAGGGCGTCTCCGGCCCCGGCGTCGCGGTGACGCCGAAATCGGTGCCGTTCGCCGAAAACTTCAAGAAGAAGTTCGGCAATTATCCGTCCTATGCCGGCTACACCGCCTATGACGAGGTCTACTACATCGCCGATGCGGTGAAGCGGGCGGGCTCGACCGAGGCCGACAAGCTGGTCGATGCACTGGAGAAGACCGACTGGGAAGGCACCATCGGCCGGGTCCAGTTCTACGGCAAGGACGATCAGTTCACCCACTCGATCAAATACGGCAAGGGCCTGATCACCGGCCTGATGCTGCAATGGCAGGACGGCAAGCAGAGTGCGGTCTGGCCCAAGGACGTCGCCAAGGTCGACGTCAAATTCCCGGGCTTCGTCAAGCTCAGCAACTAGCCGGAACAGCTCCCGGGACCACCTCCCGGGAGCTTCCACATGCGTCGTACGCAGCACCTTCCCTCAAGCCATAGACCCGATTGCCAATCATAGATGCGAGCATTCCAGATCCTGATCGATGGCTTCGCCATCAGCGCTCTCTACGCCCTCGGTGCCACCGGCTTCACGCTGATCTTCGGCGTCTCCGGCGTGCTCAACCTCTCCCACGGCGCCATCATGGTGGCGGCAGCCGTGGCGGCCTGGGCCGCCGCCAGCGTGCTCAATGTCGGCACCTATGCCGGCGCTCTGATCGGGGTCGCGGTCGCCCTCGTGACGGCGTTTGCCACCTACTTCGCGGTGGTGAAGCCGATCCAGGATTCCCGGCGCATCCCCAATGAGGAGAAGGAGATCTTCGTCCTCACAGGCACGCTGCTCTGGGGCATCATGATCCAGGAGCTGATCGCCTATTTCTTCACCAACAACGCCAAGACGGTGCTGCCGATCGTCGAGGGCGTGGTCGAGATCCTCGGCGTCCGCACGCCGAAGAACGAGATCTTCACCGCGATCGTGTGTTGCCTCGTCATCGCGCTGCTGTGGCTCCTGGTGAACCGCACCCGCACCGGCAAGGCGGTGCTGGCGGCGTCGATGAATCCGCGCGGCGTCACCCTGCTCGGGCTCGAGCTCACCAACATCTACATCGTGGTGTGGGGGATCTACGGCATCCTCGCCGGCATCGCCGGCGTGCTGCTTGGGATGTTTCTCGGCGTCAGCTCCTACAGCGTCGGACCGCTGACGGCGAGCGCGTTCTCGATCGTGGTGCTCGGAGGTCTCGGCAGCGTCTCCGGTTCGCTGATCGCGGCCTTCGTGGTCGGTTATCTCGAAACCCTCACGGCCTATCTGGTCTCGCCCGCCTACCGCACCATTCCGGCGCTGCTGCTGCTCGTGTTCGTGATGTACATCCGGCCCCAGGGCCTTCTGGGGAGGCGCTGAGATGGCCGGCTTCTTTACCACACGGCTGTTCTTCATCTCCCTCGCGCTGGTCGTGATCGCGGCAACGCTGCCGCTTTATGTCTCCGGCTACGTGCTCGGGCTTCTCACCGTCGCGTTCTATTTCGGCGTGTTCGCGATGGCCTGGGACCTGCTGTTCGGCTTTGCGGGCGAAGTCAATTTCGGCCCAACCTTCCTGATCGGCGTCGGCGCCTACACCGCCGGCATCCTGAATGCCCAGTTCGGCTGGTCGGTCTATCTCTGCATCGTGCTGGGGGCGCTCGCCTCCGTCATCGCCGGCCTGGTGCTGGCGCTGCCGGCGCTCCGGGTGCGCGGCCCCTATTTCGGCCTGACCACTCTGGTTGCGGTGCTGATGCTGCAGAATTTCATCGTGGTGTTCGCCGACCTCACCGGCGGCGAGATCGGGCTGACCATCCCCGACGTCATCACCATCAACGCCGGTGCGAACTACTGGATCGCGCTCGGCTTCATGACGATCTCGGCGGCGATCCTCTACGGCCTGTCGCAATCGCCGATCGGGCTGGTGCTCCAGGCGAGCGGCCAGGACCCGGTACAGGCCGGCGCGCTCGGCTTCAACATCGTCAAGCACAAGCTCGCCGCCTTCATCGTCAGCGCGTTCTTCTCGGGGCTGTCGGGCGCGCTTCTGGTGTTCTACTTCGGCACCGCCTCGGTCGGTACCGTCGTCGACGTCGCGGTCGGCGTGAACGTCATCGTCTCGGCCGTGCTCGGCGGCCGGCGTACCGTGCTCGGCGCGGCGCTGGGCGCGATCTTCCTGATCGTCGCCGGCGAGTTCCTGCGGCCCACGGGTGAGCTTGCGACCTTCATCGTCTCGGCGGTCGCACTGCTGGTCGTGCTGTTCTTCCCCGGCGGCTTCCTCGGAGCGGCCCTCTCGCGCGAGGCTCGTTCGTGATGGATATGAGGCTTTCAAACCGGGCTGTGCTCGAAGTCCGCGGCCTGACCAAGCGTTTTGGCGGGCTAACCGCGGTGAAGAACCTCGGCTTCGAGGTCAATGCCGGCGAGATTTTTGGCCTGATCGGACCRAACGGCTCGGGCAAGTCGACCGCGATGAAGAGCGTGATGGGCATCGAGCGCCCGACCGCCGGCGAAGTGATCTTCGAGGGCGAAAACGTCGCCGGCTTGCCTGCGCACAAGATCGCGCGCAAAGGTTTTGGCATGGTGTTCCAGCACTCGCGGCCGCTGAACCGGCAGACCGTGCTGGAGAACATTCTGGTCGCGCTGCTGCCGGACAGCCTGTTCATGCTATTCCCCGACAAGGCGCTGGTCGAGCGCGCCAAGTGGATCGCCGATCGCGTCGGGCTCGGCAACGTGATGAACCGCCGTCCGCCGACGCTGYCGTTCGCCGACCTGCGCCGGCTCGAGCTTGCCAAGGCGATCGCGCGCGACCCCAAGGTGGTGCTGGTCGACGAGCCCTTCGCCGGCCTGACGCGCGCCGAGGTCGACGTCTTCTCCGACCTGATCCGCAGCTTCCGCGACGACGGCCGCGCGGTGATGCTGGTCGACCACAACGTCAAGAGCGTCGCCGCGCTGGTCGACCGCGTGCTGGCGATGTATCTCGGCGAGGAAATCGTCACCGGCAAGGCCGACGACGTCATGAAGAACGAGACCGTGCGGAAGGTCTATCTCGGCGGCGCGCTCGAAATCCATGCGCGGCCCGAGACCAGCTTCAAGGACAAGGTGCCGCTGCTACAGGTCGAGAACGTCAGCGTCCATTACGGCAAGGCGCAGGCGCTCGAGAACGTCTCGATCCACGTCCACGAGGGCGAGTTCGTCTCCATCGTCGGCCTCAACGGCGCCGGCAAGACCACGCTGTTCAACACCATCTCGGGCTTCCTGCCGTACAGTGGCGAGATCATGCGCGGCGGCGAGAAGCTGCGCGGCACGAGCGCGGCGAAGATTGCCCGCAGCGGCCTGGTGCAATGCCCGGAGTCGCGCGAGCTGTTCGGCGAGATGAGCGTGCGGGAAAATCTCGATCTCGGCGGCCAGCATCTGTCCGACGACAAGCGCGCCGCGCAGCTCGCGCGGCTGTTCGAGCTGTTTCCGATCCTGAAGGAGCGTCAGGGCCAGATGGCACAGACGCTCTCCGGCGGCGAGCAGCAGATGCTGGCAATCGGCCGCGCCCTGATGATGCAGCCGCAAATCCTGATCCTGGACGAGCCGACGCTGGGGCTTGCGCCCGTCATCCTCGAGCTCCTGTCCAAGGCACTAACGAAGCTGCGGCAGACCACGTCGATCACGGTGTTGCTCGGCGAGCAGAACGTGACCTTTGCGCTGCCGCATGCCGACCGCGTCTATGTGCTCGAACACGCCCGGATCGTCTGGGAGGGCGATCCCGGCCGCTTCGCGAGCGAGGCCGGTGCTGGATATCTCTGACGTCACGTTCACAACGACAACAAAACAAAAGAAGCGAAACGACCATGCGACCATCGACGATTTTGAGCCGTAGCGTCCTCGCCTCCGCGCTGGCGCTGTGCCTCGCCGCGCCGGCCTACGCGCAATCGGGTGATCCGATCAAGATCGGCGTGATCGCCGAGGTGCAGTCGATCGCGGGTGCTGCGACGCCGGGCGGCGCGCAGATCGCCGCCGACGAGATCAACGCCAAGGGCGGCATCCTCGGCCGCAAGGTCGAGATCGTCACCTATGACAACAAGAGCTCGTCGGCCGACTCCGTGCGCGCGTTCCAGCGCGCGGTGAGCGAGGACAAGGTGTCGGCGGTGATCGCGAGCTATATCAGCGAGGTCGTGCTGGCGCTCGAGCCCTGGGCGGCGCGGCTGAAGATGCCGCTGATCACGCCCGGCGCCGCCTCGAACGAGATCACCAAGGCGATCCACAACGACTACGAGAAGAACAAATACACCTTCCACGGCTATTTGACCTCGGCAGCGCAGGCCCAGCTCGTCTGCGACGCGGCCAAGGATCTGCTGGTCGACAAGCTCAAGTTCAAGACGGTTGCGATCATGAGCGAGGACGCGGCCTGGACCAAGCCGCTCGACGTCGGCTACGAGGCCTGCCTGCCCAAGGCCGGACTCAAGGTCGTCGAGCATGTGCGCTTCTCGCCCGACACCACCGACTTCACGCCGATCTTCAACAACATCGAGGGCAAGAAGCCGGACGTGATCGTGACCGGCATCTCCCATGTCGGCGTCAGCCGACGGTGCAGTGGAAGAACCAGCAGGTGCCGATCCCGATGTTCGGCATCAGCGCGCAAGCCTTGAGCCCGACCTTCTGGAAGGACACCAATGGCGCCGCCGACGGCGTGCCCTCGCTCGCAGTTGCGACGCCCGACGTCGCCGTGACCTCCAAGACGAAGCCGTTTGCCGCGGCCTTCAAGGCCAAGTTCGGCACGCCGCCGGCCTATACCGGCTACACCGCCTATGACGAGGTCTACATCATCACCGACGCGATCAAGCGTGCGGGCTCGACCGATCCCGACAAGATGGTCGCCGAGCTCGAGAAGACCGACTTCGAGGGCACGATCGGCCAGATCCAGTTCTACGGCAAGAACGACGAGTTCACCCACGGCATCAAGTCCGGCCCCGGTGCGGTCTCCGGCCTCGTCTTCCAGTGGCAGGACGGCAAGCAGATCGTGGTCTGGCCCGAGAAGATCGCCGAAGGCAAGATGAAGTTTCCGAGCTTCGTGAAACTGTCGCAGTAACCGGCGCAGCAGCCGACATCGCGCCCATTGCTCCTTGCGCGGTGGGTTTTTTCTTTCCCTGTCGCGATGCGCATTACCGGCCGCCACAGCGACCTTGGGTCGCGTTGACCTGCCCCCAGTTCCCCTGACCACAATGCGGTTCGTTCCCCTGATGCGACACTGACCGCCTCCCTGCTGGCGCGGAGCATCTCAGATGGACCCAAGCATCTCCCCAGGGCGTCCCCCTGCGCCGGAAGATTTTGCCCAGATATTCAGGCTGATCGGCGGGTACCGCATCTCGCAGGCGCTGCACGTCGCTGTCGAGCTTGGAATTCCCGACCTGCTGTCGGCCGGCCCGCGACAATGCGACGATCTGGCAGTGACGACCAAGACCCATGCCGCCACGCTTTATCGGCTGCTGCGCTTTCTGGCCGGAGCAGGACTGTTCGACGAGATTTCTCCGGGAAGGTTTGAGCTCACCCAGCTGGGATCCACCCTCCGCGCCGACATTCCGGGCTCGATCTGTCCAGTGGTGCGGCTGTGGCTCGGCGAGTCACATTGGCATTCCTGGGGCCATCTCCTGCACTCCGTCCAAACCGGAGAGCATGCCTTCGATCATGCACATGGGATGGGGGTGTTCGACTATTTGCGCAAGGACGCGGGGCTTTCGGCGGTCTTCAACGCGACGATGACCACGAGCTCCACCCGATTGGGTTCGGCGCTGCTCAAACACTACGACTTTCAAGGAGTAAGTCGCATCGTCGATGTCGGCGGCGGGCACGGTTTCACGCTAGCGACCATCCTGGCCGCTCATCCCAATATGCGCGGCGTGCTCTACGATCTGCCTGACGTCGTGGCCGGCTCCGCCGCCGCACTGGAGGCTGCAGGCGCGAGGGAGCGATGCGAGGCTATCGGCGGGAGTTTCTTCGAATCCATCCCGAAGGACGCGGACGCCTACATTCTGAAGCAAATCATTCATGATTGGGACGATGACCAATCGCTGGCAATCCTGCGAAACGTTCGCACGGCGATGCCTGCGCATGCCAGGGTTCTCCTGATCGAACGGCGGATCGAGCCCAATCATCGCGACGCGATGCGCGTCCTTCACATCGACATGGAAATGCTGGTCAATGTTTCCGGCATGGAGCGCACGGATGCGGAATATCGATCTCTGCTCGAGCGAGCCGGCTTCCGATTGGGAAGGGTGATCCCGTTGCTCGACGGCGCGAGCTTCGCGGTGTTCGAGGCGACCCGTTCCGACACCAACTGACTGAGTTGGGAAGCGGAGGGCTCGATCCGGCTCGTTTCGCACATGCGTTGTGTGCCGCGGCCGCTGGTATCGACCTTGGGCGATGTTGACTTTCCACCTCCCGCTCCCAATACTTCGAAAAAATAGCAAGCCGGCCACAAAGACGGTTCAGAGGGAGGATAGGATGCCCACTTCACGCAGGACGCTGCTGAAGACCTCGGCGGCGGCCGCCGCCGCACTCAGCCTCGATTGGACGCGCGCCAGGGCACAAGCCGAGACATTGCGCATCGGCCTGATCTACGACCTGACCGGCCCGTTTGCCGCCGGCGGCTCGGTGGCCTCGTCGATCGGCGCGCAGATCGCGATCGATCTCGTCAACGAGAAAGGCGGTATCGGCGGCAAGACCAAGATTGTTCCAGTCGCCGCGGATTCCCAGAGCAAGCCCGACGTTGCGATCAACGAGGCCGAACGCCTGATCAGCCAGGAGAAGATCGACATCATCAACGGCGTCTATGCGAGCTCGCATGCGGTGCCACTCGCGGCGAAGGTCGAGCAGCAGAAGAAGATCCTCTGGATCACGACCGCGGTCTCGACCGCCGTGTTCAAGGACAAGAACCTGCAATACGTGTTTCGCGCGCAGATCCACTCGGATCAGTACGGCCAGGCTTTCGCCGGTTTCCTCGCCGAGCATGCGAAAGCAAAACTCGGAATGGATCCCAAGGAGGTCAAGGTCGCACTGATCCATGAGGACGGCCCCTACGGTGTTGGCGTCGCCGCCGCCGACGAGGCCTACGCCAAGGAGGCCGGCATCCAGGTGGTGCTGCGCGAGGGTTATTCGGCCTCGGCGCCCGACCTCTCGGTGCTGGTGACCAAGATCAAGCGGGCCAAGGCCGACGTGATCTCGCATGCCGGCTACAACCCCGACATCACCCTGTTCCTGCGCCAGGCGCGCGAGAGCGGCCTGCGCTTCAAGATGCTGTTCGGCGCCGGCGCCGGCTACAGCCAGCTCGACAAGCTGCGCGCCACTTTTGGTCCCGACATCGACAATTTCTGCAACATCGATCCGGTGCCGGCGCAATTGCTCGATCCGGCAAAGCTCGCACCGGGTATCGGCGATCTGACCAACGCCATGGTCGCGCGCTACAAGGCCAAGACCGGCGCCACCGACGTGCCGCCGCACTGCTCGATGGGCTTCAACCAGACCTGGGTGCTGCTCAACAAYGTGCTGCCGGTCGCCAAGGAAAAGTACGGCAGCTTCGAGCCCGAGGCGATCCGCAAGGCCGCGCTCGACGTCGACATCCCCGCCGGCGGCACCATCCAGGGCTATGGCGTGAAATTCTTCCCGCCGGGCACGCCACTCTCCGGCCAGAACGAACGCTCGACACCGGTGGTGATGCAGAACGCCGGCGAGCACATCTCCGTGGTGTGGCCGACGAACATCCGCACGCAGGACCCGGTATTTCCGCTGCCGAAGGGCTCGACTTACGGGACGTAGGGAAAGTTTATCGCCGCAGCGGGACTGCGCTCCCTCGCCCCGCTTGCGGGGAGAGGGTTGGGGTGAGGGGGAGTCTCCACGGGGGTGGTGATAGTCGGACTCGCGGAGAGTCCCCCTCACCCGGAATACAAGCTGCGCTTGAATTCCGACCTCTCCCCGCAAGCGGGGCGAGGTGAACTGCGGCTCCGCCGGTGGCCTACAACACCACCCGCCGTCCCTCGTCCGCGGCCCAATACCCCGCGTAGTTCACCTTGATGGTCTCATACGCCAGCGCGAGGTCCGACAGCGGCTGCCGGCCCGTCGCGGCGCATTCCATGAAATCCTGGATCTCCTGGAGATAGCCGCGGGTCCATTCCTCCTCCAGGCAGACATATTGCCAGCCGGTTTTGCGGTCGACCTTTTCGGTGATGTAGACGTTGGCGAGCTTTTCCTCGCTGGTCTGGTAGCTCATCAGATGCGTGTTCGGCGTGATGTTGGCGAACAGCGAGCCGCCACTCGTGTAGGTCTCGATCAGATTGCGCACGCCGCCCATGATCATGTCGCCGGAGAACACGGTCGCCTTGGTGCCGTCGGAGAAGGTCGCAGTCAGCGTGCCCCAGTCCTCGACATCGACGGGATTGGCCTTGATGTAGGTGCGTTCCTCCGGCTTCAGGCCAGCCGTGACATTGCCGACGTCACCGGTCACGCTGGCGACGCGGATGGTTTCGCCGCGCGCCTTGGCCTCCACCTGCTTGAGGTAAAGCACGGCCGAGAGTGGATGGCAGCCCATGCGGATCAGCGAGCCGCCGCCGGTCATCGCCCATTGCGCGGCATGCGCCGCGTGCGAGCCGGAATGGCTTTCCTCGCCCTTCATGAACAGAATCTTGTCTTTGGTCGCCTTGATGATCTCCGCGGTCTTGGTCACCGCAGGCGCATAGATCCAGTCCTCGGCATACATGAAAAGCTTGCCGGTGCGTTCGATCGCGGCACGGGTCGCGTCCATCTCCTCCAGCACACGCTCATACATCACGGCCTTCGGGACATGCTTGCCGATCGGCTGTTTGTCGCCCTCACGACCGAAATAGCCGGCAAACGGCTTTTCGCAGATCACGTGCTTGCCGGCCTGCATGCTGGCTACGATCATCTCGGCATGGAGATTGGGCGGCGTGCAGATGTCGATGACATCGAGCTCGCGGTCGGCGATCAGCTCGGCAAAGCTGCGATAACTGCGCGGGATCTGATGACGGCGGGCGAACTCAACGACGTGGTCGCCGCGCGCGGCCACCGCCGCGACCTCGACATCCACGCCATAGACGCGCCGGAACGCGTACATGTGCAGCTCCGACACGAAGCCGCAGCCCACGAGCCCCACCCTGATTCTTGCCATAGCGCCCCTCACCCCCGGTTTGGGCGGCACTATAGCGCGCTTGCGGGCCTAATCCACCGAGACGCGCACCACGCCCGCGCTCATCATGCCGAGCGCACGGGCGGCCGGCACGGAGAGATCGACGATACGTCCGCGGATAAAGGGGCCGCGATCGTTGACGCGGCATTGGATCGAGCGGCTACCGTAGGACACCCTGAGCACGGTGCCAAACGGGCGGGTCCGGTGGGCGCAGGTCAGGTCGCCGCCTTTGCCGGCTTTTCCGTATCCATAATATGAGGCGAGCCCGCTCTCGGCATGCACGATTGAAATGAGGGCGAGAGAAGAGGTCGTCACACAAAGCAATAATAATAATGTCGTCTGCGCTCGCACGGCACCGCTCCCGGTTGGCCCTGCCCCGCGCTGCAAACGTCGCTTTGTTCCCTTAAGTTCCAGGAACTGCCGGGCGACGCCCGGCAGTGCCATCACACTTTGTTACTGCTTGTGAAACACCAGCGTGCGGACCTCGATGCTTTCGCGAGGCAGTGCATCCGCCGGCGTGGTCGGATCGACGAAGGCGGTGTGCGGCCCGAAGCGGGTGCGGCCGTCGGTTACGGAGTCGTAGCACTTCAATAGTAGCGCCTCGTCCGGCGTCATCTCCGGGAAATAGAACCAGCGGTGGTTCGGATTGTATTTCACCGAATAGGTCTCGCCGCGGCGGTTGGGATAGATCAGGTCGGAGGCGACGAGATCATCCGGCGCCACCGTCGTGCCGTCGGCCATCGCGAGCGGCGAGTCGCGCAAGGGACCGCGGATCGGGCGCCAGAGATTGATCACCTGCACACGACCCTTGAGCAGCTCCTCGGCCTCGTCAGGCAGATGCTCGCGCACGCGGTTGGCGCCCGAGAGCGCGGTCTGGTCGACATGGACGCGGGTGGCGGGCTGGCGCGGGCCGACGCCGCGAATGTCGGCGGCGCCTTCGACGCGCCTGCGCACGGTGTGATCGAAGATGACAACGCGATCGGCCTTCAACGTCGCGCGCAGGAAGGCTTCGACCGCCGGATAGTAGACCGCCCTCACCTCCTCGTCGTTGTAAAAGTCCTTCACCTGGTTCGGATGGCGCACCAGCGCAAAGCCCTCGCGATCGAGCGAGAAATTGTTCGCGATCAGCCGCGCGTCGAAGATCGGGACCTGATGCGGCTCCGGCAGCGAGGTGCTCTTGGGCTCGCCCGGCGGCGGATCGAAGGCGTAGGTGCGCGGCTTGCCCGGAACCGGTGCGAGATAGTTCAGTTCGGCGGTGACGAAGGGAAGCGATTCGATTTTTGTTTCTTGCAGGCCCATAGCCGGTCTCCCGATGTGGTCGTCCGATTGATTTTTGACGGGATGCGGTGTGGTGCAAGGGAGGGAGTGCAAATAGCAATGTGGGTGTTGTTGATGAGAGGAAATGCAGAACGAATCTGTCGAGAACGGCGGTTGCTCTGGCGATGTTCTTCTCGCTTCACGGATGCTTGAGGGACTCGTGAGCTTTTCGTCCCCCACCATCGTCACTCCGGGGCGCCCGAAGGGCGAGCCCGGAATCCATCGAGCCGCAATGTTTGTAGATGAATGGACACGAGAGCTGTTGCTATCGCTCAGCCTTACAATCCCGCCTTCGCAATCGCGTCCGCGAAAGAACGATCGACGATCTCGGCCGCATCGAGCTTCTGCTTGATCAGGCCCCAGCGGAGATACAGGTCGATCGTGCTCTGCTCGTCCGCCACCACGCCGTCGTCGATCGGCGCGATCCGGATCTTGGCGCGCGACAGCCAGTTGAGGGGTACCGCGGTCTGAATGTTCATCAGTCTGCCCCAGGTCTCCGCATAGAAGTTGACGTTATTCAGCGACCACGCTCGTGCCGCGGTGAGGCGCCGAACGAAATCCGTCAGCTCGGCGCGCTTATCGCGGATGGCCTCGGGCCGCGCCACCTGGAAGCTCAGGCCCGGCGTCAGGCCCTCCGAGGTGATGATGCGGCGCGACTTGAACAGCACCTCCTCCTGGCTGACATAGGGCTCCCAGGTCGACCACGCATCGACGGAGCCTTGCGTATAGGCGATCTTGGCGTCCGATGGCGCCAGGAACGCGATCTGCACGTCGGACGCAGCCCAGCCGTTCTTTTCCAGTGCGGCGAGGATCAATTGATGACCGATCGAACCGCGGCCGGTCGCGATCTTCTTGCCACGCAGATCGGCGAACGACTTGATCGGTGAATTCTCGGGCACCAGAATCGCAAGCCCTTCCCGCGTCTGCCGGATCGCGGCGATCGCCTTCACCGGCGCGCCGGAGGCGGCGGCGAAGGTAAAGGGCGCATCGCCGACGAGCCCTGTCTCGATCGCGCCGGCGCTCAGCGCTTCGAGCAGCGGCGCGGCCGCCGGAAACTCCTTCCACTCGATCCTGTAGGGGACGTCCTTGAGCACGCCCGCCGCTTCCATCACGGCCTGCGAATTGCCCTTCTGGTCGCCGATGCGCAGGGTGGTTTGCGCTGCCGTCAGGTCAAGCGAGCCGAGCAGCAGCGCGCCGGCCAACATGAGACGGATCATTCCGCGGCCTCACCACGGGCGACCTGACGTTCCGCGATCAGCTTGCGGGTCAGCGGGATCAGCTCGCGGCCGTATTCGATGGCATCGATCAGCGGATCGAAGCCGCGGATCAGAAAATGGCTGACGCCGAGATCGTAATAGTCGCCGAACACTTCGGCGACCTGCTCGGGCGTGCCGACTAGTGCCGTGGTGTTGCTGTTGGCCCCGGTGAGCTTCGCGATCTCGGTCCACAGCCGCTTGTCGATGCGGCTGCCCTGGTCGGCGAGCGCGAGCAGGCGCTTGGCGCCGTCGGTGGCGTGGTTCGGCCTGCGGTAGCCGGTCTGGTCCTGGAGCGCCGTGGCACGCTCGAGGATCTCGTCGGCTTTCTTCCAGGCCTTCTCCTCTGTATCGGCAAGGATCGGCCGCACCGACAGGCTGAAGCGCGGCGTCGGTCGCCCGTGCCTGACGGCCGCGTTATGAACGCGCGCGGTGACGTCGCGCACCTGCGCATAGGATTCGCCCCACAGCGCGAAAGTGTCGGCGTGCTTGCCGGCGACCTCGATTGCGGCATCCGAGCCGCCACCGACGAAGGTGTAGATGCCACCCTTCTGCAACGGCTTCACCTGTGAAAAGCCGTTCTCGACGTTGTAATACTTGCCGCTGTAGCTGAACGGCTTCTCGCTGGTCCATTCCAGTCGCACCACGTCGAGGAACTCGCTGGTGCGGGCATAGCGTTCGTCCTTGTCGTCGAGCGTGTTGCCGTCCTGCCTGAGCTCGATGGCGTTGCCGCCGGTGATGACGTGCAGTGACACGCGGCCGCCATAAAACTGGTCCAACGTGGCAAGCTGGCGCGCCAAGAGCGTCGGCGCGGTGAAGCCCGGCCGCTGCGCGATCATCACCTTCAGCGATTTGGTGATGGTCAGGACGTGCTGGGCGACCTGGAGCGCGTCCGGCGTGGTCGAATGGAACGCCAGCAGTGCGCGGTCGAAACCGGCGAGCTCATGCGCCTTTGCCACTGTCTCGATATAGGGCGGATCGAGCACGGGGCCCGAGCGGACGATGGTCTCGGAAGAATTGTTGTTGGTGATAAAGCCGATGAACTCGACCGACATGGCAAGGCTCCACTTGATGATTTGTCAGATACCGAGCGTAACGCGCCCGGCGGAGATTTTCGTGGTGTCGTCCTGGGGGGTGTGAACGCGGCCGCAGAGCACGTCGCGGTAATGCCGTTCCAGCGGATTTTTGCGCGACAGACCGTGATTGCTGGTCAGCGACAAGGCGTCCTCCACTGCGGCTACGGCGTTATTGGTCACCGTCAGCTTGATGATGTTGGACTCGATCGCGCTCACCTGCAAGCCGTCATCGAAATCGGACGCGAAGCTGTCGATCAAACGCGCATTGACCGCGAGCCGCGCTTCGATGCCGCCGAGGATCTCCTGGGCGCGCGGTAGCGTCGCCAGCGGCGCGCCAAGGTTGGCCGGCACCCGCGTCTTCAGGAAGGTGACCAACCAGTCGCGTGCCGCCCGTGCAATGCCGTCATAGATCGCGGCCACGAACACGGTGTGCACGGTGGCCTGCGTGACATCGGGCGCGCGCCAGTCCGCGGGCTTGCGGACATCGACCTCGGCATCGAACGGGATGACGACGTCGTCGAAGATGACGTCATGGCTGCCGCTGGCGCGCAGGCCGTGATGGTCCCAGGTCTCGACGATGCGCGTGCCCGGAAGGCCCGCCGGCACCAGGAACTGACCGATCCGCGGCTCGGCCTCGTCGGTCCGCGCCCAGACCAGATACCATTTCAGGATTGGTGCCCCCGTCGAATAGATCTTGTGACCGGTCAGGCGCCAACCGGTCTCTGTCCGCCGCGCGATCGTCGCCGGGAGGCCGCCGCGCGCCGGCGAGCCAAGCTCGGGCTCGACGCGCAGCGCGTTGACGAGCGCGAGGCCTTCGACCGTCTCGCGCGCAAGCTTGCGCGACAGCCGCGCCGGCCAGCTCGGGCTGCGCGCCATCACCAGATGGTTGATGTAGTGCATCGACAGCACCAGCGCGGTCGAGGGATCGGCCTTGCCGACGATGCCAATGACGCGCGCGGCGTATCTCGCGCCGGCGCCAGCTCCGCCATGGGCCGCCGGCACCGTCAGCGACAGCAGGCCCGCCTCGGAGAGCTCGCGAAAGTTCTCGAAGGGAAAGCTGCCGGTACGGTCGTGCTCGGCTGCACGCGCGGCAAAGGCTTCCGCCAACGTCTCGGCGCGGGCGATGTAGTCGGGTTCGCTATGGGCCAGCCGCCCTTTGGCTACAGAAGTTACCATGTGGCATCCAACCCCAAGAGGCCGAGGATCTGGCGGCGCAGATCGCCCAGATAAGGATCGCCGCGGTGGCGCGGATAGGGCCGGTCGACCCGGATGTCGGCCTTCACGCGCGCGGGGCGATCGCTGAACACGATGACGCGGTTGGCCAGCACCAGCGCCTCCTCCGCGTCATGCGTCACCAGCAGCGTGGTGAAGCCCTTGCGCTGCCAGAGCGAGACGAGCTCGGCCTGCATGGTGATGCGGGTGAGCGAGTCGAGCTTGCCGAGCGGCTCGTCGAGGATCAGGATTTTGGGATCGTTGACCAGCGCGCGGGCGAGTGCCACGCGCTGCGCCATGCCGCCGGAAAGCTGGTGCGGATAGGCCTTGCGGAAGGACGACAGCCCAACGAGATCGAGCGCGGCATCGACGCGGTGGCGCTGGCTCTTGAGGATGCCCTGGGCTTCCAGCCCCAGCGCGACATTGTCCCAGACCGAGCGCCAGGGAAACAGCGTCGGATCCTGGAACACGACGACGCGCGAGGGATGCGGGCGGGTGATGCGAGCCTCGTCCTCGCGCAGCGTTCCGGCCTTGGGCTTGTCGAGGCCGGCGACGAGCCGCAGCAAGGTCGACTTGCCGCAGCCGGACGGGCCGAGCAACGCGACGAATTCGCCGGGCTCGACCGAGATGCTGACGTCGCTGAGCACCGGCAGCTCGGCGCCGTCGATGTCGAAGGCATGGCTGACCTGCTCGATATCGAGCGCGGCGCCGGCAGCCGGATGCGTGACCGCTTCGGCAAGAGCTGCGGCTACCATTTGACGGTCCCCTTCTGCCAGACCAACAGGCGATCGCGGATCGAAAACAGCAGCGTGATCGCGCCGGAGCAGAGCAGCGACATCACGATCAGCGCCGCATACATGTTGGCGTAGGCGGCCCAGCCCTGCGCCCATTGCAGGTACCAGCCGAGCCCGGCCTTGACGCCGATCATCTCGGCGACGACCAGCACGGCGAAGGACGAGCCGAGCCCCATGAACAGGCCAACGAAGACGTGCGGCAATGCCGCAGGGATCGCGACCTTCAGAACGAGGAACGAGGGCTTTGCCCCCAGCGTGCGCGCGACGTCGTAATAGGCATTGCTGACGCTCGCGACGCCCGACCAGGTCAGCACCGTGACCGGGAAGCCGGTCGCCAGCGCGATCAGGAAGGTCGAGGCGCTCCAGCTCGAGGGAAAGGTGAAGAACGCGATCGGCAGCCAGGCGGTCGCGGGCAGCGGGCCGATGAATCGCAGCACCGGATGCACCCAATAGCCGACGGCGCGGGACCAGCCGATCGAGACGCCGGTCAAAAAGCCGATCGTGGCGCCGATCAGATAGCCGCCGAGCTGAAGCCTGACCGAGGCAAAGACGCTGTCGAGCAGCTTTGGCAGATCGTCGGTATAGACCTCGATGATCGATTGCGGCGGCGGGAAGAACGGCAGCGGCAGCCAGGCGAATTTTGCGGTCGCAACCTCCCACAGCGTCAGGAATGAGGCGAGTGCGACCAGCCAGGGCGCGCGTTTCCGCAAGCCGCGTCCTGCCGAACCGAGATAATCGGCGCCTACGGTTCCGAACAAGGCGACCACAGCGACGATGAAGGCGGCAATTCCGAGCGAATGCGTGCGCGACCAGTCGCCGACGTCCTCCCACCACAGGCAGGAGAGCCCGAACGCGATCCATGCCGCGCTGGCAAGAACGCCCACGCCGGAGTCCCGCACCCAGTTCGCAAGCAGCGGCGCGCGCGAGACCCGCGGCGTGCCCGAGGCGAGGCCGTCAGACAGCGAATACGTCGACATAGATGCGCTCCGCGAATTTCGCCGTGTCGGTGCTCTGCTTGAAGACCTGCACGCTCTTCAAATCGTCGGCATAGGCCTTCAGCTCGCGCTTCAGCACCTCGCCGACGGGATGATGATGGTGGGTGTGGTAGCGCACCATGCCCTCGATGTCGGCGAGCGTCGCCGTCTTCGGCGCGTAAGGCTGGAACGATTTCGCCGCGATCGTCGAATTCTGCGCGGTGAACATCGCCGCATCGAGCAGCGCCTGGGTGATGGCGCGCGCGACCTGCGGCTCCTCGCGCACCAGGCTACCGCGCAGGCCGAGGATGCAGCAGCTCTTCTCGCGATACTCGCCGTCGAGATTGGATGCGACCTCCTTGTACTGGCTGTCCTTGAGCCAGAGATAGCCGAGCGGATCGGACGATAGGAACGCCTGCACCTCGCCCTTCTCGACGGCGACGTTGAGGAGATTGCCGGGATAGGCGCGCCAGTCGACGTCCTTGACCGGATCGATGCCGAGTTTTGCCAATTGGATCGAGAAGAAGTTCTTGTCGGGGCCGCCGAGATCGCCCACCGCGACGATCTTGCCCTTGAGATCGGCGAGCCTGGCGACGCCGGAGTCGGTGCGCGACAGCACGCGCATGCAGCCGCCATGGGTGCCGGCGGCAATCTTGACGTCAAAGCCCTGCTCCAGCGGCTTCAGCCAGCGCAGCGCCATGCCGAGCCCGGCGTCGCTCTTGCCGGTGGCGATGGCTTCGAGCAGCTGGTCAGTCGAGCCGGAATAGTTGACGAGCTCGACGTCGAGATTGTGCTTCCGGAAGAAGCCGTGCTCGATGGCGACCGGCACCGGCGCGAGGCAGACCGCACCGGCGTTCCACGACAGTTTCAGCTTGCGCGGCGCGCCGGTGAGCGCAGGCGTATCTGCCGCCGTCCGGCACAGCGGGAATTCCGACAGATCGACGCCGGGCGCGATCGCGCGCGGCGCGAAGGCCTGCGCACCCAGCGGCGCGACCAAGGCTGCCGCGAAGCCTGCCTGGAGCAAGTGGCGCCGGTCGAGGCTCGATCCGCCGCGCTTGGTCTCGTTGTTCATTGGCCGCTAACTCCTGCGCTGGCATGGCTCCGCCGTTTGCACAACGGTTCGCGTTGCGCATGTTCCGTGGGGAGCTGCGTTGAGAGAAAATCTTTCCGTCGGCGCCTCACGCGCCGCGTTGATGCGATGCGCAAATCATGCGGCGCGTTCACTGCATCGTCAATGAAATGGAATTTCGAATGTGGCGCGTAGCGAAGTCATTCTCTCCATCGGCGCGCGCAGACACGATGAAACGATTTCCAGCGACGCGCCGCCGGCGAGCGCAGCACAGGACTCCCTTGCCTGCATCATTCTTGCGCATTTTGATCTGCGCTCGCTCCGCTTTCTCGAAAGTGCGGGTTCGTTGAAACGTCCTTGCTCATCGCGCACGTAATACGGTCGGCCATTTCATTGACTGCGTATCGCGCGATCATAGACTTGATCGTCTCGCTGCATCGTTCGCTCACGCGTCGTGAGCCAAGCAACAAGACAGATCAAACAAGACAGGCCACATGAACATCAACTCCCACGATCATTCCATCACGCGCCGGCTTGCGGCATCGCTACTCGCTGCCGCCATCACCTTGTCGACGGCCGCCGCATCATTCGCGGCCGACGCGGTCGTGCTCCGGGTCGGCGACCAGAAGGGCGGCAACCGCTCGCTGCTGGAGATTTCAGGTTACGCGAAGGACCTGCCGTACAGAATCGAATGGTCGGAATTCCCCGCCGCGGCACCGATCCTGGAAGCGCTCAACGCCGGTGCGCTCGACGTCGGCTATACCGGCGATCTCTCTTTCCTCTCGGTCTTTGCTGCCGGCGCGCCGATCAAGGCGATCGGCGGCACGCGCTCGGATGCAAAGACGCAGGCCATCCTGGTGCGTCAGGATTCGCCGATCAAATCGGCCGCCGACCTCAAGGGCAAGCGCCTCGCCGGCACCCGCGGCGGCTGGGGCCAGTTTTTGATCGACGCGACGCTGGAGAAGGCACAGATCAAGCTCGAGGACGCGACCTTCGCGCCGCTCGGCCCGGTCGACGCCAAGATCGCGCTGGTGGCGGGCTCGATCGACGCGTGGGCGGTGTGGGAGCCCTACGTCTCGTTCGCGACGCTGAAGGACAAGGCCCGCGTGATCGCCGACGGCGAGGGCCTCACGCCCACCATCACCTTCATCGTCGCCTCCGACAACGCCATCGCCACCAAGCGCGCGGCGGTGCAGGACCTCGTGCAGCGGCTGAACAAGGCGCGGCTGTGGTCGCTGGATCACTTGCCTGAGTATGCGAAGAACACGGCCGAGCTGACCAAGCTGCCCGAGGATGTACTGCTCTCGGCCTACACCGCGCAGCGCACCAGCCCGATCGTGATCGACGAGAACGTGGTGAAGGAGGTGCAGGAGGCCGCCGACCGCTCGACGCGCTACGGCATCCTGCCGAAGAAGCTCGACGTGAACCAAGCCGTCGACCGCAGCTTCACCGCCGCGGCCGCGGGGTCAAACTAGAGCGTTTTCGAGCGAAGTGGATACCGGTTCGCGTGAAGAAAACGCGTCAAAGCAAGAATCTAGAGCCCCGTTCCGATTCATCGGAACGGAAACGGCTGTAGGCGGAGGCGGCGAGATGAGCAGGCTCAGCCTCAAGGCCGGCCCGCTTCATCTCGCCGCGATCGTGCTCGCGCATTTCGCCTGCATGAGCCTGATCGTCTGGCTCTCGCTCTAGCCGCGCGATTACCAATAGCCGCGATAATAGGGACGCGCATAGGCGCGGTACGGCCGATAGTAGCCATAGCCGTAGCCGTAATACGGGCGATAGGGCCGGTAGTATCGCGGATAGGCGTAGGCCGGTCCGTAACCATAATACGCCGGCGCATAACCGGAGCCGTAGCCGTAGCCCGGATATCCGTAGCCGCCGTAGTACGGGCCGCCGCCATAATAGCCATAGCCGTAAGGCGCGCTGCTGGCGATGGCACCGCCGATGATCGCGCCGACCGCGAGGCCGCCGAGACCCCATCCCCAGCCGCCGCCACGCCAATGCACCTGCGTGACATCGTCGCCGGCCGCGGCCTTCATGGCCGCGACGTTGGTCGGCAGCGGCGCTGCCGCCGCCTGCTCGAATTGGCTGGCCATGACCGCGCCCGCCAGCGAACAGGCAATCGCCGTTTTCCAGATCGTCATCGTCTTGCTCCCTGTCTGACGTTTCATTTGGAAAAAGGATTACACACCATGATCGGGCATCCCGGCGCCAAGTCAAAGCCTCGATTTCGCGTGCGGCGCACAACAGCCGGGCCTGCCTCAAATGTGATCGGGCCGCCTGCCGGATGCGGCATGCTGACCGCGAGGATATGACACCAGGACGACACCACCGGAAGTCGATCACCACGGCAAAGCATTAAGCTTCCCGGGCATTCGCAACCAACAAGCATCTTCCCGATTTACTATTCGTACCGTTACTATCGGTTCCAATATGGTGCGCGACCGAGAGGCTTCTCGCGAAGGTCCCGGCTGCGCCAGAGTGTGGGAGGATGACATGAGTGCCGCCGGAAATGAGCCGCTCGCCCGTCAGGCGCTGGCGTTTGTCCTGGCTGGCGGACGCGGCAGCCGGCTCCTGGAGCTGACCGACCGGCGCGCCAAGCCCGCCGTCTATTTCGGCGGCAAGTCCCGCATCATCGATTTCGCATTGTCGAACGCGGTGAACTCGGGCATCCGCCGCATCGCGGTCGCCACCCAGTACAAGGCGCACAGCCTGATCCGGCATCTTCAGATGGGCTGGAACTTCTTTCGCCCCGAGCGCAACGAGAGCTTCGACATTCTCCCCGCGAGCCAGCGCGTGTCGGAGAACATGTGGTATGTCGGCACGGCGGACGCGATCTACCAGAACATCGACATCATCGAGTCGCACAACGCCCGCTTCATCGTGGTGCTCGCCGGCGACCACATCTACAAGATGGACTACGAGGTGATGCTGCGGCAGCACGTCGACAGCGGCGCCGACGTCACGGTCGGCTGCCTCGAAATGCCGCGCGCGGAATCCTCCGGCTTCGGCATCATGCATATCGACGAGAACGGCTGGATCCAGGAGTTCCTGGAAAAGCCGAAAGATCCGCCGCCGATGCCGGGCAAACCCGATGTCTCGCTCGCCAGCATGGGCATCTACGTATTCGACGCGAAATTCCTGTTCGACGAGCTCAAGCGCGACGCCGAGGACCCGAACTCCAACCATGATTTCGGCAAGGACATCATTCCCCATATCGTCAAGAACGGCCGCGCCATCGCGCATCAGTTCAGCAGCTCCTGTGTCCGCTCCGGCTCCGACCCGCGTTCCTACTGGCGCGACGTCGGGACGGTCGATGCCTATTGGGCCGCCAACATCGACCTCACGGACGTTGTGCCGGAGCTCGACCTGTTCGACCGCGCCTGGCCGATCTGGTCCTATTCCGAGATCACCCCGCCCGCAAAATTCGTCCATGACGAGGAGAGCCGGCGCGGCCAGGCCGTGAGCTCGCTGGTCTCCGGCGGCTGCATCATTTCCGGCGCCTCGCTGCGCCGCTCGCTGCTGTTCACCGGCGTGCGCATCAACTCCTATGCCAACGTCGAGAATGCCGTGATCATGCCGTATGTGAATGTCGGCCGCGGCGCGCGATTGAAGAATGTCGTGATCGACCGCGGCGTGGAAATCCCCGAGGGGCTGGTCATCGGGGAAGATCCCGAACTCGACGCCAAACGCTTCCGCACCACCGAGCAGGGCATCTCGCTCATCACCCAGCCGATGATCGACAGGCTCAATACATGACGTCTGTTCGCGTCCTCGCGGTCGCTTCTGAAGTCTACCCCATCGTCAAGACCGGCGGCCTCGCGGATGTCGCCGGCGCGCTGCCGATCGCGTTGAAGACGCATGGCGTCGAGATGCGCACGCTGATGCCGGGCTATCCGGACGTGATGCGGCTGCTGTCGGGTGCCGACGAAATCCGGCGCTGGCCGGATTATTTCGGCGGGCCGGGGCGCCTGCTCGCCGGCTCGCATGCCGGGCTCGATCTGTTCGTGCTCGACGTGCCGCATCTGTACGCGCGGCCCGGCAACCCCTATGTCACCGCCGAGGGCGTCGACTGGCCGGACAATGGCGTGCGCTTTGCGGCGCTGTCGCGCGTGGCGGCCGATATCGGCCACGGCCTCGTCCCGTCCTTCGTGCCCGACGTCGTTCACGCCCATGATTGGCAGGCGGGGCTCGCGCCGGCCTATCTGCACTATGACAACCGCCCGCGGCCGGGCACGGTGATGACCATCCACAACATGGCCTATCAGGGCAAGTTCGCGCGTGAGCTGATCGGCGCGATCGGCCTGCCCTGGGATTCCTACGACGTCCATGGCGTCGAATATTTCGGCGGCGTGAGCTTTCTGAAGGCCGGGCTGCAGCTCGCCGATCGCATCACCACGGTGTCGCCGACCTACGCGCGGGAGATCCAGAGCGACGAAGGCGGCATGGGACTCGGCGGCCTCCTGCGCGAGCGCTCCAGCGTGTTGAGCGGCATTCTCAACGGCATCGACATTTCCGTGTGGAATCCCCAGACCGATCCGCACATCGCCTATCGCTTCGGTCCCGACGAGCTGGCGTTCCGTTCGGCCAACAAGGCCGCCCTGCAACAGCGGCTCGGCCTCGATCCGCTGCCCGACGCGCTGCTGCTCGGCGTCATCAGCCGGCTGTCGTGGCAAAAGGGGCTCGATCTCCTGCTCGAAGCCATCCCCACCATCCTTGGCGACGGCATGCAACTGGCTCTGCTCGGCAGCGGCGATGCCGAGTTGCAGGAGCGCTTCAAGGGGACCGCGCGCGCGCATCCGGGACGGATCGCCGCCGTGATCGGCTATGACGAGGCGCTCGCCCATCTGATCCAGGCCGGCTCCGACGCGCTCCTCGTGCCGTCGCGGTTCGAGCCCTGCGGCCTGACCCAGCTTTGCGCGCTGCGCTACGGCGCCGTGCCGGTCGTATCGCGTGTCGGCGGACTGGCGGACACGGTCGCCGACGTCAGGGATGCCGGCGACGCGGCCACCGGCTTTACGTTCGGGCCGGTCACATCAAAAAATCTCTCGGCTGCGCTGGGACGTGCGAGCTTCACCTTCCACGACAGGCCGGCGTGGCGAAAATTGCAGCTTATGGGCCTGGCGACGGACGTCTCGTGGCGCAACCGGGCGGGCGACTATGCCGCGCTCTATCGCGGCATCATCGCGGCGCGAAGGGCGTGAGCCCCCGCCATCCGACGGATTTTTCATCGCCGAATCCATGCTATAGAGCGGCCATGGACCCCTTCGCGATCAAGCTGCTCGGCTTTGCCGCCGCGACCTGCACCACCGTCGCCTACGCGCCGCAATTCATCAAGGTCTGGAAGACCCGCTCGACCGAAGACATTTCGCTCGGCATGTTCCTGGTCATGGTGCTGGGCCTGGCGCTCTGGCTGGTCTACGGCCTGCTCAGCGGCGACGCGCCGCTGGTCGCCGCCAACGCCATCACCATGGTGCTCGCCGGCGGTATCCTGTTCATGAAGCTGAAATACGGCTGAGGTTGAAGCTGCTTAGAGCGGATTGGCGCGAGTACCCATAAAATCCGGGATGTCTGTTTTCGAGGGACCCCGGAGCCGACATAGACAATAGATCATCGTGTGGTCCGTGCGGCACCTGAAAGGTAACGGTCCTTGATCCAGATCAAGTCAGACTGTTTGTAGCCCGCTGCTTAATTGCGAATATGCCAGGCCGCAGGAGCCGCCTCCGTAGCGGCACCGGAAACATTCTACATCGCTACGACGCCGCCGTAATATGAAGGGGCGGCGACAGACGCATTCTCAACACCGTTCTCGCGTTCCCAAAGGGGCGCCTATGAGTAGATCAGAAGCTGACGTCCAAGATCTGCGAATGATGGAAAGATGCCTCGAACTCGCTCGGCAAGGGGTGAAGGAAGGAGAGCTGCCATTCGGCGCCGTAATCGCGTCTCGAGGACAGGTCATCGCAGAAGCGACTAACCACGTTTCATCGGAATGCGACGTGACCCGACACGCGGAACTCGTGGCTCTTTCAGAGGCGCAGAAGATTCTAAGACAAAAGCGTTTGCCGGATTGCACTTTGTATTCAATCGTCGAACCTTGCCCAATGTGTTCTTTCCCGACACGTGAGGCGCGGATTGGTCGCGTGGTGTTCGCCATTTCATCTCCGATCATGGGCGGATTTTCGAGATGGGACGTTCTGTCGGACAACAATTTGTCGAGCAAACTGCCTGAGGTCTTCGGACCTGCGCCGGAAATCGTCTCTGGCTTGCTATCCCAAAGGGCGGAGCAGGTCTGGCGCGACTGGAACCCGCTCGCCTGGCGATTTATGAGACGACGAGGCTGCATCGGACGAGCGGCCGAGCAGACTTCGTGCCATGCGGGCGCGCCTCGGCCAACGTTTTCCTGGAATGCGCTGGCGGATATTTTGGCCGCGCCGGCTCTTTCGGTGAGTAACGTCTTCCTGCGCCGGCGTGCAGATTCAAACACCACCATCTCGGACCTGGACAAGTCTGAAGTCTAGGATCGGGAGCGCGCTACTGCAGGATCAGGCGCGTGTGGCTATCGTTTCAAGTGCACGCGTCGGAATGGGAACTGGGTTTCGTGAATACAGGTGCGGGAAACCAAAGTGAGCTCCGATCCGTCGCTTGGCGCTGCGCAAAGCCATCACCGCCATGACAGAGTCAACGGCGAGCCGGCTAAGACCTGGGAGTTGCCCCGGGTCTTGAACAAGCGAACGTCCAATCTTGCGCAGTTCAGGCTTACCTGCGGGCCCAATATCTATGAGCGCTGCCCTCGGAAGTTTTCGATGAGCAGGGTTTAGAACAACACGACAGACGGCAAAGGGAATTCTGAGTTCGGAAGCAATTCGAGCGACGATCTGCGACTCCATATCGGCGGCAACCGCCCCGGTGATGCCATGGAAGTCCCGCCTCTCTTCAAGACTTGTCATCGGGGAAGCGACTCCAGCTATCGCAGAGTAGCTGGCACCCGGGATCATCCGAAGGAGCTCCTCGGCCCAGGGGAGGTCAGCTGGATAAGCTTCATCTTTCGCGGCAAATACCGACGAGGCGATGACGATGTGACCTGGTCGGAGCTTCGGATCTAGCCCGCCGCATACCCCAAAACTTATAATGCCGCGCGCGCCGTGTCTGATAGCGTCACGCAAGTAAAAGGCGGTCCGGTCACCATCAGCGATCATCGCTGGCGCGCCGGCTATTCTGGCTTCGATCGCAAGTCCAACTACGGCGATGACCGCCTTCATGTCACAGCGGGGGGCGCCAGCGTGAGCGTCGTTGACCGTGACATGCAGCGTCATCAGAGGCGTCGATAATCCTGAAACCGAAGTGTCTCTAGACTCGGGCAATCAAGAGTAAGCCGGCACTAGCACTGTTCGTCTAGACAAAATCGACAGTCCTCCCGATTGGAAGCCAGTTGTTGGAGAACTGTGCCTCGGACGCCACAGCTGCCGCCTGATCGCGGCGCTGGCGGCGAGATCAGCCGCCGAACACATACGACGCCATCGCGACGTTCGCGACCTCGTCGACGAACACGCGATGGCCGACATCGCTGCCGGCAGCGCCGGCGGCCACCATCAGCGGCAGCAGATGGTCCTCGCGGGGATGCGCAAGGCGTGCGCTCGGCGCATTCTCCCAGTCGACCAGCATTGCGTTGCGCCGTGCTGCATCCGGATGGCTGATCGCCTCGTTCAAATAAGCCTCGAAATCATACGAGACCAGCTTCGACTCCGGCCGTCCGAAGCCGCGCATGTTGTGATAGGTGAGCCCGCTGCCGATGATCAGGATGCCCTCATCGCGCAGCGGCGCGATCGCCTCCCCGACCCTGATGTGTTCGCCCGGATCGTAGCTCGATTTCAGCGACAGCAACACGATCGGCATGTCGGCGTTCGGATACATCAGCCCGAGCGGCACGAAGGTGCCGTGGTCGAATCCCTGATTGGCATCCTCGCGGCAATCGAGGCCGGCGCGCACGAGCAGCGCCTTCACCTCGGCGGCGAGCTCGGGCTTGCCCGGCGCCGGATATTTCAGATGATAGGTGTGCTCGGGGAAACCGTAATAGTCGTACACCATCGGCGGATGTGCCGCGGTCGACACCGTGAACGCATCGGCCTCCCAATGGCCGGTGATGACGAGCACCGCCTTGGGTTTCGCCGGCAGACGCTGCGGCAACCGGCCGAACGCCTCGGCGGTCTTGGCATATTGCACCCGCCTGTCCTCCATGAACGGCCAGGGGCCGCCGCCATGCGACAAAAAGAAGGTCGGAACTCGCGTCATAGGCCTCGGCTCGTCTGTTCGGCAAGGGGCGCAGGTGTCATCCGCGCGAAACGGCGGCGAGCATAGGGAAACGCGTATGGTTAGCAAGCCGTTAACGATTTGCCTTCCAAAATCCCCGGCGTGGCCGAAGCAGTCGGCCAGAAGCCAGGGACGTGTGATGAGGAAGTTTTCGCTGGGGGACGTCGTCAACAGTGACAAGGGCCGCCGCGGCGTCGTCCGCGCTGCCTTCAGATCGAAGGAAGGCCAGCAGTTCTACGCCGTCGAGAAGGACGGCGCGATGGACTATCTGGAGGAAGACCGGCTGAGCCCGGCCCCCCGCGTCGAACTCGCGGCTTGATCTCAACTCATCCTTCGAACCTCAGCGCGCGAGCCGGTCCAGGCGCTCCAACCAGGGGTCGTCACCGCTCGCGATGCGATCATCCGTGATCAATAGCAGGCGATCGCGATCGGCGACCGCATCCCAACGCGGCAGGTCCGGGCCGTTGGGATTTCCGCTCGTCGCGAAGTTGATCCAGTAGGCGCGCATGCGGCTTGCGACCGCGCGATCCCGTCGCGAAAGGATGCCGGCGCCCGGCACCCCCTCGGCACCGAAGATGAACTGCAATTCCCGACCGTGCCCTTCGTCGGGACTTCCGCGCTGGGCTTCGGGCACATAGGCGAAGCGATAGCGAAAGGTCGGCGCGCCCGTTGCCGCATGCAAGCGGGCCAGCAACCGCACCGGCTCGGAGAAGACCTTGTCGGTGTAGAACCTTGCCGCAAGATCCGATTGCCGTGCGACGTCGGGATAGAGCTTGCGCAGCCCGTCGATGCTCTCGCCCGACGACGCAAGCTCCTCCTTGATCCCGAGCTCACCGTCAAAGCTGGTCTCGTCGTCATTCGAGCCGATGATCACGGGAATGCGGCTCTGGTGTCCCGCCGCAAACCCCGCGGCGACGTTCTCCGACGCCAGACCTCCATCCACGGCCGGCGCGAAGCTGCGCGACGATTTTTCCAGCAGATGTTTTTCGGCGGCGAGCAGCCGTGCCGGCTCGGCTGTGCGCACATCCGCTTCCTGCCCAAGCGCCGCCACGAATTGCCGCCCCATCGTCTCCGCCTCTTGCGCCGTGCGCAGGCGCGCGCGACCGGGCACCGATTGCAAAATCGCTTTCTGAAACAGATCGCGCGTTTGCGTACACAGCATCAAGAGGGCGATCGACATCGCGCCTGCGCCGTTGCCGAACAGGGTGACGTTGTTCGGATCGCCGCCGAAGGCTGCGATGTTGTCGTGGACCCAATGCAGCGCCGCGATCTGGTCCATCAGGCCGTAATTGCCGGAGCCGCCTTCCGACAGCGCCGGGTGAGCGAGCCAGCCGAGCACACCAAGGCGATAATTGACGGTGACCACGATGAGGCCAGCCTGCGCGAGCCTGGCGCCGTCGAACAGCGGATCATTCGCGGAGCCGCTGACGAAGCCGCCGCCATGGATGAACACCATCACTGGCAGCGGGCCGTCGACCCCGAAGGGACGAAACACGTTGAGCGTGAGGCAATCCTCGCTCGCGGCCGGCAGTGACGGCTGAAGGCACGGCGCGGCGTAGTCGTAGGCGGTGCGCATCTCCGAGCTCTCGGGCGTCGCCCGCGGTGCATGCCAGCGCAGCGGTCCGACCGGCGGCGCAGCGTAGGCGAGCCCCTTGAAGGACGCCACCTCCCCCTCGACGGCGCCGAGCATCTGTCCCTCGCGCGTCAGGGCAAACGGAAACTGGCCGACCGGCTGGGCCAGGGCCGCGCCGGCGCAGCAGAGGAATGCGGAAGCCGCAACGAGCGCAAGCAGGGGCCGCATCTTGGGGATCTCGATGCGCGGAAAGGTTCCCGGGCAGGTTACGTCCGCGGCGCGCGACGAGGCAAGTGCTGCGCGAGTCTTACCTCTCCCCGCTTGCGGGGAGAGGTCGGATCGCCCTTCCGATCCGGGTGAGGGGGTACAGGTCTCTCAACGATCTCATGGGGAGAGAGGCCCCTCACCCCAACCCTCTCAGGGCGAGCGAAGCTCGTCCCGACCCCGCATCCGCCTTCGCCCGAAGGCGGGCTTCGGCGGACAAGAGGGCTGGGCGAGGGAGCGCATCTATTCCGCGGCTGGAGCTCGACCTGATTGCGACGGCAGCCCTAACCGCCCTTGCCGGTGAGCTCCGCCAACGCGTGCCGCGCGATGATGCCGAGTTCACCGAGCGTGGAATGGCCGGATTGCGCCGCCTCGATCAGGCGTTGGGCGATGAACCTGCGGCTGTCGTGATCGCCGCCATGCGGCAACTGGCGGCATGTCTGCTCCAGGACGACGTCCATGTTCGCTTTGGTTCGCTCACTCAACTCTTTCATGACGCCCGGGCGGTACGCGTGGCTAGTAACCGCAAGCATACACAGACGGATCGGTCATGATTAGCCCGGGTAATCACGGCCATTGTGCATCGCGATGCGTGCATTGAAGCAACGTTCGCGCCGCCACGATGACGCCGCAAACGACTACCGAAGATTGCACTAGCTCTGATGACAAGCCGAGCCTGCAGCGCTAGCCTGCCGGCAAAACAAAATACACGGGAGGAATGCCATGCCTGACGCAATGGTCGCCGCACGTGAATCCAAGACGGCGAGTGGAACAGCCCAGCAGGTCGATGTCGCCGTTGTCGGCGCCGGATTTGCCGGCCTCTACCTTCTGCATCGCCTGCGCAAGGCCGGCTTCTCGGCGGTCGCGCTCGAAGAGGCCGGCAATGTCGGCGGCACCTGGTATTGGAACCGCTATCCCGGCGCACGCTGCGACATCCAGACCATCGACTACAGCTACACTTTCGATCCGGAACTCGAGGCCGCCTGGACCTGGTCGGAAAAATACGCGACCCAGCCCGAGATCCTGCGCTATCTCGGCTTCGTCGCCGACCGCTACGACCTCAGGCGCGACATCCGCTTCACGACCAAGGTGACGGGGGCCAGGTGGGACGAAGCGACTGAGCGCTGGCAGCTCACCACCGATGACGGCGCGCCGGTTTCCTGCCGCCACTACATCATGGCGACCGGCTGCCTCTCCGCGCCCAAGCCGCCGGAGATCGACGGCGTCAAGGATTTCAAAGGCGAGGTCTATTTCACCGGCCGCTGGCCACATGATGGCGTCAATCTCGCCGGCAAGCGCGTCGCCGTGATCGGCACCGGCTCCTCGGGCATCCAGTCGATCCCCCTGATCGCCGAACAGGCCGCGCAGCTGACCGTGTTCCAGCGCACGCCGAACTTCGCATTGCCGGCGCATAACGGCCCCTCGCCCTCGGATCGCATGAGCCTTCTACAGGGCGACCGCGCGGCCTATCGCGAGCAGGCCCGCCAGTCGATGACCGGCGTACCCTACCCGCAGCAGACAGCCGTAAGCTGGCAATTGAGCGATGCCGAACGACGCGCCCGCTTCGAGGAGGCGTGGAGCAGAGGCGATCTCGTCTACATCCTGACGCAGTTGTGGGCCGATCAGGGCGTCGATTTCGACGGCAACGCGCTGATCTGCGACCTCATTCGCGAGAAGATCGGGACGATCGTGAAGGACCCCGAAACCGCCGCGGCGCTGATGCCGCATGATCATCCGTTCGGCGCAAAGCGCCCATGTCTCGATACCAATTACTACGCGACCTACAACCGGCCGAACGTCACACTGGTCAATCTGCGCCAGGAGCCGATCACGGCGATCACCGCAGGCGGCATCACCACCGGCAAGCGCAGCTTCGAGGTCGACGTCATCGTGTTCGCGACCGGCTTCGACGCCATGACCGGGGCGATCCGGGCCGTGCATCCGATCACGGGGCGCGGCGGCAAGTCGCTCTCCGACGTCTGGGCGCAGGGTCCGCAGACCTATCTCGGGCTCACCGTCGCGGGCTTTCCGAACTTCTTCATGATCACGGGACCCGGCAGTCCGTCGGTGCTGTCGAATATGGCGGTGTCGATCGAGCAGCATGTCGACTGGGTCGTTGACCGGCTTGCCGCGCTGCGTGACGCCGGCTTCGCCACGGTCGAGGCCACCGAGACGGCGCAGGCCGGCTGGGGCAAGCACATGGCCGACTGCGCAACGCTGACGCTGCACCGGCTCGCCAACACCTGGTACACGGGCGCCAACGTGCCGGGCAAGGTGCACGCGCTGATGCCCTATACCGGCGGCGTCGGCCCCTATCGCAGCATCTGCGACGAGGTCACGAACCGCGGCATGCTCGGCTTCAGGCTCACCGGCCCCAACGGCGCCGCGCAATGCAATGACGGCGAGGTGGTGCGCCTGCAGCCGGACGTGCGGCTGGTGCTAAACCTGCTCACATCGCTGAACCTGCCGCCGATCGAGTCGATGGGCGCGCAAGGCGCGCGCGCCTTCGTGAACGAGTTCAACAAAGGACGTCCGGCGGGACGACCGATCGGCGATGTCGTCGACGGCACGTTGCCGGGCACCGACGGCCCGCTTCCCTATCGTGTCTACAAGCCTGCGACGCCGGGGCCACATCCGGTCGTGATCTATTTCCACGGCGGCGGCTGGGTGCTCGGCGACGAGCAGTCCGACGATCCGTTCTGCCGCGACATGGCGCGGCGCACCGATATGATCCTCGTCAGCGTCGGCTATCGCCATGCGCCGGAGCATCGCTTCCCAACGGCGGCCGAGGACGGCTATGCCGCGACGCGCTGGATCGCGGAGCACACGGCCGAGTTCGGCGGCAAGCCGGGCCCGGTGCTGGTCGCGGGCTGGAGCGCCGGCGGCAACATCGCCGCCGTCACCTGCCAGCTGGCGCGCGACCGCGGCGGGCCGGAGATCGCCGGCCAGCTGCTGGTCTGCCCGGTCACCGACTGCACGTTCGACCGGCCGTCCTACAACGAGAATGCGACCGGCTATTTCCTGACGCGCTCGCTGATGTACTGGTTCTGGGACCTCTACTGCTCGCCGGCCGACCGCACCGATCCTCGCGTCTCGCCGCTCCGCGGCAAGGTCGCGGGCCTGCCGCCGGCTTTCGTCGTCACCTGCGAGTTTGACCCCTTGCGCGATGAAGGCATCGCCTATGCCGACGCGATGGCAGCCGCCGGCGTCCCGGTCGAGCAGCTCAAGGCGCGCGGTCATTTCCATTCATCCTTTGCGATGGTGGACGTGGTGATCACCGGCGTATCCGGCCGAGTCCGGATGGCGGAGGCGTTGCGGCGCTTTGCCGGGCTTCCGCCGGAGGTCAGGCGCGGCGATGAGAGCGGTGACACCAGCCCGGGGCACAGGATCGCTGCGGCCGCAAGCTGATAACGACGGATCGGCCGGGAACTATTTCGCGGTCATCGCGTTATGTGGTTGTGGTATTGAGATGCAGTGATAGGTCTGATCCCCGGCAAGCAAGTCCGCGTGCCGGGGTTCTTGTTTGCGTGAGGCGGGACGATGGCGGACGGGTTAGTTACAGATTCCAAGGTCGACTTCGGCGCACACGCCGCGCTGCATAAATGGCCGTCGCTTGCAAACCAGCGAAGGCCGGACCGGGAGCCCTACCAGGTGAGCGAAGGCACGCTCGACGAGTGCATCTCGGCTTTCATGGCGAAGCCGGCGGCGACCAGGCATCTCTATGAGATTCACACGGCGGCGCAGCCGCCGCTGGTGACGGACATCCTGTCGCCCGAGCACGTCATCGAGCTGTCGCGGCTGCGCGAATTTCTCTGAAGGCATGCGGAAGCCGTAGGAACCTTCTGCCAGCTTTTCCCGTTATCGGGGATCGATAGTCAGGCGTGGTGCCTCAAGATGCTTGAAGCCGGCGTACCATCCCCAATCGTGCCCTATGGCGCCGATCAAACCATTTTCGTGGTGATCGATCGCCGCGACCATGCAACCGAAATCCACGTTGAGCGCAGCGACCTCGAAGCCACGATCGGCGAGCTCGTCGCCGGCTGCTTCAATGACCCCGTCAAAGTGATCTCGTTCAACACGCTCGAACATTGGATGAAGGACATCTCGACCGAGATCGCCGGCGAAATCCGTGCGCGCTGCGACATCGATGGTGTGACACTGCCCGACTATCTCAGCGATTTCGTCGACAGCCATACCTGATCCCGCATCATCCTCGCCGGTACGCGCCCGTTGCGAACGCGCCGGGCGCATGGTTGCGGGAGTTATGCGTGCCGACGCCTGCCGGCGATGATCTCGATCTCGCGGCGGCGCTCGCCCGCGAAGGTCAGCAGCTTTTCGATCGTAAGCGTATCCGTGATCCGTTTGGCGAGCCGCTCGGCGCGCGCGGCCTGATCTTCGAGATACTGGATCGTGTTCAAGCGTCCGCCTCCCCAAAAGCCCCAGATTGTTTGGGCAGCTATGGTGCGTGAGAAGCGGCTAACAGCCGGTTAAGCGGCGGCGTTCGAGCGCGATGAATCGCGGCCTAATTGTTTGAGCATGATCTTTTCGGAAAACCGCTGCGCACTTTTCCGGATCATGCTCTATCGCACGACGTCGAGCCTGACATTGGCGACGCCCTTGTCGACCATGCCGAGCGCCTCGGCCGCGGACGGAGAGATATCGACAACGCGCCCGCGAACAAAAGGCCCTCGGTCGTTGACCCTGACCGTGACGAAGCGGCCGGAGGAGACATCGGTGACGCGCAGCTTGGTGCCGAACGGCAGGCTCGGATGCGCCGCGGTCAATTCGTTCTTGTCGAACCGCTCGCCGCTCGCGGTCTCCGTATCCGAATAGAAGCTGGCAACGCCGTGCGAGGCTGTCCGCTTTGCGTCGCCGTCGGGCATACGCGCCCGGCTGATCGGCCGTGGATGCAGCGCCGCCACCCGGTGCGGACGTTCGACGGCCGCCTGCCGGTTGGTGCCAAGATCAGCCTTCTGGCGACCGACCGGCGATTGTGCGCAGGCGGCGAGCGAGGCCGCACCGACGATGGCAAGAAGCAGCCGGCTCGAGGTTGCCAGCGATATCCGGGCAGTTTCGGCACTTGCAAAGCGAGACATGATGCGCCCTCCGAACAACCCCAAGTTTCGGTGGGCAATGAGGGCAGAACCTTGTCAGAACAAAAGCGGGGTTAGGGCCACGGCCGTTTAGCGCCAGCTGTGACGATTCCACCACACTGGCCTGTCCTGAATCGGGACAAACCTGAGGAAAATCAGCCGGATGCGACACGCCAGACGATCGGGCGCGCCTCCGGCTGAGCTTCGCTCGCTTCGGTGTCACCGTTCAGGAGCCGCATCAGTTCGCGCCGATAGAGCAGGCGCCAGCCGGTTTTCAGGCTCGCGAGAAAGTCGAGCTCCCGTTGTGTCAGTGTGCACATCATGAACCCGGTCCGGTTGCGAGCAGCGCCGTCAGCCGACGAGGCTCCCCATCGGTTTGACGTCGGCGCTGCCGGGGAAGACCGCTTCAGCCAGCACCTTCTCCTCGACACGTAAGTGATCCCTGAGCAGGCCCTTCAGCACGGCGCGCAGATCCGTGGTCGGCCTGAGGTCGCGATCCTCGAACAGTTGCGCGGACTTCAATCCCGGCCAGTCCGCGATCACGCGGCCACCGGCGAGCGCGCCGCCGATGAGGAAGGCGACCGTACCCGTGCCATGGTCGGTGCCTTGCGTGCCGTTGATGCGCGCGGTGCGGCCGAACTCGGTGACGACGGCGACCACCGTCTCGTGCCACACCTCGCCCATGTTGCTCTCGATCGCGGCAAAGGCGCCGTCGAGCGCGCCAAGCAGATTGTAGAGCTGGCCGGAGGCCGCGCCTTCTGCGATGTGCGTGTCCCAGCCGACGAAACCCATCGCGCCGACGCGCGGACCGTCGGCCTTGGCGAGATAGCGCGCGGCGGTGCCGGCCGCTTCGGCGAAATAGGCGCGCACGCGTGCGATGCCGGGAGGCGCCAGCGTCGGATCGTCCGACATCGGATCGCCCGTGCCCATCGCACCGTCGAGCGAAGCGAGCTTCATGCGGGCCTGGAGCACGGTCGCAAGCTTCGGATCGGTGTGCTGGTAGAGATCGAGCAGGCGGTTCTGCGTGTCCTGGCTTGCCGGCAGGAGTTTTTGCGGCACCCATGTCATGACCGGCGCCGAGCCGCGCACCACCAGCGGCGTCACCGAGCCGATGCCGAGCGCGCGGCTGCCGCGCGGGTCGACGCGCCCGCCCGATTCCAGCGCGAGCAGCGCGCGGTTGAGCCACCCCGACGCGGTCGCGCCAGGCTTGGTGAATCCGCTTTCGAGCACGTCCTGGCCGTCGAAATGCGAGCGCTCGCGATAGGGCGTGGCCGCGGCGTGGACGATCGAGGCCTTGCCGGTCTTGTAGAGCCGATGCAGGTTCGGCATCGCCGGATTGAGCGCGAAGAAGGCATCGAGCGGCAGCGCCGGCGTCTTGCCATCCAGCACCAGCGCACGATCGCCGCGCAGTGAGATCCAGTCGGGATCGCCGACCGGCGCGACCGCACCGAGACCGTCGAGCGCACCGCGCAGCACGATGACGAGCAGGCGCGGATCGCGTCCTTCCGCGCGCGCGATCCGCGGCATCTGGCTCCACGCGAATAGCGCGCCGGAGCCGACCAGAAGCTCGCGCCGCGTGGGCAAATGATTGTCAAAGCCCATGGTCACCTCCTCTGGAAATCCGCCGACATGAACAGCAGCGCAAGTGCCTGCTGCCGGCTCTCGGCGCGGCCGACCGCTTGCTTCACCTCGGGCGCGATCTCGGACGCGAAGACGTCCTCGATAATCGCTTGCGGATCGGCCATGCCGGTGATGCGCTCGGCAAAATTGTTGGCGATGTCGAGCCGCCGGCCAACGCCGTCGATCCAACTCGCCTCGTCGTCCGGATAGCCCTTGGGCGCCGACGGACGCCACAGCGCTTCGCCGAGCAGCTCCTGGCCGCCTGTGAAGCGCGTGGGATCGACGGTCGTGATGCCGGTCGCGCGCACCATGCCGACCACCCATTCGCCCGGACGCTTGAGTTTTGACGGCGGGCCGCGCCACGCCTCGTCCGACGACACCATCGCGATTGCGACCTGCTTGAGGTCGCCCTCGGTATCGCGAAAGGTCTTCGCCATCTGCTCGATCAGCCCCAGTGGCGGCTCGTCGGCCACGAAATGCCGTGCGAGCTTTGTCGCGATATGGGTCGCGGTCGCCGGATGCGCGGCAAGATCGCGCAACACGGCGCGGCCCTGCTCGGCGTCCTCCTGCTCGTAGCGCTTGCCGAGCACGGTCTGTCCGCCGGGCTCGTGCAGCCGCGGATTGAAGGTGAATTCGCCACCATGCTGGGGATCGGCGCCCGGCGGCAGCAATGTCCATCCGGTCAGGACGTTGGCGAAGCTGATCACGTCGTCCTGGGTGTAGCCGGTGCGCACGCCGAGCGTATGCAATTCCATGATCTCGCGCGCAATGTTCTCGTTGAGGCCGCGGCTGCGGTTGATGCCGGCGGTCGAGTTCGCACCCATCGAGTCGAGATTGTCGAGATAGAACAGCATCGCCGGATGGCCCTCGACCGCCAGCAGGAGATCGACGAAGCGGCCGAGCGCATTGGCGCGAACGGCCTCGCGCTCATAGGCGCCGGACATGCTCTGGATCTTGTTGGCCGAAACGCAGAAATGGTTGGACCAGAACCACACCAGCCGCTCGGCGAAGCCGATCTCGGCGGCAAGCGCGGCCTCCGTGCGCAGCTTGGCTTCCTGCAAGTAGATCGGACGACCGGGATCGGGAATGGCGTCAGCCGCCTGCTTCGCCGCCATCTCGGCGGCGTCCTTCTCCTGGCCCTGACTCTGGCCTTGCGCCTGCCCTTGCGTTTGAGCCTGGTCTTCCGACATGGCCGGCGCCGCAGCCATCTGCTGCTTCTTCGCCTGCTGCTGCGCCTGCTTGGCGCGTGCCGCGCGCCGGGCATTGGCGTCGGCCACGGTGCGATAGGCCTTTGCGCTCGTAGGGAGACTGGCCGCTGCGGTCAGTACGAGCGGCCGGTCGAGCTCCGCGATCAGCGCGCCGCGCGGGTCGGTCCCGACAGCCGCGATCGATCCCGGTCGCGGCCCCATCCCGAAGCGATGAAGCCCCAGCACGGCCTCGGCCTTTGCAGAATTGCTCATGGCGAATGCCCAATTCTTCGAGCCTGCCGACCGGCGTCGGCATAGGCTACGATATGTAATGCTACAAAACGTAGCATTACATGTGCACCCTCGCAAGCGGAGATTGAGAAGTGGCGGTCAAGACCTCGGGAGCGGCGGCAGACGGCGGCCGCAGCCGTCCCTAGAAATTCGGCCCAAGCGCGATCTTGGTGATCGTGCCGTTCCTGACACCGATGCGCCATTCCGCCGAGCCGTTGGCGAACTGGGCGATGTAGATGTCGCTGTCGAGCGCGGTGACGCCGCGGAACGAGACCGCGCGCAACGCGCCGAGCCGCGCCAGGATCGCCTGATCGAATGGAAGCTGCTGCCGCGTGATGTCCGCGACCTCCGACGTCATGTGATCGTAGTCGGGCTGCCCCTTGCCGACGCCTTCGATATAGCGGCGCAGCATCTCCTCGCCATTGGCGATCGGAACGGCGCGGCGCGCGGCGCGTCCCGGCTTTGCGCCGAGGCTCAAAGCCTCGACGTTGTGGAAGCGCGTCTGCCGGCCCGGTATCAAGACCTCAAGACAACGCCCCGACTTGTCGGCGATCACCCAGGGATTGTTCACGGTGGTCGTCGTCGCCCAGGACATGTTCGGCCTGACCACGCTCTGCGTCTTGCGATTGCCGTCCGCATCGAGATTGAAGACACGGATGTCGTCGGCCATCTCGTTGTAGACCATGATCCGGATCGGCGAGGTGCCGGCGCGACCGCGCACATTCGCCTCCTCGGCGCAAGGCACGATGCCGCCGAGCTCGTCATTGCCGTCGGCCCGGAAGATCACATCACCGGCCTTGCCGTCGGGCTCGAGCAGCAGGCGGAATTCAGCCGTGCCGTTCTCGAACTTGGCGCCATAGATGTCGTAGCCGCCGGGGCCGACACCGCGGAAGAAGATCGACTCGACCGGCCCGAGCGCCAGGAACGTCGCACGCGTTTCATCGAGCTGACGCTGGATCTTGGCAGCCAGCGGCGCGCTCATCCGCGCGTAGTTCGGCGTGCCCGCGCGCAGATCCTCGACCCCACGCAGGATCATCTCCTTGCCGCCGGCGACCGGAACCTGCTCGCGGAAGCGATCCGGCACTTCCGCGACACGGCGCGCGAAGTCGGCCTCGATCGCCTGCGCCGTCGCCGCATCGATCCGCGGCGCGAGGCGGGCGCCGAACACCGCATTCTGGACCAGCACGCGCGAGACCTTGGCCTGGTCGTCACGCAGGAAGATCAGGAGATTGTCGCCATGGATCGAGAAGACGTCGACACCTTCGGCGAGGAGCGCCGCCCGGCCCTGCACGGTTTCCTGCACCTGAAGCCGATCCCCGTCGCGGCGCACCGTGAGCACACGGTTCGGCGCGACCCTGTACCAGCCGACATATTGGTCGAGTGATACGGAATCGGTGGCCACCGTCGGCATCTCGGCGACGCGAACCGCGCGCACGTCACGGCCGTTCATGTGCAGCATCAGTTCGGAGGATCGGCGCTCCGCATCGAACGGGAACGTGATCTCGCCGGACGAGGCCGCGTAGGACGCCGTGCCATCATTGCCGACCGTCAGGCGCAGCCTGCGCTGCCCGGTGAGCTGCCCGTAGAGATCGTCGCCCTCGCGGAAGATCGCGAACACCGAGGCCGGGCCCATGGCATAGAAATTGACGAAGGGACGGTAGTGCTGGGCCGGCGCCTCGCCGAGGTCTCCAGCGAAAGGCGCCGGATCCGGCGTCCGATAGGCGATCATGCCGGCCGACACGATCATGGCCGGCACGATCGCAGCCGCGATCCACAGCCGCTTGCGCCAGCCAACCGCAACGGGCAGCGCCGCCGCCGCGATAATACGCTCGACGCGGGCACGCACGGTCGAGGCCCGCGCCATCGCGAGCTCCATCGGCCGCGGCTTCACGCCGGTTGCGACGTCGAGCAGGATTTCGGCATAGGACAGTCGGTCGTCGATCACCTCGATCGCCTGGGCATCGCTGATGATCTCGGCGAGCTCGGCAAGGCGCGCAAGCTGCCACCACGAGAACGGGCTGAACCAGAACACCGCGCGGTTGAGGGAGGCGAGCAAGAGGACGTAGAAGTCGCGATTGGCGACATGCGCGCTTTCATGCGCGAGCACGGCGAGACGCTTCTTCGTGTCCCAGCCGGCGAATTGCGGCGGCACCAGAATGGTCGAGCCGAAGGTCACGGGACCGCCGACGTCGTGGCTGACGCGCACGTCGGCATCGATCATTTTGGGGCCGCTCATCGGCTTTGCCGCCCGTGCCAGGCGCCAGGTCAGATAGAGGCCGATGGCGAGCCGCAACAGCAGCAGCCCAGCGACGCCGGCATAGACGATGGTGACCACCAGCCACCAATCGATCGACACAACACTTCTGGCGGGCGCCGCGATGGCAGCGCCGGCTGCGATCGGCAAAGCCGGCTGCGCTGTCTCCAGCATCGAAATATCGGCCGGCCAGAACTCGTCCGCGACCGGCACGGACAAGGGCAGCCGGGCGATGGTGAGCGTCGGCCAATGCATAACGAAGGGCATCGCCAACGACGCCAGAAGCACGACGACCCACGCCGTCATGTGGACGTGCGGATTGCGCACGCGAAACAGGTTGAGACCGAACCAAACGACGCCTCCCAGCACGAAGGAGCGTAGCGCCGCCTCAGCCAGAGTTGCGATCATTCTTTCTTCACTCCCCTCGCCTTCTTCGCCTTGGCCACCTGGTCGGCCAACGTGCGCAACTGCTGCTGGTCGAGCATCGCGTTGTCGACCATGCCGACGAGGACCTCCTCCATCGAGCCGTTGCAGAACCAGTCGACGATGCGCTGCACCGCCTTGGCGGCAACCCGCGAGCGCTCTTCGGCCGCGTGGTAGACATAGGTGCGTCCGTCCACGGTGTGGTTAGCATAGCCCTTTTCTTCGAGCCGGCGCAGCACCGTGCGGACGGTGGATTCCTTCAGACGCCGCGACAACCGTTCGCGCACCACCTCGGCCGTGACCGGACCATGGGCCCAAACCAATTGCATGACCTCGTGCTCGAGGTCGCCCAGTTCGGGCAAACGATCGTCCATGGCATCTGACCTTGCGGATTGAGTTCTTCTTGTAACGCTACAGACCGTCGCATATGCCACAGCGCCGCGCAACGGCGATTCCACCGGAAATGGTGGCGTGGGGCTGACCTAACGGGGGAGAGAAAGACACTTTCCGAGTCGGATGGTCTCTTGATCTGGCAGGCATGGTGCCTTGCCCCTCACCCGGATTGCTTCGCAATCCGACCTCTCCCCGCAAAGAGCGGGGAGAGGTTAAGAAGCGTCACCGCGAACGATGTGGCTGGTCATCCAACGTCAGGGACGCGCCACTCTCACGCTCCCTCGCCCCGTTCTTACGGGGAGAGGTGGGGTGAGAGGCTGCTTCCACACATTCGGATCGAACTGTGAGCCTCAGTACTTCGGCTCGTACATCTGCGATTGGACCAGGTCCTTGACGTCGTTGGGCGCGGGTCCGTCGGCCAGCCCGCGCTGATAGGCGACGTCTGCGACGGCGGCGGCGATGCGGACCGAGACCTCGCGGATTCGCGGCAATGCCGGATAGAGGCTGCCCTGCGCCAGGTCCTCCTTGCCGACGCAATCGGCAAGCGTATGGGCGGCGGCCATGAACATCTCGTCCGTCACCAGCCGCGAGCGGCTGGCGATGACGCCGAGGCCGACGCCGGGGAAGATGTAGGAGTTGTTGCCCTGGCGCGGCACGAAAGTGCGGCCGTTGAGCGTCACAGGGTCATACGGGCTGCCGCAGGCGAACAGCGCGCGGCCCTCGGTGTAGCGATAGGCATCCTCCGCCGAGCATTCGGCCTTCGAGGTCGGGTTGGAGAGCGCGAACACGATCGGCTGTTCGTTGAGCTCGGCCATCGCCTTGAGCACGTCGGGCGTGAAGGCGCCGCCGACCGCGGCGACGCCGATGATCGCCGTCGGCTTCAGCGTCTTGATCGCGGTGAGGAAATCGGCGATCGGGGCCTGGTCGGTATGCGCGTAGCGGAGCTTGTGGCCGGACAGGGCCGCCCGGCCGCTGACGACGAGGCCGCGGGAATCCACCAGCCAATTGCGCCGCAGCGCTTCGGCCTCCGTGGCGCCCTCCGCCATCATCGCGGAGACCACGAGATCGGCGATACCGGTCGCCGCCTCACCCGCCCCGAGGAACAGGATCTTCTGATCCCTGAGCTTGCCGCCGCTGACGCGCAAGCCTGAGAACAGGCCGGCAAGCGCCACCGCCGCAGTGCCCTGGATGTCGTCGTTGAAGACACAAGCTTCGTCGCGGTATTTGTGCAGCAGCTTGAACGCCGAGTGATTGGCGAAATCCTCGAACTGGATCAGCACACCTGGAAACGTTTTTCGCGCGGCCTGCATGAATTCGTCGACGAAGCTGTCGTAAGCCTCGCCCGTGAGGCGGCGCTCGCGCAGCCCGAGATAATAGGGATCGTTCAGGAGCTCTTCATTGTTGGTGCCGACGTCGAGCACGATCGGCAGGCAATGCTCGGGATGCACGCCGGCGCAGGCCGAATAGAGCGAGAGCTTTCCGACCGGAATGCCCATGCCGTTGGCGCCGAGATCGCCGAGGCCGAGGATGCGCTCGCCATCGGTCACGACGATGAGTTTTGCGGGATTGGGCCAGTTCTTCAGAATGTCCGCGATCTGGCCGCGATCGCGCGAGGAGATGAACATGCCGCGCGGCCGCTGGTAGATCAGGCCGTATTTCTGGCAGGCGAGCCCGACCGTCGGCGTGTAGATGATCGGCTGGATCTCGTCGATATTGTCGACGACGACGCGGAAGAACAGCGCCTCGTTGCGGTCATGCAGCGCGTTCAGCGCGACGAATTTTTCCAGATCGGTCGGCAACGTGCGCAAATTGACGAGCACGCGCTCGACCTGCGTCTCCATCGTCAGCACGCAAGGCGGCAGCAGGCCTCGCAAGCCGAGCGCATCACGCTCCGCTTCCGTGAAGGCGGTGCCCTTGTTGAGCAAGGGATCGCGCAGCAGCGTCATGCCATGCGCGGTCTCGGATGATGTCGAATGGGCGCTGACCCGGGCAGGTCTATTCACGAATTCCCCCAAGGAGTTTCTTATTGAACCGGCAAACATTGTCGGCCAGCGCTCCCTGGAGATCAAGGACGTTGCGATTCATGCATCGATTGTGATCTCGCACCGCAGCGAGGTTTTTGCGAAGGACAGCGACCAGCGCGACGCAAAAGTCACCGGCGCGGGGCTATTCCGGCTTGATATCGGCGGCCTTCACGATCGGCCACCATTTTTCGGTCTCGGCCTTCTGGAAGGCGCCGAGCGCTGCAGGCGATTGCTGCACCAGGGGCGGAATCTCCTGTCCCAATTCGGCAAAACGCTGCTTGACGGACGGATCGGCAAGCACCGCGACGATGGCCGCGTTGAGCTTTGTGACGATCTCCTTCGGCGTGTTCTTCGGCGCCCAGATGCCGTGCCAGTAGGAAATGTACAGGCCAGGCAGGCCCGCCTCGTCGACGGTCGGGATGTCCGGCGCAGACGCGAGCCGCGTCGGCGACGTCACCGCGAACGCCTTGATCGCACCGTTCTTGTACTGCGGCAGCGAGTTCGACGCCTGGTCGAACATGATGTCGATCTGCCCGGCCACGAGATCGATCATGGCCGGCCCCGCGCCACGGTAAGGTATGAACTGGAAGTCGGTGCCGGTCTTTTCCTTGAAAAAGACACCAGCGACATGCGCACCCGTGCCGGCGCCGGCGGTCCCGGCGGTGGCCTTGCCGGGGTTCTCCTTCAGCCAGGCGATCAGCTCCTTGAGATTGTCGGCCTTGAGCGTCTTCCTGCCGACGATGAGCTGCGTCCCCATCGCGATCATCGCGACCGGCTCGAAATCGGCGATCACGTCGTAGGGCAGCTTGAAGATCGCGCCGTTCAGCACATGCGTGCCCCAATGGCCGATCGTGATCGTCGTGCCGTCAGGGGCCGCGCGCGCGACGCGGGCACCGGCGATGCTGCCGGAGGCGCCGGCGACGTTCTCGACCACAATCGTCGTGTGCAGCTCGGCGGCGATCCGCTCCGACAGGATGCGCGCCAGCGTGTCGGTTGGGCCGCCTGCCGCGAACGGCACCACCAGGGTGATGGGGCGCGACGGAAACGGCTGAGCGCTCGCCGGCGCGGCCCACGCACACCCGAGCAACGCGCAAATGACGATCGCATGACCGCGCAATCCGGCCCACAGCCCCCGCACCATTCTCTCCCACCCTTTTTGTCGCCCGCATGTTGTCAGCGGTTTTGGAGCCGGAGTGAACGCTGCCGGATGGGCCAAGGCAAGCGGGAAGTTGGTCGAAACGGCTACCCGGCTGCGCGCCGTGGCGTCAGGTTCGTGGCCGCATCGGCCGGCGACGGGATCTGCATCAGGATGGTCTGGGTGGCGGAAGCGACCTCGATGCCATTCTGCTGGAAGCGCAGCTTCATGCGGCGGTTGAATTCGCGCTGCACCGGCCAGCGACCGGCCTCGGTGCAGCGGATCTGGCCGACGATCGACACCATCGCGCCATCGACCTTGTCGATCCCCCAGAGCTCGAGGTCGCCACGGATCACGCCGCGGAACTCAGGCTCGCGACGCATCTCGTCGACGATGTCCTTGAGTATCTGGCCGGCGCGGTCGGTGTCCTCCTTGTAGGCGACGTTGACGCTCACGGAGGCGTTGCCGGCGCCGCGGCTGGCATTGGTGATGGTCGTCACCGCGCTGAACGGCACGATGTGCACGGCGCCGTCGCCGGCGCGCAGGCGGATGGTGCGGATCGAGACGTTCTCGACCACGCCGGAGAGACCGGAGACGCTGACATTGTCGCCGACCTGGACCGTGTTCTCCAGCAGCAGGAACAGGCCGGTGATGAGATCCTGCACCAGCTTCTGCGAGCCGAAGCCAATGGCGATGCCGACAATGCCGGCGCCTGCGAGCAGCGGTGCGACGTTGACGCCGATCTCGCTGAGCGCGGTGAGGCCGACGACGGTCGCGATCAGGCACAATAGCGCTGTCCGCAGCATCGGCTGGAACGTGCGCAGCCGCGCGGCGCGGGCATAGTGTCCGTCACGCGACAGCGTATTGATCTGGCGGTCCAGCAGCGCATTGGCGGCCTCCCAGATCGCAGCCGCGATGCCTGCGGCGAGAGCGATCGTCACCACCGCCGAGATCAGCCGTCCGCCGATCTGGCCGCCATAGAACCAGACGATGGCGTCGACGCCCCAGACTTCGAGCACGGCCACAAGGCCGATGAAGGCGATGATGCCGGAGACGATCCTGCGCAGCAGCGGCAGATAGCGGTTGGCGCGGATCTCGAGGCCCGGGAAGCGCTGGAGGATCTCGGGATTGATGCGGAAGCCGCGGTCGATCAGGCTCAGCGTCACCATGATGGCGACGCGCGTGATCAGCGCCACCACGATGGTGCCGACGAAATATTGCAGCAGCAGCGAATAGCCGTTGCGGATGTTCAGCGCCCAGACCGCCCACAGCGCGATGTCGAGCGCGATCGCAAGATAGTGCCAGCCGCCGGCGATGCGGTTGCGCAGGCGCGCCGCGATGCCCTGCCGGTCGGCCGGTGCGCGAATGGCTTCGGCCACCTGGCGGCGGCATTGCAGGATGATGACGACGATGAAGAGATGCACGATCAGCATCACCATGCGCAGCAGCGCTGCGTAACCGGTACGATGCAGGCCGAGCAGCAGCGCCACATTGGCAAAGGCGATGCCGGAGACGCCGACGCCGACGATGCGGCGCGCCCAGATCTCGACATAGGCCGCGGTCTCGGCGCGCACCGGGAACAGGCCGAACGGCCCCGCCAGCGCACGGACGACGCAGATGAGCCCGCGCGAGAACGCATAGGCGTTGACGACCGCGAGGATCACGAGGCGAACGGTCGCGGGCTCACCGATCTCCGTTCCGAGCAGCGCAGTCGCCGCGCCGACGAAGACGAACACCGGCAGCAGCTCGAGCACGAGGCGGCCGAGCACGAAGGGCAGCCGGAGCAGCAACTGCCAGACCCGCGCCAGGCTGTGACGGCGCTTGTGCAGTTCAGGTTCGGGAGTGACGTCGGCTGCGGATGACGGCGGATCGGCGATGGGCAGCGCCTGCGCCGGCAGGCGCGCGGTTTGCGGCACGCGTCCTTCCAGGAACGCGACCGGACGCCGGACCAGGCGGAAGATCACCCACTCCGCCGCGAGCGCGCAGCCGAACACCAGCGCCAGCTTCCAGGCGATCTCGATCAGGAGATTGTAGGCTGCGGGATCATTCGCGGTCCGTACGATCCAGTAATAGAAGGCCGGAAAATGCGTGATGGTCCGCGCCATATCGGCGATATCACGCGAGATCTCGCCGATCTCTTCGGACACCGTGAGCAGGAGCTGAGCGCCAAGGCCGTCGGCCGAGAGCGGGATCGGCGATTTCTGCTCGGGCTGCGGCGCAGGCTGTGGTTGACCAGGCACATTCGCGATCGCGCGCAACGTGTCGATCATCTGAGCGCGCTTCTTGTCGTCCTGGAGCGTTTCCAGCGCACGCCTGGCCTCGTCAGGCGACAGCGCGGCAGCACTCTTGGCGGCCGGCGCAGGCTGCTCCGCGTGGACGCCGGCGAGAGACGAGATCATGAGGAAGAAAGCGGCAAGAAGCGCCGGAGCCAGCTTATGCGACACGAGGATTCCCTGAAAAAATAGATGCGTCCCGGCGGAGTCGGAATCGTCACCGCCGAAACGCATGCGTCATGTCGGATTGGTGTTATTCGCCCGCGTCCTGTGTCGGAAGTTTGCCGATGAGACGACAATCTCTTGGCATTTGCCGCAAAGCAGGATCGGGAACCCCGGCGCAGCGCGGCCCCGAACTGAAATGCGGTGCGGGCAAAGGGCCACTCCCGTCATTTCGGGACTCGACCCGCAATGACGGTGAAGAGGAAACCAGGGTGTCAAAAGCGCCCGCCCCTGCGGCCTCGTTGCAGCCATCGGCACGATGAGGGTGCTGCAAACAGCACAGCGCCGGGCAGGTAGGGGCCATGCCTAACTGATGCAGCCCTCTAAGCCTTTACCCGGCGTGCCGTTCGCGGTTTTTGCCGCTATGCGATAGTCCGAACGAGCTCCATCGCACTTAACGCGGCTGGATCTGCGGAGGTGGTGTCATAGACCTCCCCTTGCTCATGAGGTGGACGTTACGCGTCGCTTTTCGCGACCATCGGGATGGTCCTCCCGTGACACAAAAGTGTCAAGCGGGATCAAGGGCCCAACGATCACAATTGAAAGTGCGAGTTCCGCGCGCATCGACACAACGGATCATGGATTTCCGGCTTCGACGGGCCTGCAACTCAATGCAGTTCGCCGCGCTCATTGCCGGCCTTAAGTCAAAGAAACTTGGGTCAAAGAAACATGTCGGTCAGATCGACCGTGGAGCAAGTGCCGACCCGGTCGAAATTCTGCGCCAGCCAGCTTCGCGCCGCCTCGCGTCCATCGTCGCGCAGCCGGCACAACAGGCTCCATTCGGGATGAAACTGCGTGGCGGTGCCGAGCTGCGACATCAATTGGTCGTTGCCGATCCAGTGCATGAACATGCGGCTGTGCCTGTTGCTGTCGAGCTCGCCATTGTCGATCAGCTTCGTGGCAAAGGCGATCGCGCGCATTTCGCGCATCAGCGATGAATTGAAGCTGATCTCGTTGATGCGGTGGAGGATGTCCGCCGCGCTCGCCGGCAGTTCGTCGCGCCGGATCGCGGTGACCTGGACGATGATCACGTCGTGGCTCCCCCTGCGATAGATCAGCGGATAGATCGCGGGATTGCCGAGATAGCCACCGTCCCAATAGTGCTCGCCGTCGATCTCGACCGCCTGGAAATAAGGCGGCAGGCAGGCCGAGGCGAGCACGGCGTCCGGGCTGAGCACGGGCGTCTGGAACACCTTGAGCTTGCCGGTCCGGACATTGGTGGCGTTGAGAAAGAGCTGCGGCGCGTCCGGCGAGGAATTGAGCCGATCGAAATCGATCACGCGTTGCAGCAGCGACCTCAGCGGATTGAAATGAAAGGGATTGAGCAGGTTCGGCGGGACCGTATGGGTCAGGGTGTGGATGAAGGCGTGGACCGGGTGATATTCCGGCGGCAGCTTCAGCGCCTGGATCCACTGGTTGAGCGGCGAGAACAGGTCGTAGACCAGGTCCATCCGCGACACCTCGTGCCAGAACGCGTGCAGATTCTGCCGCGCGGCATCCGGCCCGCCATTGGCCATGCCGGAGGCCAGCGCCACCGCATTCATCGCGCCGGCGCTGGTGGCGCTGATCGCCTCGATCGCGAGCCTTCCGTCCTCGAGCACCTGATCGAGCACGCCCCAGACAAAGGCGCCGTGCGCGCCGCCGCCCTGCAGCGCGAAGTTGACGCTCTTCTGGTTCCTGGTTCCGTTACCCGTCACCGCGCCCGTTTCCTGCCTCCCTTCCCTTCCTGCTCCAGCGCCTTGCGCACTTCCTTGAATTCCTCCAGCGAGGCCTTGTCGGCGCGTGGAAAGCGCAAATCCAGCCGCTCGAGCGCCGCGTTGATCACCGAGCCGATGACGACACGCGCGAACCATTTGTGATCGGCGGGCACGACGTACCATGGCGCATGGGGCGTGGCCGTGTGGCGGACGATGTCCTGGTACACCGCCTGGTAGCGCGGCCACAGCGCGCGCTCCTTGATGTCGTCCATGGAGAACTTCCATTGCTTGGACGGATCCTCGAGCCGGTCGAGGAAACGCTCGCGCTGCTCCTCCTTGGAGACGTTGAGGAAGAACTTCAGAACCACCGTGCCATTGCGCGAGAGATAGCGCTCGAAGGCGGAGATGTCCTCGAACCGCTCCTTCCAGATGTTCTTGGTCACGAGTTTTGGCGGCAGCTTCTCCTTGGCGAGGATCTCCGGATGCACGCGCGTCACCAGGCATTCCTCATAATGGGAGCGGTTGAAGATGCCGATATGGCCGCGCTCCGGCAGGGCGACGGCGTGACGCCAGAGGAAATCGTGGTCGAGCTCCTTGCTGCTCGGCGCCTTGAAGGCATGGACCTCGCAGCCCTGCGGATTAATGCCCTCGAAGATCGCCTTGATCGCGGAATCCTTGCCGGCGGCGTCCATGGCCTGAAACACGATCAGCAGCGACCAGCGGTCCTGGGCGTAGAGCCTCTCCTGGAACTCGACGAGACGCTGCTTGTTGGCGTCGAGGATGACCTGCGCCTTTTCCTTGTCGAGGCCGCCCTTCTCGTCGGTCTTGTGCGCCTTGAGGCGAAACTTGCCGGATCCGTCATAGCGGAACGGCGTGATGAAAGGATCGAGTTGGTCAGCGAGCGGTTTCGAGGGCTTCTTGCTCATGAGCGCGGGGACACCTTGCGTTGCGGCTTCAATCGGTCGAGCACGCTACCAAGGATGCCCTTGGGAAGGAATATGATGAAAAGCACCAGCAGCACGCCGTAGACGAGGTTGTCCCAGCCGACCGCCTTGGTGCCGAAGCCGATGCGCAGGGTCTCCGCCAGCAGGATGGTGATGACGGCCCCGACGGTCGGGCCGAGCGAGACGAAGAGGCCGCCGACGATGGCCGCGAACACCATCTGGAGCGAGACCGCGATCCCGCTCACCGTGTCGGGCGTGATGAACATCTGGTACTGGCAATAGATCGCGCCCGCCAGCGCCGTCATCAGCGCGCTGATCAGCGTGATCTTCAGTTTCTCCGCGGTGACGTTGACGCCGGCGGCGGCAGCGGCGTCCTCGTCCTCCGAGATCGCCTCCAGCGCGTAACGGCTCATGCTGCGGTCGATCAGGTGCCAGACAATGATGCCCACGAGCCAGACCCCAAGCGCGATCAGGTACCAGGTCGTCTTGTCGTCGAATTGCAGCGCCAGCAGCTTGTTGCCGGACGCCCGGTTCGGCGTGTAGCCGAGCGAGCCGCCGGTGTAGTCGCGCGTGGCCGTGATGACCTGGAGCACGATGCCGGACAGCGCCAGCGTCACCAGCACGAAATAGTGCCCGGTGATGCGGAAGCGGAAGCAGGGATAGCCGACGATCAGCGCCAGCGCGCCGGCTGCGACCATGCCGACGGGAATGCCGATCCAGGGCGACCAGCCCAGATGATTCCACAGCAGCGCGGTGACATAGGCGCCGATCCCCATGAAGCCGCCATGGCCGAGCGAGACCAGGCCGAACCGTCCCATCATCGACCAGGACGTATAGGCGAACGACCAGATCAGGATCAGCACGAGGATATGCAGGTGATAGGGATCGCGATAGACGAAGGGCAGCGCGATCAGCGCCGCCAGTCCCGCCGCCCACGCCACAAGCCGGCCCTGCCCCATCATCGGCGCCTCGCAAGCAGGCCCGCGGGCCGGATGAACATCATGACGATGAAGAAGGCGAAGGCGAGCACGTAGCCCCATTCGAGGTCGGAGAACAGGCCGCCGAGCGAGATGATCTCGGCGAACACGAAGGCGGCGATGAAGCCACCGATGAAATTGCCTAAGCCCCCGAGCACGCAGATCAGGAAGGTGATCGGCCCGAACGAGAGGCCGACGAAGGGATGCACGTCATATTGCAGCACCAGCAGGCAGGCGGCGAGCCCGGCCAGCGCGCCGCCGAGCGCCGAGGTGATGAGATACATTCTCTTCGTATCGACACCCATCAGCGCCATGATCTGCCGGTCTTGCGAGATGGCGCGGATCGCGGTGCCGGTGAAGGTGCGCGTCATGAACAGGTAAACCGCGACCATGCCGACCAGCGCGGCCAGAAAGGACAGCAATCGCGCGTAACTGAAGTTCATGTCGCCGAAGGCGAGCACGGGCAGGCGGATGCCGAGATTGCGGAAGTCGATGCCGAAGGCGACGGTGGCAAAGCTCTGGAGCACGAACAGCACCCCGCCTGTCGCAAGCAGCTGGTTGATCGGCGGCGCGGTGAGCAGCGGCGCGATCACGAGGTAGTGCAGCGCGGCGCCGAGGATCGCGACGAGCAAAATGGTGAACGGCGCCGCAATGAAGTAGCTGAGGCCGTAATACTGCACGATGAAATACATGGCGTACATGCCGATCATCACAAGCTCGGCGTAGCAGATCCAGGTCACGTCGATGACGCCGAAGATCAGGTTCAGCCCGAGCGCGAGCAGCGCCAGCACGCCGCCGAGCAGGATGCCGTTGATGACGGCCTCGAGCAGGTAGATGTCGAAAATGTCCAAAAATGCTTGCATGCCTGCATGCCCCTCGCCCGCCCCTTCACACTCCGAGATAAGCTTCCTTGACCGTGTCGCTCGCCAGCATCTCGGCCGAGGTGCCGGACGCCCTGATCGTGCCGGCCTCGATCAGATAGGCGCGGTCGACGACGCGCAGCACCTGCTGCACGTTCTGCTCGACGATCAGCACGGTCAGCCCGCGCGCGCGGATCCGCTTGACCAGCTCGAACACCTGCTGCACCACGACCGGCGCCAGCCCTGCGGATGGCTCGTCGAGCAGCAAGAGCTTCGGATTCGACATCAGGGCACGGCCGATCGCGCACATCTGCTGCTCGCCGCCGGACATAGTGCCGGCCATCTGATGGCGGCGTTCCTTCAGGCGCGGGAACAGGTCGAACACGACGTCCAGCCGCTCGGCATAGTGGCCGCGCGCCTCCTTCATGAAGGCACCCATCTTGAGATTGTCGTCGACCGTGAGCTGCGGAAACAGCCGCCGGTTCTCCGGCACATGCGCAATCCCGAGGCTGACGATCCGGTGCGGCGGGGTCGCCACGACGTCGACACCTTCCATCGCGATCGATCCGCGCGACGGGCGGATCAGGCCGGAGATGACGCGCATGAGAGTGGTCTTGCCGGCACCGTTCGGGCCGATGACGCCGACCGCCTCGCCCGCCTTGACGTCGAGATCGACGTCGAACAGCGCCTGGAACGTGCCGTAACCGGCGCTGACGGAACGAAGCTCCAGCATCGGCTAGCCTCCCGCGCGGCGGCGCGCTTCGGCGGCCGCGGCCTGCGTCGTCTCGGCATCGGTGCCGAGATAGACCTCGATGACGCGCGGGTCGCCGGCAACCGCGCTCGGCAGCCCCTCCGAGATCTTCTCGCCGTGATCGAGCACCATCACGCGATCGACCACGCGCATCAGCACGCCCATGATGTGCTCGACCCAGATGATGGTGATGCCGAGCTCGTCACGGATGTTTCGCAGCATGTCGGCTGCCTGCTCCATCTCGGTATCGTCGAGGCCGCCGAGACTCTCGTCGGCGAGCAGCAGCTTTGGCGCGGTGGCGAGCGCCTTGGCGAGTTCGAGCTTCTTCAGGCCGGCCGCTCCCAGCCCGTCGACGCTGGCATGGCGGTCGGTCGGCAGGCCGACCATCGCGAGCGCACGCTCGGCCGCCTCATCTGCCTTGGTGCGGCTGTGGCGGCCCTGGCCGTAGAAGCCGGCGAGCGCCACGTTCTCGAAAATGGTCAGGCGGCGGAACGGCCGCGGAATCTGGAAGGTGCGGCCGATGCCACGGTTGATGATCCGGTGCGGCGCGAGGCCCGCGATTTCATGCCCGGAGAACAGGATCGATCCGGACGTCGGCGCCAGCGTGCCGGAGAGCATGTTGAAGATCGTGCTCTTGCCCGACCCGTTCGGGCCGATCAGGCCGAGGATCTCGCCCTGATCGACCCTGAACGACACGTTGTTGACGGCGGTGAAGCCGCCGAACCGCTTCACCAGTCCGCTGACTTCCAACACCGAAGCTCTCCGCCGCTACTGGTTGCTGTAGGTGGTGCCCTTCGGCAGCGGCAGCACGGCATCGCGCTGCGCCTGGCTCTTGGGCCACACCACATGGGACTTGTCGTCTAGATACTGGATGACGACCGGGAACGAGCGCTCGTTCTGCCCGGCCATCGGCGTGCCTTCGCCGTAGAACTTGACGCCGAAGCCGAGCATGGTGCCGCCCTCGGGAATATCGGTATCGAGCGCGGCCTTGCGCAGCGCATCGGGATCGACACCGCCGTATTTCTTGATCGCACGCGGCAATACGTCGGCCATGAAGACGTAGGTGTTGGACGCCCCGATGCCGACATGGGCGGAGCGAATGGCGACGCCCGGCCTGATCCTGTCGAACTCCTCGCCGACCATCTTGATCACAGGGGGCAGCTTTGGATCCATCGTCTTCTGGTTGGCAAGCCAGATCGAGATCGGATCGGCGTTGAAGATGTAGGTGGCGTCAGCGCCCATGCCCTCCTTCAACTTCTCATAGACGCCGTAGCCGGCACCATGCCCCATCAATGCGCCGAACTTCAGGCCCTGCTCGCGGGCCTGGCGCAACAGCAGCGTGATGTCGGGATTGTAGCCGGTGTGGAAGATCACGTCGGGCTTGGCGCGCTTCAGCTTGGTCACCAGCGCGGAGAGATCGGGCGCGGTCGCCGAATAGCCTTCCTTGAGCACGACGTTGAAACCCGCCTTCTTCGCGCCGGCCTCGTTGCCCTTGGAGACGTCGACGCCATAGGCGCCGTCCTCGTGGATGATGGCGACCCGCAGATCCTTCGGCTCCTTGTCGAACTTCGTCTTGGCATTCTGCGCGATGAAATCCATCGTCATCATGCCGAACTGGTCGCCACTCGCCTGCGGGCGGAACACGTATTTGTAGCCCTTCTCGTTGAACACGGCCGACGAGATGCAGGTCGTCATCCACATGAACTTCTTGAGCTGCTCGACACGGGCCGCGACCGGCACGCATTGCGCCGACGAGAAGAAGCCGAGCACCATGTCGACCTTCTCCTGCTCCAGCAGGCGGACGGATTCGTTGATGGCGATGTCGGGCTTGCTCTGCGCATCGGCATAGACTGCCTCGATCTTGTAGCCCTCGACGCCGCTCTTGGCGAAATGGTCGAGGATGATTTTTGCGCCGACATAGTTGAGTTCGGAGCCGCCGCCCGCGAGCGGGCCGGTCAGGTCGAACACCACGCCGATCTTGATCTTCTTCTCTTGGGCCTGGGCGGACGCCGCCAGGCTCGTCGCCGCGATTAGGACCATCAGCCCACGTACCAAACGGGCAGCCATGCGCACGCGCATCAAAACCTCCCTGGACGATTGTGCATTGCATTCTTCTTGCTTTTGCTTTTTTGCCCATCACATGGGCTGCGCGAAGCGATGTCAAGCCTCGCGCGTCAGCGCGAAGCGAACTGCTGCTCGACGAAGGCCGTGACAAATCGCGGCATGGACGGCGTGAGATCACTCATCCCGCGCACGAGATGAATGGCCGACAACTCCGGCTCGGCCTCACGCGCGAGATTGGCTTCGATCCGGGCGCGAACCACCTCGCCCGGCATGTCAAGGTTGAGCACCTGCATCATTGCAATCGTCGGCCCGGCGACGACGCAGTGCCAGTCCGGCTCGGCCCGGTAGTCGCCGGCGCTCAGGCCGGTTTCCTCGGCAATCTCGCGCACGACGCTGCCGGAAACGTCGAGCGCGCCGTCCCTGACGTCGTCGAGGTCAGGCGTCCCCGAGGGAAAATAGATGCGCCCCCCATTGGCGGTGTGGTGTGCCATCTCGCCCATCACGAAGGCGCCGTCGGAGGCGCGCAGCGCGCCCATGCCAAAACCGTTGAACACGGCAGGGTCGGGAAAGCCCCAATCGCGCCAGGCGAGGAAGCTTGCGAAATCCGTCTCGAAATAGGTCGCGGCGAGATGGCCGTCCGAGAACACGGCATCGCGACCCAGCAGGACGCGGCCGTTCCAGATCTTCGGCCGTTCGCGCTGGATCTCGGCGAAATGCGCCGCGATCTCGGCGCGCCGCTCCTCCGCGAACGGCCACACGATCGGGCGCACGGCAAGATCGAGCGTTGTGACGCGATGAATGACAGGTGACGTCATGACGCCGATGACCACGCCTTCACGTCAATTATTTGGCGTTCATCCCCGTGGTCTTCTTGGCCTGCTCGACGTACTTGTTGGTAAAAGTCTTGCTGACGTCGATCTTGGCGTTGGCCACGTCGGGCGAGCCGACGCTGAACACCGCGAGAACGGCGTCCGCGCCCTTCGGATCCATCCTGCCGGTCTCCGAGAACATCGGGATCGTGTTCCTGAGTGCAGCGAGATAGAGGTCCTTGTTCTTGCCGACCATCTCCTCCGGCATCTTCGCCATGATCTCCTCGGGCGAGTGCGAGTGAATCCAGGCGAGCGTGGCCAGCATCGCATTGGTGAGCGCCTGCACTTCCTTTTCGTGGCCGTTGACCCAGGCCGCGGTCGAATACAGCGCACCGCCCGGATATTCGCCGCCGAACGTCTCGAGCGTGTCCTTCTGGGTGCGGGTGTCGCTGAGGATGCGCAGGTCCTTGTGGCTGCCCTGGAGCACGGTGACGGAGGGATCGAGCATGACGGCCGCGTCGATCTGCCCCTGCTCCATCGCGGCGACCGCGGTGGCGCCGAGGCCGACCCCGATCACGGCGGTGCCGGCGGGATCGAGCCCGTTCTTCTTGAGCATGTATTTGAGGAAGAAGTCTGTGGAGGAGCCGGGCGCACTGACGCCGACCTTCTTGCCGGCGAGATCCTTGACCGACTTGATCTCGTTGGTGTGCGACGGCGAAACCACCAGCACGAGGCCGGGATAGCGGTCATAGACCACGAAGGACAGAAGCTCCTGCTTCTTGGCGGCGAGGTTGACGCAATGGTCGAAATAGCCGGAGACGACATCGGCGCTGCCGCCGAGCACGGCCTTGAGCGCATCCGAGCCGCCCTTGAGGTCGACCAGTTCGACATTGAGGCCGGCCTTGTCGTATTCGCCGAGCTGCTTGGCAAGCACCGTGGGCAGGTAGCACAGGCAGGCGCCGCCGCCGATCGCGACGGTTACCTTGCTTTGCGCCGCGGCAAAGCCGGTGGTGAGCGTCAGCGCGAGCAGCGCGCCGGCGAGCCTGGCAATCGTGTTCTTCATTGGTTTCCTCCGTTCGGCTGGCGGCACCATAGAGCAGCAGGACTGGCTTGAGAAGCACTGCCTAAGTGCGACTCGCCATCGGCCTTTTGACGCAATAGCATGCCCAAACAAGAACAATTCCTGATGGGGAGAATCTTCCATGAATCGCCTTGCTGCCGGACTGTCGATCGCCGCCGCCTTTGCCGCCGGATGCGGCGCAAACCAGTTGCTCCGGCCGGCGCTGGCCGCCGAGAACGTCACCGCGCAGATCATCCACACCGGCGAAATGGAGGGCGACGCGCTCGGGCCAGCCAACAATGTCGGCTACCGCTCAAAAATGTTCGCGAGCGCCGACGGCGCCACGGTCTCGATCCAGGTCGGCAATGTGCCCAAGCACATGCATCCCAACACCAACGAGATCCAGTACATCCTGGACGGAACCGGGACGATCTGGCTCGGCGACAAGGAGGTCACGGTGAAGCCCGGCGACCTCGTCATCATCCCGAAGGGCACGCCGCACGGCGGCACCAAGCCGATCAGCGGGCAGGTCAAGGCGATCGCGATCAAGACGCCGCCGCAGACGCCCGACGACACCAAGCTGCTGGATTGAGCATTCGCGCTGCCGGGCTCGCGCCGAAGCGCGGGCCCGTCCACTGAATGTCCGGGCTAGATCGGGCGCGCCTGCTTCCGGATCTCGTTCGCGATCGGCTTGAGCGTGTCCGTCGGAAGCTCGCCGACGAGCGTATAGCCCATGCCGCCGTCCGCCCAGGCGAAACCCGCGACATCACCGGTCGATTGCGGCAGCATCGGCGTATCCTGTCCACCGCGGCTCATCGGGCGCGTCAGCACCACAAGGCGATCGCCGCGATCGTCGTCGTACATGAACATCGCGGCCGGACCGTGCGAGGTCGCAACGAGACGCCCTCCCATTAGCCGATAGCCGGACACTGAAAGATCCGGCACCTTGACCGGCTGCTTCAGCCGGTTGGAGACCCATTGCGTGAGCTCGGCACTGTCGGACGCACGTATCTCGACCGGCCGCACGCGATCCGGCGCATAGACGCCGTAAGAGTAGGCCGCCTCCTGCGCCAATGCGGACAGTCCGTTCGAGCCATCCTGCAACAGGCTGCGCATGGTCCAGCCGCCGAGACCGCCGATGCTCAGGAGCAGCAGTGCCGCGATTGCCCACCATGCGTGCAAAGGGCGCCGCTTCCGGCTCTCGATCATGTGCGACAGGTTCAACTCGGCCGGCAATGGTTCATCGGCGATCGGCGCCAGCGCGCTGCGCAGCTGCTCGCGCTGGGCGGCAAAGGCCGCGACGCGCCCAGCGACATCCGGGTGATCGTCCAGGTAGGATGCGATCTCCGCACGACGCTCAGGCTCGAGCGCGTGGTCCACAAAGGCGTGGAGATCATCTTCCGTGATCGGCCGTTGGCTCATTTCATGCTCCGCAATGCCACGACGTTCCCCGGTGCAACGCCGTCCATCTCCTGCAGCAGCCGCTCCCGCGCCCGCGACAGGCGCGACATCACTGTCCCGACCGGGACCTTCAACACGTCCGCGGCGGCGGCGTAGGAAAGATCCTCGACTGCAACAAGCAACAACACAGCCCGCTGCTCCTGCGGCAGTCTCGCAAGCTTGTTCAGGACGTCCTGATAGATCAGCCCTTGCTCCTGCGCTGCCGCGCTGACAAGCTCGCGCTCGCCGGCATCGTCGATAGGCATATGCCTGCCCCGCGCTGTTGTCTGGCGAAATTGACTGACCGCCAGATTGTGGAGGATCGTGAACAGCCAGGCGCGCACGCTGCCGTCGCGCCGCTGATGCCAGCGGCCGACGGCCCGCTCCAGGCAATCCTGAACCAGATCGTCGGCGGCCGCGCGATCGCGCACGAGGGCGCGCGCATAGCGGCGGAGCGCGGGGATCAGTGGCTCGACCTGAACCAGCATGTCCTTCATGAGGCACTCCGCCTGCTCTTCGTTGCCGCCCGACGGTGCGTCATTGCGTCTCGATCTGGACCGCCTCGCCGGGCCCGGCCGCGTCTCCGGCGGCGATCACCAGGTATCGCTTTCCAGCCACGGCGGACTGATCGACGATCTGCCGGATCGGTCCGGCCGCGTTGACGATGGCCGATCCGGCCGGATTGGTCATGAACGCCGCCAATGGCTGTAACGGGCCGCTCCCGTCACTGCGTTCCGCCAGCGCCAGCACATATTTCTGCCTGGGCTCAAGTCCCGTCACCGAAGCCTGCAGGATCTGGATCAGGCCCTGGTCGAACAGCGAGACGCTGGTCGGCGCCTTTCCGTCCTTCGAACCGTCCCTGGATGCAAGCGCGAGATGAGCGACCTGGCCGGCAACGCCGAGGGCCTGCAAGTTCTGGCGGTCATCCGGATTGGGAGCCGCGCCTGGAACATAGGCGATGGCCTGTGGCGCCTGGCCGATCGGGACATTCGCCACCACGCTGTTGGTCGCGGTGTCGATCGCCGCGAGCGCGTCGGCGTTCTCGAGCCCGACATAGATGCGCGTGCCGTCGCCGGACGGCCACACGCCGTGCGGCAGATTGCCGACCGGGATCGTCGCGACTTGCGAGAAATCGTCGGTGCGGAACACCTTCACCTGGTTCAGGCCACCGATGGTGACGTAGGCAAATGTCCCCCTGGCAGTGTGCGCGAAATTGACGTGGTTGGTGATCGGACCGGTATCGATCGTCTTGATCGGGTTGAACGGCGGCCTGGCGTTGAACACCTGCGTCCTGCCCGTATCCTTCAGCGTGAACCAGACCTGGTTTCCATCCGGCGTCACCGCGATGTTCGGGCAGAACGGGCTCTCCTGCTTCACCTTGGCGATGATCTTGTGCTCGGCGACCGCGACGACGTCGGTCTCGGGATTGAAGGACGAGCAGATGTAGGCGTATTTGCCGTCGGGTGAAAACATCTGCATGCCCGGCCCGCTGGGGGTGGTGATGCGGCTCTTTTCCTCAAAGCTCCGCGGGTCGATCACGGAGATGTAGTTTTCGCCACGAACGGTGACCCATACTTCCTTGCCGTCCGGCGTGAAGAACGCCTCGTGCGGCGACCGTCCGATATAGGTCGTGTGCTTGACCGCATTGGTTGCGGTGTCGATGAAGGTGACCGAGTTTGAGCCGATCGACACCACGGCAAGCGTCTTGTGATCGGGCGAAAAGCCCATGCCGTGCACGAGAACCTGGCCCTTGTAGAGCGGGCTGAAATTGCCAGGCTGCGGGTCGCCGAGCCGGATCACCCCAAGCAGCTTGTTATCGACCGGGTCGGTCACCGAGACCGTGTTCGAGAACTGCTCCGCGGCATAGACGCGGTCGTGATGGCTGATCGGAATATCAGGCGCGGACAGCGCGCCCGGCGCCTGCCCTGCCCACGCGGCGGAACCGGTTGCAAGCATGGTGGCCGCCAGGAAGATGCTCTTCCCGATGCTGCTTCTCGACGTCTTCATGTGGGGCTCCTACTTCTTCATTCCGGCGGACATGTCCATCTGCATGCCCGGGTGATGATGGACGCTTGCAACGGGGCCGGACGGCGGCTGGGTCGGAGCGGGCGTCGTATCGGTTGCCGGTTCGCCGATCGCGAGCTTCATGGCCGCGATCTCCTGCATCTGGTCGACGATGATTTCCTGGGCGATGCGCCGCAACTGCTCGTTCTTGCCGTAGCGCAATTCGATGACCGCCATGTCGATCGCACCCTGATGATGCGGATTCATCATCGCGACGAAGTCGCGATCGACGTCGCCGGTCGGCTTGGCCGCCATGTCGTTCATCATCTTGGCCATGGCGGATTCGTTTTCTTCCAGGAATGCACGCTCCTCCGCGCTCAGCGCAGCCGGCGGGCTGGCCGGATGGGCTTCATGCGCGAATACGAGCGGAGGAATTGCGAAGGCGACGAGAATGCGCGCGCCGATGAGTGCCATGCCGAGGCCCGGCCTTGGCCATCGGCATCTGCCTGCGAGCGCTGCAACGAGGCGATGAAACTGTGACCGGTGCATCCTGAACTCCCATGCAGGTGGTTGCATGGGGGTATGACGCGTGGGCGCGCGTTCTATTCCGGCCGGTCAATCACATAAATGTCAGCAGGACAACGCGACAGCTAGCCACGTCCATCCAACGCTGTCGGCCGCCACACCAGCAAGCGCCGCTCCACCAGCGTCACCCCATAGTCGATCAGGATGACGAAGGCCGACAGCACGAACATGCCGGCGAATACGCCGGCGACATCGAAGATGCCTTCGGCCTGCTGGATCAGATAGCCGAGCCCCGCGGCCGATCCCAGATATTCGCCGACGACCGCGCCGACCACGGCGAAGCCGACCGAGGTGTGCAGCGAGGAGAACATCCACGACAGGGCCGACGGCCAATAGACATGCTGCATCAGCTGCCGCTCGCTCATGCCGAGCATGCGGCCGTTGTCGAGCACGGTGCGGCTGACCTCCTTGACGCCCTGATAGACGTTGAAGAACACGATGAAGAACACCAGTGTCACGCCAAGCGCGACCTTGGACCAGATGCCGAGGCCCAGCCACAGCGCGAAGATCGGCGCCAGCACCACGCGCGGCAGCGCGTTGACCATCTTCACATAGGGGTCGAATACCGCCGCGACCAGCGGCTGGCGCGCGAACCAGAAGCCGACCAGCACGCCGCCGAGCGATCCGATCACGAAGGCCAGGAGCGACTCCACCAGCGTGATCCAGAGATGCTTCCAGATCACGCCGGACGAAAACCACTTGACGATCTGGCTGAACACGTCGACCGGGTTGGAGAAGAAGAAGGGCGGCAGCAGGATCTTGCCGAACACCGGCACCGTCGACAGCACCTGCCACAGCACGATGCAGACGACGGCGACCAGGACTTGCAGTGCGAGCAGCGTCACGCGCGACATCAGACCGCCTCCGCCGCGTGCGTGGATTGGGCGTAGCCCTTCATCACCTCGTCCTTGAGCACGCTCCAGATCTCGCGATGGAGCGCATGGAACTCCTTGTCGAGCCGCACCTCGAAGATGTCGCGCGGCCGCGGCAAGCTCACGCGCCAGTCGCCGATGATGCGCGAGGACGGCCCCGCCGACATGATCACGACGCGGTCGGCGAGTGCGATCGCCTCTTCGAGATCATGGGTCACGAACAGCACGGCCTTGCGGTCGGCGTTCCAGAGGTCGAGCAGCAGGTTGCCCATCACCTGGCGCGTTTGCGCATCGAGCGGCCCGAACGGTTCGTCCATCAGGAGGATCTTCGGGTCGCGGATCAGCACCTGCGCCAGCGCCACGCGCTTGCGCTGGCCGCCGGAGAGCATGTGTGGATAACGGTTGGCGAAGGCACCCAGGCCGACCGAGGTCAGCCATTTCTGCGCCCGCGGCAGCGCCTCGGCGCGCGGCGTGCCCCTGATCTCGAGCCCGATCGCGACATTGTCGAGCGCGGTCTTCCAGGGGAACAACGCATCGGCCTGGAACAAGTAGCCGGCATCCCGATTCAGCCCCGCGAGCGGCCGGTCGAATATCTTGACGCTGCCGGCGGCAGGCTTCAGCAGGCCGGCCGCGACGTTGAGCAGGGTGGATTTTCCGCAGCCGGTTGGCCCGACGATGGCCACGAACTCGCCCTGCGCGACGGCCAGATGCGCCTTCTCGACCGCCGTGTAGACCCGCTCGTCCCCCAGCCGGAACGCGACCTTGGTATCCTCGAGCGCCACCGCCGTGGGCGTTGTCATGTGTTTCCTCCGAACCCGGACGATGCCTTAGCCTCTCGCGCAGCCAAGTTCAATCAAGCCGCCAAGCGTGGTACGCATAGGTCTTGCCGTGTCCTTACCCTCCCCTGGAGGGGAGGGTAAGAGAAGAGCGAGCCTCCGCCCGATGCCTTCCAGGCCAATGATCAGCTATTCCCACGTCGCCAAGAGCTTCGGCCCCACCAAGGCCGTGGACGATGTGTCGCTCGATATCGCCGAGGGCGAATTCTTGGCCATCGTCGGCGGCTCGGGCTCCGGAAAGACCACGCTGCTCCGGCTCGCCAACCGGCTGATCGAGGCGGATGGCGGCACGATCACGGTCGACGGCGAGGACGTGCAAGAGGTCGATCCGGTCGCGTTGCGACGCCGGATCGGCTACGTCTTCCAGAGCGGCGGACTGTTCCCGCATCTGAGTGTCGCCGACAATATCGGGATCACGCCGAAACTGCTGGGCGTGCCGGCGGCGGACATCGCAACACGCGTCGACGAGCTGCTGGAGCTCGTGCAGCTCGACCGGGCCGCGCATCGCGACCGGTTGCCCGAGGCGCTCTCCGGCGGCCAGCGCCAGCGTGTCGGCGTGGCCCGGGCGCTGGCGGCACGCCCCCGCATCGTGCTGATGGACGAGCCGTTCGGCGCCCTCGACCCCCTCACCCGCGATGCGCTCGGCGAAGACTATCGAGCGCTGCATCATAAGCTCGGGCTCACCACCATCATGATCACCCATGACATGACGGAGGCCATCCTGCTCGCCGACCGCATCGCGGTGATGCACGGCGGAAAGCTGCTCGCGCAGGGCACGCCGGCGGAGCTTTCGAAAAGCAGCGACGCCTATGTGCTGGAGCTGCTGCGGACGCCGCGGCGCCAGGTCGAGCGATTGAACGTGCTTTTGCCGCAGAGCGATGCGGCATGAGCCTCTTCTCCGATCCGCGCTGGGGCGAGGCGCTGTCGCATCTGCCCGACTATCTCGGCAATCATGTGCGGGTGAGCCTCGCCGCGCTCGCGCTCGGGCTGATCATCAGCCTGCCGCTGGCGATCCTCACGCGCAACCGTCCGGCGCCGCGCGGCATCCTGCTCGCGCTCGCCAGCATCGTGCAGACCGTGCCGGGACTGGCGCTGCTCGCGCTGTTCTATCCGTTGTTGCTGGCGGCGGCGTCCCTGACGCTCGCCTGGTTCGGCGTCTCATTCTCCGCGTTCGGCTTCCTGCCGGCGATGCTGGCACTGGCGCTCTATTCGATGCTGCCGGTGCTGCGCAACGGCATCACCGGGTTGAACGGCATCGACCCGGCGCTGATCGAAGCCGCCGAGGGGGTCGGCATGACCGCGCGGCAGTCGCTCGTCATGGTCGAGCTGCCGCTGGCGCTGCCGGTGATGATGGCCGGCATCCGCACCGCTGCGGTCTGGGTGATCGGCACCGCAACGCTGTCGACGCCGATCGGACAGACCAGCCTCGGCAACTATATCTTCGCCGGGCTCCAGACCCAGAACTGGGTGTTCGTGCTGTTCGGCTGCCTTGCGTCCGCCTTGCTGGCCCTCACCGTCGATCAACTGCTCGGCTTTATCGAGAGCGGCCTGCGCCGCCGCAGCCGCCTGCGTACTGTGTTCGGCGCCGCCGGCATCCTGGCGCTGGTGGCAGCAACGCTGGTGCCCTCGATGGGGCGTTCGTCGTCGGGCTACGTGGTCGGCGCCAAGACCTTTGCCGAGCAATATGTGCTGTCGGCGCTAATGAGGGACCGCCTCCAGGCGGCCGGTCTCACTGCCACCGCGCGCTCCGGCCTCGGTTCGAGCGTGATCTTCGAGGCGCTGAAGGCGGGCGACATCGATCTCTATGTCGACTATTCCGGCACGCTCTGGGCCAACCAGTTGCACCGCACGGATATCAAGCCGCGCGCTGAGCTGTTGGCGGAGCTCAAGACCGCGCTGGCGAAAGACAGCATCACCCTGCTCGGTGAACTCGGCTTCGAGAATGCCTATGCGCTGGTGATGCCGAAGCAGCGCGCCGAGGCGCTCGGGATCCGTAGCATCGCCGATCTCGCCGCGCATGCATCGAAGCTGTCGATCGCCGGCGACTACGAGTTCTTCTCGCGGCCCGAATGGGCCGCCTTGCAGAAGGCTTATGGACTGCAGTTCCGCGCGCAACGCCAGATGCAGCCGGATTTCATGTATGCGGCGGTCGCGGGCGGCGAGGTCGACGTGATCGCCGGCTACACCAGCGACGGGCTGATCGCTAAATACGATCTCGTGGTGCTCGATGATCCCAGGCACGCCATCCCGCCCTACGACGCGATCCTGCTGCTCGCGCCGAAACGCGCCGGCGACGAACGGTTGCAGGCGGCGCTCAAACCGCTACTCGGCAAGATCGACATCGCCACCATGCGCGAGGCAAACCTGCGCGCCGCCGGCAACGACGCGACTTCATCGCCGGATGTGGTGGCGAAGTGGCTATGGGAGAAGGTGGGCAGGCGGTAGGGCTGCGCCAATCATTCGGTGTCGTCCTGGCGAAAGCCAGGACCCATTACCCCAAGGCTCGGTTATGTGGGCGGTACTAGCAGCGCGCTTCAATTGATAGATCACGCGGTATGGGTCCTGGCCTTCGCCAGGACGACATTGGAGAGGCATGGGCGCTCCAACAGAACCGCTAAAGCCCCCGGATCATCCCGGCATTGATCAGCAGCCGGTTGAGCCGGCGCGCCTCGGCGCCGTCGTTGCAGCCGTAGAAGATGCCCTTGCAGCGGAGCATGATCTCCTTCTGCGCGGCGAAGGACGGGTCGAGCGGAATGCCGGCGGCTTCCTGGATGACCAGCGGCAGATAGGGACCGTCGACCGTGTCCATCACCGCATCGCTCTTCACCGGCTCGAAATTGACGGCGTCGATTGCGTAGTAGGTCGCATAGAGCCGCGGATCGTAGGCGTCGAGCCTCTTGCCGATGGCGCCTTCGTCGAGGCCGGGCTCGAGGATCTGCGGCGCGAATTCCGGCTGGTGATCGCCGTAGCGCACGATCAGGAACGGCTCGCCGGGAAACGTCTTCTTCAGGCCGGCGATGAAGGTCTTGTACTGCTCGGCGCTCATCGCCTGCCGGCGCAGATATTCGTCGATGGAGGGCGTGTTGCCCGGCGCGCGCCAGTTCGGCAGCAGTTCGGGGCGGAAGCGCGTCTCCCAGGGGAAATGATTGGCGCCGAGATAGATGAAGGTGAACAGCGGCTTGTTCGGCGTCCGCGTGCCCATCAACTGGAGCGCCTTGTCGTAGAAGAAACCGTCCGGCTCGACGTCCTTTGCGCCGAGATCCTTCGCGTCATAGAAGCGCTCGATGCCGGTGGTCAGCTGAAAGCTGCGCGCGCTCATGAACGCGCCAAAGGCGGGATAGAGCGACATGGTGTCGTAGCCGCAGCGACGCAGCGCCAGCGGCAGGCCGCGCTCGACGCGGCCCGTCGCGATGCGCGTCACGAAATAGGCGAAGCGGCCGAACGAGCGCGACGAGAGCCCTGCGAGCACGTTGTATTCGGTGAACCAGCTCGGGCCGCCATTGCTCTCGGCGAGAAAGCTGCGCTGCCGGCCGTCGTAGGATTCGAAGTGGCTGCCATAGCCCGGCGGCACCTTGATGCCCTGCGCGGCGCGGATGTCGAAACTCGACTCATCATGGATCATGATGATGTTCGGCCGGCGGCCCGCGGGATGGCAGGCGTCGATCAGCGGCATGTTGAGACGCTCGTTGGTCGAAGCGGCCGACTCCATGAAACCGTATTGCGCGAAGTCGGAGACCGCGCTGACGCCGGAGCGGAAGAATTTCGAGAGATAGCCGTCGTCGTAATAGCCGCGCCAGGCCTCGTCCGGATGATAGAGCGAATAGCCGACCAGTGCGGCGACACAGGCAAGCATGGAGGCAAGCGCCGGCAGGCGGCGGATGCGGAACGGGTCGAGCCACCATAGCGCATACATCAGCGGCAGCGTGACGAGGCCGGCCAGGATCACCGACCAGCGCAGGTTCGGGAAGATCGTGAACAGGAAAGCGACGGTGTCGCGGTCGATCATCATCAGGTCGATGAAGTTCACCGTCATCTGCACGACGTCGTGCTTGAGCCGCGACAGCAGCACCAGCACCACGACCATGGTCAACGACAGCGCGCCCGAGAGTGCGGGCCGCCGCAGCAGCGTGATCCAGAAGAAGTTGAGAATGCCCCAGGCCAGCACGAAAGACAGCCGCGAGCCGAAATCGGTCTCGGTCTCGTACATCAGCGCGAGCGCTGCGAGATGCGGCGCGGCGACCGCGAGCAAGCGCCAGATTCCGAGCGCGGCGACGCTGGCCAGCACGGCGGTGGCGGCAGAGGGACCTGGATTCGGCGCGGACGCCATCGACGACACGCAACAGCTGGTCCGGCGCGGTGATGCCGAGCCGTCGGGCCGGCCTGCGGCGCTCGGCGCAGCCGGAAAGCCTGCACCGTGTCATAAAACTGTAATTGAACGGTCACGGACAAGCAACGCAGGCCGCGCTCCGACCTTCGCTTAATGTTAGCGGGCGGCGAATGTGCCGCACGGCCAGCTCCATCTCCTCGCCATTAGGTCGGGCAAGGTCGGTCGCTGCGCTAGGGCTTGGCGATCCCCGCGATGAACAGGTCGATCACCCCTTCCGCCATCCGCTCGATCTCGCCCTCCTCCACCCCCCAGCGCGGGAAGTGTCCATCGAGATTCATCCGGGCCAAGCCATAGACCAGGGCGCGGCCTGCGATCTGGACGCGCTTGAGATCGTCCGACCGCAGCAGGCCCTGCTCGGCCGCCTCGGCCAGCACCCGCTCGGTCAGCGCGATGATCTCGGCATTGTCGCGCGTCAGTTCCGCCGAGCTGCCATGGGCAAAGTAGCGCCCCGTGGAGATGATCTCGAAATGCGCGGGATTGCGCATCGCCCAGCGCAGGTAAGCGAGGCCAAAGGCGCGGAAGCGGGCCAGCGGGTCGGCCGGCGACGCCTGGCCCAGCGCCGCCTCGATCTCGGTGCGAAAGCGGCGCTGCGCCTCCTCGGCCACCGCCGCCATCAGCGCATCGCGGCTGGGAAAGTGCCGGAACGGCGCCCCCGGCGACACCGCAGCCCGGCGTGCTGCCTCGCGAACCGAGACCTCGGCGCCCTCGGCTGCGAGTTGCAGTGCAGCATCGATCAGCACGCGGCGGAGATCGCCATGGTGATAGGACCGGGCTTCGGCCGCCCCGCGGCGGGTGCGGGGCTTGGACGTCGGACGGGTGGGCATGAAGCTGTTCTAGCATCACCCGAACGTGAATGTAAGCAGCGATTACACCGTTGGCGATATCCCCCTCCCCGGAATGTAATCGATGATTACATAATGGAGGGGACCACCATGTCGCATCGTCAAAGCTGGTTCGAAGGCTGGCGGCTGCTTGCCGTCCTTACCCTGAGTCTGATCATCCTGAGCCTGTGGATCGCTTCGATGCGGCAGTTCGAGGTCGAGGGCGTGCGGATGGTGATCCGCTTCACGGCACGAAGCTCGCTGCTCCTGTTCTGCCTCGCCTTCGGCGCCGCGGCGCTGGCGCGGCTCTGGCCCAATGCATGGACGCGCTGGCAGCGCCGCAACCGCCGCTATCTGGGTCTCAGCTTTGCGGCCTCCCACGCCATTCATGCGGTGGCTATCGTCGTGTTTGCCAAGATGGATCCGGCCGGCTTCGCAGAGGCGACCTCTGCCGCCTCTTTCATCTTCGGCGGCATCGGCTATGCCGTCATCATCGCCATGGCCGCGACCTCGTTCGACCGCACCGCCGCGCTGCTCGGGCCGCGCGCCTGGCGCGCGCTGCACCTCGTCGGCGGCTATTATCTCTGGTTCCAGTTCATGGTGTCGTTCGGCATGCGGGTGCCGGCGATGCCGCTCTATGCGGCCTTCCTCATCCCGCTGCTGATCGTGATGGCACTGCGCTTGATCGCGATGGCCGCCGATCCGCGCGGACGGACGGTCGAGGCAAGCTGAGCACAGGGCTCAGCCCTGCGGCAGGAGCCCGAGCCGCTTGGCGATGATGCGGTCGAGCGTCCGTTTCGGCAGCACGGCCCCAACCAGATGGCGCAGCCGGTCCGGCGTGATCTGGTAGCGCACCTTGGGGCTTGCGGCGGTCAACGCCTCGAACACGACCTCCGCAATCCGCTCGGCGGGCAGGCCCTTTGCGCCGAGCTCCATCATGAACGCCATGACCTTGTTGAGCGCCGGCAGATAGGGCGAGTTCTGGTAGACGGAGAGATCGATCTGCTCGGCCTTGCTCCAGATCGGCGTCTTCACCGCGCCGGGGGCGACGATGATCACGTCGATGCCGAACAGCATCAGCTCGCGGCGCAGGCTCTCCGAAAGGCCCTCGATGGCGTGCTTGGAGGTGCAGTAGGGCGCCGACAGGGGATTGCCGTTCTTGCCGGCGACCGAGCTGATCATCACGATCCGCCCCTTCGGCCCCTTCAGCGACGGATCGGCGCCGAGCAGCGGCCCAAAAGCCTGCGTCGCGATCACCGGGCCGATGACGTTGATGTCCATCTGCCGGCGGAAATCATCCGCCGACAATTCGAGGACGGGACCGGCGACCGCGATGCCGGCATTGTTGACGAGGCCCGCCAACGTCTCGCCGCCCAGCGCCTCGCGCACTGTTCGCGCGGCAGCCAGCACGGCGGCCTCGTCGGTGACGTCGAACAGCAGCGGTGTGAAATTGGCGCCGAACTCGCCTTTGAGCCGATCGGCGTCGGCCTGCTTGCGGACGCTGCCGAAGACACGATAGCCGCGCCCGATCAGGAATTTCGCAATGGCCCAGCCGATGCCGGTGGACGCGCCGGTGACGACGACAGAGCGCATGGTCTTTTCCCCCTCGATTCGCCGCGATCATGGAGGAGGTAGGCACCTGTGCGCAATGCTGTCTGGTTCTCAACGGGCGCACCGATGACGATTTTTGCACGAGCCAGGCACCGCAAGAAGGTGCAGCCAATGTCGATTCTTAGGATGAAGCGACACGCCAACGTCGCGCTGCAAGGATTACTGCGCGATCAAAATACAGATGAAGAGCCGAATCCTTGACTCTGAAGTCGCTCGGGTTTTGCGGTTCGGACGCTGGGAGAAAGGATTGCAGAAACGACGCGCGGCCAAGAATGTGCTTTAAGCGTCAGTTCTTCGTCTTGAGCGCGGGCTTCAGGCATCGAAGAGTTTGAATGAAGCAACAAAGCTTGCGAAGAATGCGAGCGGCGAGACGTCCCACCTCACCTCGGTTCGAATATACCGGATGAGCGATTAATTTTTGGTTTGGCCGCGCTAGTGGACAGAACCCTGGCCCGCCCGCTCGCGGAGCCGGTAGAATTGAAGCGCAGCCTTCGCGGTATTCGGCTTCAACCGGAGGAAGCTCGCAAAGCACTGCTCCAAGCGTTCTTTCGCCTCGTGGACCGAGCCGGGCTGAAACGTCAAGATCGCCTTCGTCGTGTCCCAGGATAGACCGATGGCCTTCGCGAGAATGAGAATCTGCTCGGGCTCGGAGCGGACCAGCGCACGCTCGATCGCTCCGATCGGCAGATCGCTCATGAGCGACAGGGCAACGGCAGTCTTGTCAAAACTTCGCTCGCCGATGAAGCCGAGCACCTGTGCCTCGTCGAGCTGGCCGCCCGAATGCAGGGACCTCACCTCGGCCAACGCCCGGGCATGCTCGCTCGAACCTGCCCGCGCCATCGTCTGAAGCTCGTCGGAGCCCTCCGCAATGGCGCTTCGGATCAGGGCTGCCTGGCGGGGGTCGGCCGCCTCCAGCTTGCATCTCACCATCTCGGATGCATGGACGAACAATTTCAGCAGGGTCTCGCGCGGAATATCGGGGCGAGCCCAGATGCACATGGCGAGCGCACCATTGTCCCGCGCCCGCCTGACGAGCCTGGAAATTCCCTGGGGCGAGAAGCTGGCCCCATCGTTGCCGGCGGTCCGCACGGCGACCTCGATGTTGCCGCGCTCGACGAGGACATCGGTGACGGGTTCCGTCAACCGGCTGCGGCCGGCGATGGCCAGCAGGTGATCCTGGCTCTTGGTCCGCGCATTCTCCGCCAAGCTCGCCTCGTCGAGCCGTGGCGAGTGCTCCAGGACCGGCGCCGCCACCTCGGGCGCGTCGTCAAACGCCAGCAAGCGGATCGTCCGGCGCGGCGCGTCAGGCAATCTGGAAAGCCGGCTCCCGAAGGTCGCCCGGGCGGCGCATTCGATATTCTTGAGGAGCGTGCTCATCACCTCATCGAACAGATCGATCTGCTCGTCGGTGAACTTGCCCGAACCGAACACGAAGAGATCGGCGACTTGGCGCAGGAGCTCGGCGCGCTTCGACAGCTCCCGGCTCGCCAGTGCGATCTCGAGCTGATCGATCAGGCCGTTTTCCAAATTCATCTCGCGTATCCCGGAGATTGAGTTGCCTGTGTTTCGACCGAGGTCATGAGATCACGCGACGTTTCGCGCCGGCAACGGCGAATCGAAACTGACTTCGGCGTTCGGCACCGGCCGCCCGAACAGATATCCCTGGACGAAGTCCACTCCCGCCGCTTGCAGGGCCTCGAACTGGGCACGGCTCTCGACCCCTTTGGCCACCGTGGCGACTTCGAGACCGCGCGCCAATGCGACGGCAGAGGCGACGACCGCCGCGCAGTCCCTTCGCGTTGCGCAGCCCTGCGCGATCGTCCGGTCGATCTTGAGCTTGTCGAACGGGAAGCTCTGGAGGTAGCTCCCCGCGGAATAACCCACGCCGCAATTGTCGAGGACGACGCCGACGCCGAGGTTCTTGAGCTGCCGGACCGTGAGCAGATGAGCCGGCAGATTCCCCTCCAGGAGCGCAACGTCGGGTATTTCGAGCTCGAGACGCTCGGGCGACAACCCCGACTCGACCAGCGCGCACAGGACGACGTCGAGCACGTTACTCCTGTGGAACTGGGCGGCGCTCATGTTGACGGCGACCTTGACGTGCGCCGGCCAGGCAGCCGCGTCCAGGCAGGCCTGTTGCAAGATCCATTCACCGAGCGGCACCATCAATCCGGCCTGCTCGGCGACATCGAGGAACTGCGAAGGCGCCAGCACGCCCTTCGACGGGTGATGCCAGCGCACGAAGCATTCCAGGCCGGTCATCGCGCGCGTTCCGGCATCGATCACCGGCTGGTAGTGCAGCTCGAACTCGTTGCGCGCCATTGCCTCGCGCAGTTCACCTTCGATCGACTTCTGTGTGTCGGCCGCCTCCGTCATCTCGGGCTGGAAGATGCGGAAATCATTCCTCCCTGCGGATTTTGTCGCATAAAGCGCCACATCCGCCTTCTGCAGCAAGGCCTCCGCGTCGGCACCGTGCTCCGGCGCGAAGGCGATGCCGACGCTGGTGCCGACACTGACGCGATCACCGCCGAGATCGAAGGGTTGCTCGATCAGGCCGATGATCCTCAAAGCCAGCGCGATCGCGCCTTCGCTCTGGTTCTTTTCATTCTCCTGGATGATCGCGAATTCGTCGCCGCCGAGGCGCGCCAGCACATCGGTGTCCCGCAGCGATGAACTCAGCCGCCGCGCCACCTCGATCAGCAACTGGTCGCCCGCAGCGTGACCGAGCGTATCGTTGACCGCCTTGAACCTGTCGAGATCCAGCATCAGCACGGTGAACGTCGTGCCATGACGCTGCGACCGCTTTGCAGCATCGTCGAGTTTCTCGGAGAACACGGCGCGGTTCGCAAGACCCGTCAGCAGATCGTGCTGCGCCAGATATGCGATGCGCTTCTCGTTCCGCGCCCGCTCGGTAATATCCTCATGGGTCGTGAGCCAGCCGCCGTCCTGCATCATGTGACGCGCAATCGCGATCACCCTGCCGTCGGCGAGTTCCCGGATCTCGCTCAGCTGCTTCACGTTCTGGCTGAGATAGACATCCGGCGCGACGTCGGCAAAATGCGTGCCTTTTTCGCGGCGATATTCGAGAATCTGCGCCAGCGAAGTACCCGGCCCGATCTGATCGCCGCTCAGATGATAAATTTCGGCATAGCGCGCGTTCGAGACCACGATCCGCTGGTCCGCATCGAACATGCAGAGCCCCTGGGACATGTTGTTGAGGGCGGCGTCGAAGCGGACGTTGATCGCCTGAAGCTCCGCGGCCCTCTGTGCCAGCAACCGCTCGTCGCGCTTTTGCTCAGTAACGTCTTCGTGCGTCGCGACCCAGCCGCCATCCGGCAGCGGCTTGCGCTGGATCAGGATCTGGCGCTGGTCTTTCAGCGCGTATTCCTGCTGTCGCTGGGTCGGCATGATCTGGACATGCTGGCCGACCGTCAGGGAGCTCGTTTCGCCGCGATCCGCATAGTGCTGCAATATCCGTTGCAGCGGCGTGCCGGGCCGCACCAGTTCGTCCGGCAGATCGTACATCTGCTGGTAGCGGCTGTTGGAGACGACCAGGTTCTTGTCGGCGTCAAACAGGCACAGTCCCTGGTTCATGTTGCTGATGGCGACATCGAACCGCGCATTGATGAGCTTCAGCTCGGCGGCATTTTCGGCCAGCAGGATCTCGTCTCGCCGCCTCTCGGTGATGTCCTGATGAGTCGCGACCCAGCCGCCGTCGGCCATGGGCGTGCGCAGGATCGAGATGATCCGGCCGTTGCCAAGTGTGAATATCCGCTGCGCCCGGTGCTTGGCCCCCTCGAGGAATTCCTCCGCATCCAGTTCGGCTCCCGTCGCCTTGTAGTGGCCGACGATGCTGCTGAGCGGCGTTCCAGGTTCGACCTGCGACTCCGTGAGATCATACATCTCGCGATAACGGCTGTTGGCGACCAATAGCCTCTCGTCGGCATCAAACATGCTGAGCCCATGCGGCATGTTGCTCAACGCTGCGTCGAACCGAGCACTCGCAGCCGCAAGCGCGTTCGTTTGCCGCCGCAGCAGGAATGTGCCGATCAGAATAATGCTGACGATCGCGGCAGCCAGCGGACCGAAGGTGTAGAGATGCCGGTACAGCGGCTGCAACACGTGACTACGCGTGTAAGTCACAATGAGAACCAGCGGCAGGCCGGACACGGCCTTGTACCCTGCAATGCGCGCGACGCCATCGATGGGGCTCGTGAGCTCGTATGAGCCCACCTCGGAGACCGGCAGATACTGGGTAAACAGCGGGCCGCCGGCGACCGACTTGCCCAGGACATCCTTCTGTTCCGGTACGCGCGCGAGGACCCGTCCGGTGCGATGGAGCAGGACCACCGAGCCGTCCGGGCCCAAATCGATCTTGCGATAGATCTTGAGGAGAAAGGATTGATCCAGCGGCGCAGTAACGACGCCCGCAAAGCTCCCATCCGGGTTGTTCAACCGGCGTGACGCCGCACTGAACCATTTGTCGCCGCCTGCCGAGCGATAGGGTGGCGCAACGAACAATCCGGTGCCGGCGCCATCGCGTTGCGCGATGAAGTGGGACATGTCGGAGATGTTGTTGCGCGGCAGCGCGTGATCGTAGGAATGCGCAACGACCGCGCCGGAGGCATCGGTCCAGCCGACCGCGACGAGAATCGACGAGCTCCTGACCAGTTGACGCAACGCGAGATTGGCCGCACCGGGATCGGCGTATTTTCCGGACAAAGCGTCCTTGCGGATCGCCTGCGCCTCCAGCAGCACACGATCGATATCTTCGAACGTCACCGCGGCATGCTCGGCGAGAATGGCCGAGAGATTGAGCGCGTCGGTTTTCGCCGATGCGACCGCTTCTCGATAGCGGATGCCCAGATCAACGAGAAACAGAGCGACGACAACGAGCGAAAACAGCATGCCAAGGATCGTGACGGACGATCCCGGCGATCCGGCCAGCCTTCGCCATGCGTTCAGCATTGTCCATCTGCGGTACGAGCAATGGCTCACCCTCGCCCGGCCGCGCTAAGATTTGGTTGATTGACCCATCGCAATTCGATCCCGTAGTCGTACGGAAATCAGGTCAGTAAAGGTGTCCTAATACTTGGGGAGCGCTGAAAAACACCCCATGCTGCGGCAAAACCGAAGCCGGTTTCGGCTGGAGCTTCGCGGCGCGGGGGAGCGGCGCGCGCGATCAGCGAGATCACACCGGCGCGAGGCGGACATCGCCGCCCCGCGTCATTCCGGGGCTGGCGTCCACGCAAGCCCGGGAAACTCATGAACATGGATCGAAGTCCGGGGGCGCGACGTCGTCACGCCCCCGGAACGATGGGGTTGCCGTCAGTTCTTGCTCTTGTCGACCAGCGCGCCCTTCTTGATCCAGGGCATCATGTCGCGGAGTTTCGCGCCGACTTCCTCGATCGGGTGCGCGGCGAGCTTGGCGCGGGTCGCCTTGAACGAGGTCTGGTTGACCTTGTTCTCGAGCATCCAGTCGCGGGCGAACTTGCCGGACTGGATGTCGTTGAGCACGCGCTTCATCTCCTTCTTGGTCTCATCGGTGACGATGCGCGGACCGGTGACGTACTCGCCGTACTCGGCGGTGTTGGAGATCGAGTAGTTCATGTTGGCGATGCCGCCTTCATAGATCAGGTCGACGATCAGCTTCACCTCGTGGAGGCACTCGAAATAGGCCATCTCCGGGGCGTAGCCGGCCTCGACCAGGGTCTCGTAGCCGCCCTTGATCAGCTCGACCAGGCCGCCGCAGAGCACCACCTGCTCGCCGAACAGGTCGGTCTCGCACTCTTCCTTGAAGGTGGTCTCGATGATGCCGGCGCGGCCGCCGCCGACGGCGGAGGCGTAAGACAGGCCGAGGTCATGGGCGTTGCCCGAGACGTCCTTGGCGATCGCGATCAGGCAGGGCACGCCGCCGCCGCGCTGATACTCCGAGCGCACGGTGTGGCCGGGGCCCTTCGGCGCGATCATCAGCACGTCGAGGTCGGCGCGCGGGTCGAGCAGGTTGAAGTGGACGTTGAGGCCGTGCGCGAAGACGAGCGCCGCGCCCTTCTTCATGTTGTCGTGCAGGTGCTCGCGGTAGATGTCGCCCTGGAGCTCGTCCGGGGTCAGCATCATGACGAGGTCGGCCCATTTGGCGGCTTCCGCGACTTCCATCACCTTGAAGCCGGCGGCTTCCGCCTTCTTGGCCGAGGCCGAGCCCTTGCGCAGTGCAATGGCGACTTCCTTGACGCCGGAATCCTTCAGGTTCAGCGCGTGGGCGTGACCCTGGCTGCCATAGCCGACGATGACGACCTTCTTGCCCTTGATCAGGTTCAGGTCGGCGTCGCGATCGTAATAAACACGCATGGTCGTTTCCTCATTCAGGGGCCGGAATCGGCCGTTGGTCAGGTCTCGGAGGGTGAAATTTGCGGATTTCGGGGGCTGTCTAGAGCATTTTCGCTCCAGGGGGAAACCCGTTTCTGCATGGAAAAATGCCGCATCATGCATCCATGAAGACGGGGTAGAGGGAGGCGAGCAGCAGGATCGCCATCAGGATGTTGAAGGCGCGGACCAGCCGCTCGGAGGTCAGGACCGGCCGCAGCGCGGTGCCGAACAGCGCCCAGACCACCGTCGAGACCGTGCCCACCAGCAGGCTGATCAGGGTCTGGATCGCGATGTTGAGCGGGAATTGGGCGATGGCCGCATAGGCCGTGATGGTGCCGATCACGATCACCCAGCCCTTAGCATTGATCCACTGGAACATGGCCGCGCCCCAGAAGGTCATCGGCCCACGGCCGCTGTCGCCACCCGGCGTGGCCGGGCCGGACATGGCGATCACGGCGGCGAGGTAAATCAGGTAGGCCGCGCCGGCATATTTCAAAATGGTCTGGAGGATCGGATAGGCCAGGAACACGGTGCCGAGCCCGAGGCCCACCGCGGCGACCATGAAGGCAAAGCCGATGACGATGCCGGCGATGTGGGGGATGGTGCGCCGGAAGCCGTAGGTCAGGCCCGAGGCGAGCAGCATGATGTTGTTGGGCCCGGGGGTGAAGTACATCACCACCATGAAGATGAGGAAGGCATAGAAGAGCGAATAGGCCATGTTCACCTCACGCCGTCTTCGGCAGCGGCTGCGGGCGCCTTGCCAGCACCATCACCGCGATGCCGCCGATCACGGTCAGCATGCCGGCGAGCCTTAAGGGCCCGAACCTTTCGCCGAACACGATGCTGGACGCCGCCGAGCCCACGAACGGCACCAGCAGCGCGAACGGCACCACCTGCGCGGCGGGATAGTCGYGCAAGAGCCGGCCCCACAGCCAATAGGCGATGCTGGTCGAGATGCCGCCAAGCGCCAGCATGCAGAGCGCGGCATTCAGCGACATCTGCGTCAGCGACGTCCAGGTCGGCGCGGGGCCGTTGGCGATCAGTGCCAGCGCGAACAGCGGCAGGGCCGACGTGAGGCACAGCCAGGCGAACAGATCGAACATCGGCACGCCGCGGGCGCCGCGCAGCAGCAGATTGCCGACGGCAAAACTGACCGGCGCAACCATCAGCACCGCGAAGGCACCCACACTGAAATCGTAGCCGACGGTGCCGCAGATCATCAGAAGGCCGACTGCCGCAATGACGATGCCAAGCGTCTGCACCGATGTCGGCCGCTCGCCGAACGCGATCACGGCAAAGCCGATGGTGAACAGCGCCTGGCTCTGCACCACGACGGAGGTCAAGCCCACCGGCACGCCGTGCGCGATGCCATAGGCCTGACTCAGGAACTGGCCGAGAAACAGCGTGAAGCTGATCGCGATCAGCAGCGACCAGGCGATCTTCGGCTTGCGAATGAACAGGCACGGCACCGCGGCGATGGTGAAGCGCAGCGCGGTCATCAGTTCCGGCGAGAGCTCGTCGAGCGCGATCCGGCTCGCCACGAAGGCGAGGCCCCAGGTGATCGCCACCATGAGGGCGATGAAGATGTCGGCCGGCTTCATTGTTGTTGTTCTTGGCTCTGTCTGGTCGTTCAGCTCTGGTGTCGTCTAGCCTTGCTCGCCGGCCATTACGTCGAAGGATTGGGTTTGCACACGAGATAGGTGCCGTGCATCGGGGCGTGGTAGTCGGCCGAAACGAGGGTGAAGCCGACGTCGGTCAGCATCCGCTCCATCACCCAGCCGAAGGTGGAATATTCGTCGCGCATATGCGTGACGACGCTCTCGCGCGAGAAATCGTGATTGTTGATCTGGTAGTCGGCCCATTGCTCGACGTCGCGCTCGGAGGCGTCGGGCATCGAGACGTAGACGATGTCACGAAGGTAGAAGCTCGCACCGGGCTTCAGCGCGCGGTAGATCCGCGACATCGCCACCGCCTTCCAGAAATCCGGCAAATGGTGCAGCGTGAACTCGCTGACGATCAGATCATAGGACTCCGGCTGGTAGGAGAAGCTGAGCAGGCCGGCCGACTGGGTCGCGACCTTCGCCTTGCGGTCCCGCGCGTAGATCTCGGCCAGATCCAGCATCGCCGGCGAGATGTCGATGGCGTCGACCTGGGCGCCCATCAGCGCCGCCTCGGTCGCCAGCACGCCATTGCCGCAGCCGATATCGGCGATCCGCCAGCCGCGCTGAACCCCGAGCATCTTCAACGCGGCGCGCGCGCGCAGATCGGCGTCGTCGTGGGTGTCATAGATCGACGCCACCGCAGGCCCGATGCCCATCCGGTTCCGCTCGTTGTAGTACCAGTCGCGCGCCAGCATGGCTCACATCCCTTCAGGCCCGCGGCCGATCGCGGCAACGCCGGTGCGCGACACCTCGACAAGGCCGAGCGGGCGCATCAGGTCGATAAACTGGTTGATCTTGTCCGTATTGCCCGTGATCTCGAACACAAAGCTCTCGGTGGTGGCGTCGATCACCCGGGCGCGGAACGCGTCCGCCAGCCGCAGCGCCTCGACACGGTGCTCGCCCTGTCCGCGCACCTTCACCATCGCAAGCTCACGCTCGATCGAGCGCTTGGTCAGCGTCATGTCGACGACCCGATAGACCGGGATCATGCGGTCGAGCTGGTGCTTGATCTGCTCGATCACCATCGGCGTGCCCGTGGTGACGATGGTGATGCGCGACAGATGCTTCTGGCTCTCGGTCTCCGAGACCGTGAGGCTCTCGATGTTGTAGCCGCGGCCAGAGAACAGGCCGATGACACGCGCGAGCACGCCCGGCTCGTTCTGCACGAGCACCGAGAGCGTGTGCGTCTCGTTGGGATCGTGACGGTCCTCGATGAAATAGGCGGATGCGGGCTGGTTCATTGTCGTCCCCTCTTGTCTCCCTCACGCCATCGCTGGCGCATCCGTTCCGACCCAACGGTGGAACAGATCGAAATCGATATTGCCGCCGGAGAGCACGAGACCGACGTGCTTGCCAGACAGTTTTGTCTTTTCCTGAAGCGCCGCGGCAAGCGCGGCAGCGCCGGCGCCTTCGGCGAGATTGTGCGTGTCGGTCCAGTAGGCGCGGATCGCGGCGGCGACCTCATCGTCGGAAACCTGCACGATGCGCGAGGCGCCCTTGCGGATCAGCGCGAACGCATCCGCATCGGGAATGCGCGTCGCCATGCCGTCAGCGTGCGTGTTGCTCGTCTCGGTCGTCACGACGTGGCCTGCCGCGAACGACAGCGCATAGGACGGCGCTTCGGTCGACTGCACGCCAACGATCTCGGTCTTCAGGCCCAAGAGATCACGCGCCATGATGCAGCCGCAGATGCCGGAGCCCTGCCCGATCGGCACATAGAGGATGTCGAGATCTGGCGCGGACCGGAACAGCTCGAGCGCGTAGGTCGCAACACCCAGCACGAGGTCGGGATGAAACGACGGCACCATGTGGAGCCCGGCGAACTGCGCGCGGCGCTCGGCCTCCTCGCGCGCGGCCTGAAAGTCCTCGCCATGCTCGACGAGCTCGGCGCCAAAGGCCTTCATCGCCCGGTTCTTCTCGACCGAGTTGCCGCGCGGCACGTAAATCACGGCGGGCACGCCGTGGCGGCTCGCCGCGAACGCGAGGCTCTGGCCGTGATTGCCGCGCGTCGCCGAGATGATGCCCGGCGTATTCGGCCGCTCGCGCTTGAGCCGATCGAGATAAACGAGGCCGCCGCGCACCTTGAAGGCCCCGATCGGCGTGTGATTCTCGTGCTTGACGACGACCTCGGTGCCGAGACGCTGGGCGAGCAGCGGCCAGGCGTGCGCCGGCGTCGCCGGCACCGCCTGCCCCACAATGTCGTGTGCGCGCTCGAGCTCCTTCAGGTCGAACATGACGTCACACCAGCGCCTTGCCGCCCGCAAACGCCTTGGCCGTGGCCTCGTCGTTCGCCTGCTCGGGCAACAGCATTTCGTTGTGCGCCTTGCCGGACGGGATCATCGGGAAGCAGTTTTCGAGCGCCGCGACACGGCAGTCGAACAGCACCGGGCGCTTGACCGAGATCATCTCCTGGATGGCGCCGTCGAGATCGCCAGGCTTGTGCACCTGGATGCCGACGCCGCCATAGGCCTCCGCGAGCTTGACGAAATCCGGCAGCGCCTCCGAATAGGAATGCGACAGCCGGTTGCCGTGGAGCAGCTGCTGCCACTGCCGCACCATGCCCATGTACTGGTTGTTCAGGATGAAGATCTTGATCGGCAGCTCGTACTGCACCGCCGTCGACATCTCCTGCATCGTCATCTGCACCGAGGCATCGCCCGCGATGTCGATGACGAGGCTGTCGGGATGGGCGACCTGCACGCCGACCGCGGCGGGCAGGCCGTAGCCCATGGTGCCGAGACCGCCCGACGTCATCCAGCGGTGCGGCTCCTCGAAGCCGAAGAACTGCGCCGCCCACATCTGGTGCTGGCCGACCTCGGTGGTGATGTAGGTGTCCCTGCCGCGCGTCGCCTCGAACAGGCTCTGGATCGCGTGCTGGGGCAGGATGACGTCGTTGCTCTTCTTGTAATAGAGCGAGTTGCGGGCGCGCCACTGCGCGATCTGCTGCCACCACGCCTTGATGTCGGGCTTCTTCGCCTCCGCCTTGAACACCTGGAGGATGTCGCCGAGGATGTTGCCGCAGTCGCCGATGATCGGCACGTCGACCCGGATGTTCTTGTTGATCGAGGACGGGTCGATGTCGATGTGGATCTTCTTCGAGCCCGGCGAGAACGCGTCGACGCGTCCGGTGATGCGGTCGTCGAAACGCGCGCCGACGCACAGCATGACGTCGCAATCATGCATGGTCATGTTGGCTTCGTAGGTGCCGTGCATGCCGAGCATGCCGAGCCAGTTCTTGCCCGACGCAGGATAGGCGCCGAGGCCCATCAGCGTGGAGGTGATCGGGAATCCGGTGACCTCGACCAGCTCGCGCAGCAGCTTGGTCGCTTCAGGGCCGGAATTGATCACGCCGCCGCCGCTGTAGATCACGGGACGTTTTGCATTGGCGAGCAGCGACACCGCTTTGCGGATCTGCGTCGCATCGCCCTTCACGCGCGGCGCGTAGGAACGGTGCACGTCGGACTTGCGCGGCGGATGATAGGTGCCGGTCGCGAACTGCACGTCCTTCGGAACGTCGACCAGCACCGGGCCCGGACGGCCCGTGGTCGCAACGTAGAACGCCTCGTGCAGCACTTTCGCGAGATCGTTGACGTCGCGCACCAGCCAGTTGTGCTTGGTGCAGGGACGGGTGATGCCGACGGTGTCGCACTCCTGGAACGCGTCGTTGCCGATCAGGTGCGTCGGCACCTGGCCGGAGATGCAGACCAGCGGGATCGAGTCCATCAGCGCGTCGGTCAGCGGCGTCACCATGTTGGTGGCGCCGGGGCCGGAGGTCACCAGCGCAACGCCCGGCTTGCCGGTCGATCGCGCATAGCCCTCGGCGGCGTGGCCCGCGCCCTGCTCGTGCCGGACCAGGATGTGCTGGACCTCGCTCTGCTGGAAGATCTCGTCGTAGATCGGAAGCACAGCGCCGCCGGGATAGCCGAAAATGTCGGTCACGCCGTGATCGATGAGCGCACGAACGATCATCGCGGCGCCGGTCATCTGGTTCGGATCGTGGCTCTTGTCGCTCATTGGCTTGCTCCGGATGCGCTGTTGTCAGCGGCTTCGTTCGTGTCTGGTTCGGGAAATAAAAAAGGCCCCGAAGAGGGCCCATGCACACCGCCTGTCATGTGGATGGCAGCTAGCCATCCCCGGCGGTGTGCCTGGGTACGACGGCGATAAGGAGTTTGGTAATAATATTACGCATGGCAGGTGCCCGGCTTCCCAAAGGTTGCGCGAAACATAGCGACCAAAGCCCCGATGTCAAGGCAAAGCGGTCGTTCCCGCGCGATTTCGGAAGTGTAGCGGGGTTCCGGCGGTTCGGCGAGAGGTAAATACGGGAACCCGAGCACAAAACCGCGTCAGCACCCCGCTCGTCATTCTGGGGCGATGCGAAGCATCGAGCCCGGAATCCCTAGCCACAGGCCGTCCTGGGGCCTGAAGTGGTAGCCAACAGCCATCGCCACATGAGCGCCTGGGATTATGGATTCCGGGCTCGCGCTATGCGCGCCCCGGAATGACGATGGAGCGAGGCTCTCACCCCTCATCCCGCTCTGCGTTCACGATGGCCGCAAGCCACCCCCTCGCCTCCTCCGGCTTCACCCATTCGAACGCAGGCAATTGGTGCCGGAACCACGTGAACTGCCGCTTGGCGTAGTGGCGGGTGTCGGCGCGGCCGATGCCGGCGGCCTCCTCCAGACCGAGTTCGCCGCGCAGATGCCGGATCAGCGCCGGCACGCCATGAGCCTTCATGGCCGGCAACAGCGGATCGAGCTGCCGGGCGGCCAGCCGCTCGACTTCCTTCAGGGCGCCGGCGCCCAGCATGGCGTCGAAGCGGGCATCGATGCGGGCGTAGAGCTCGTCGCGTTCGGGGGCGAGAAACACCGCGCGAAAACTGTCCCTGGGCAACAGCGGCGGCTGGCCCTCGTGGTGCCAGTCGAGCAGCGAACGCCCGGTCGCCTCGATCACCTCGAGCGCGCGCGCGATACGGGTGCGGTCGCGCAGGTTCAATCGTTCCGCCGCGCGCGGATCGCGGCTTGCGAGTTCCGCGTGCAGCGCCTCGACGCCGTTCCGCTCCAGCCGCGTACGCACGTCTTCGCGCACCTCGGCAGGAATCGGCGGCACCACCGACAGCCCCGCCGTCAGCGCCTTGAAATAGAGCCCGGTGCCGCCAATGAAGATCGGCAGGCGGCCCAGCGCTTGCGCCTCGTCAAGCGCCTTCGCCGCGTCGGCGACCCAGGCGCCGGCCGAGAAATTCACGGCTGCATCGACATGGCCGTAGAGGCGGTGCGGCACCCGCGCCTCATCGCCATGTGTCGGGCGCGCCGTGATGATGCGCAGGTCGCGGTAGACCTGCATGGAATCGGCATTGATGACGACGCCACCGGTGGCCAGCGCAAGCTCGAGCGCCAGCGCCGACTTGCCGCTGGCGGTCGGGCCTGCGATAAGCACGGCCTTGCCGACATGCCTTCCGCTGACTTGCCCCTCGCTCACGAAAACCTCAAATGTCCCTCGTCGCCACGCTGATCTGCAATCCCGCCAATCCCGCGCTCGATAGCACCATCGTCGACGGCGCCCGCGCCGTGCTGCCCCAGGCGGCACCGGCGCATTGGCTGTTCGACGGCGTCGCCGTCGACATCCCCTTCGGCGCCGACAGTAACCTCGAAGGCGACCGCCACGCCATCGAACAGCGGTTGCGCGAGCTGCGCGGCGACCTGCCCATCGACATCGTGGTGCAGCCTGTCGGCTTCCGGCGCAAGAAGCTTTTTCTCGCCGACATGGATTCCACCATGATCGGCCAGGAATGCATCGATGAGCTCGCTGATTTTGTCGGGCTGAAGGCGCACGTCGCCGGCATCACCGAACGCGCGATGCGCGGCGAGATCGAGTTCGAGCCGGCGCTGCGCGAGCGCGTCGCGCTCCTGAAGGACCTCCCGGTCGGCGTGGTCGACAAGGTGCTGGCCGAACGCATCACGCTGACGCCGGGCGGCCGCGAACTGGTCGCGACCATGCGCGCGCACGGCGCCTATGCCTGCCTCGTCTCCGGCGGCTTCACGCTGTTCACGAGCGCGGTCGCCGCAAAGATCGGCTTCCAGGAAAACCGCGCCAACGAGCTCGTCGTGCACGACGGAAAATTCACCGGCGAAGTCAAGGAGCCGATTCTGGGCCGCGCGGCCAAGCTCGCGACGCTGGTGGATTTGATGGAGTCGTTCGATCTCGACGACATCGACTCGCTGGTGGTCGGCGACGGCGCCAACGATCTCGCGATGATCCAGGCGGCCGGGCTCGGCGTGGCCTATCACGCCAAGCCGGCGGTGGCGGCCGCGGCAGCGGCGCGGATCGATCATGGCGATCTCACCGCGCTGCTGTATGCGCAGGGGTATCGGCGCAACGAGTTTGTGGAGGCCTGACGCACTCGTCGTTCCGGGATGGTGCGAAGCACCAGACCTCAGGTGCGCAATTGCGCACCGGGGAACCTCGAGATTCCGGGTTCGATGCTTTGCATCGCCCCGGAACGACAGATGAAGTTACTGCACGCTCAGCGCCACGAACCGCAGCTCGCCGTCACCGTTCGAGACCAGCAGCAGCACCGACTTCTTGCCGTCCTTCTTGAGCTGGTCGACCCGCTTCTGGATGTCGGCGCCGCTCGACACGGCCTCCTGCGCCACCTCGACGATGACGTCGCCGGCGGAGAGCCGCTTCTCGGCGGCGTCCGAATTGGCGTCGACATTGGTGACGACCACGCCCTTGACGCTGTCCTTGATCTTGTAGCGCGTGCGCAAATCCTTGCTCAGCGCCGCGAGATCGAGGCCGAGCGCCTTCTGCGTCACGGTCTTTTCAGGCGCGGGCTCGTCGGTCTTTACCGCCGCCTGCACCTTGTCGGGATCCTGGAGGCGGCCGAGCGTGACCTTCTTGGTCTCCTCCTGGCCCTTGCGGATCACGATGACGTCGACCTCCTTGCCGACCGCCGTGTCGGCGACGACGCGGGAGAGATCCTTCGGATCCTTGACGTCCTTGCCGTCGAACTTGACGACGACGTCGCCGGGCTCGATGCCGGCGGGCTTGGCCGGGCCCTTGTCGTCGACGCCGGCAACCAGCGCGCCGCGCGGCGGCTTGATGTTGAGGCTCTCGGCGATCTCGTCGGTGACGCTCTGGATCCGCACCCCGAGCCAGCCGCGGCGCAGCTCGCCGAACTGGCGAAGCTGGTCGACGACGCCAGCGACCGTCTTCGACGGCACGGCGAAGCCGATGCCGATCGAGCCGCCGGAGGGCGAGATGATCAGCGTGTTGACGCCGATGACGTCGCCATCGAGATTGAACAGCGGACCGCCGGAATTGCCGCGGTTGATGGCGGCGTCGGTCTGGATGTAGCTGTCATAGGGACCCGAGGAGATGTCGCGGTTCTTGGCCGAGACGATTCCGGCCGTCACCGTGCCGCCGAGACTGAAGGGGTTGCCGATCGCGACCACCCAGTCGCCGAGGCGCAGCTTGTCGGAATCGCCGAACTTCACCGCAACCAGCGGCTTCGTCGGCTTGAACTTCAACACGGCTAGGTCGGTCTTCTTGTCGACGCCGACCAGTTCGGCCTTGATCTTGGTGCCGTCGTTGAGGATGACGTTGATCTCGTCGGCGTCCGCAATGACGTGGTTGTTGGTGACGACGACGCCTGATGTGTCGATGATGAAGCCGGAGCCGAGCGAGTTGGTCTTGCGGGGCGGACCGTTGTCGCCGCCCTTGCCGCCGCCGGGGCCGCCGGGACCCCTGCGGTTCTTGAAGAAGTCGTCGAAGAACTCCTCGAAGGGCGAGCCGGGCGGCAGTTGCGGCATGGTGTTGCTGCCGCCGCCCTTGGCTTCGACGGTCTGCGAGGTCGAGATGTTGACGACCGCGTCGATTACCTTCTCGGCGACGTCGGCGATGCCATCCGGTCCGCGCGCATAGGCCGGCGAGCCGAACGCGCTGAAAGCGCCGATCGCGAGCGCAGCCAGCCCAAGTCGCACACAATGGCGAAAGCAGGTCGGGGCAATGGTGGCAGCGTTCATTGTGATCTCCAGAGAGAATAGGGATTCGGCATCAGACTGCGCTCGAACGGGTGGACGGCGCAAGCACGGAGGTTAACGGGCCTCAAGACGCGGATAATACGGCGAAAAACGGCCCCTCGCCTTCACTTTGGCGTTGGCACGGCCGCTAAATGGGCCGTCGCATAACCCAGATCAGGATCAGGCCGGCGACGGCCGAGGCGATCCCCACCGCCCGCAGCACATGGTCGGGCGTGGCAAGCGCGCTCTTCATGGCCTTGCGCATCCAGGCCGGACTTGCCGCGAACATCAAGCCTTCGAGCACGAACAGGATGCCTAAGCCGATGAGGAAGTCGGCGAACGCAATGGACCTCATCGGATTGGAACCTCCCGTTATGCTGTTCTTGTCTGGACGAAGGGCGGCAAGAATGCCGCCCTTGGCCTAGCTCACGGCTTCGCCGGTGTCGTGGTCGCCGTCTTGCCGCTCGGGTTACTGAAATACCGGAAGAAATCCGAGTCCGGACGCAGCAGGAAGCGGGTGTCGTTCGAGCGCAGCCCGTTCTCATACGCCGCCATCGACCGGTAGAAGGCGAAGAAGTCAGCATCCTTGCCGTAGGCTTCGGCGAACAGGCGGTTGCGCTCGGCGTCGCCGACGCCGCGGGTCTGCTCGGCAGTCGAGTTCGCTTCGGCGATGATCACCGTCGCCTCGCGATCGGCCTTGGAGCGGATCTCCTGTGCCTTCTGGCCGCCCTGCGCGCGGAACTCGGCCGCTTCACGCTGACGTTCAGTCTGCATGCGCTGGTAGACCGCCTGGCTGTTCTGCTCCGGCAGATCGGCGCGGCGGATGCGGACGTCGACGACCTCGATGCCATAGCCGTCGGCCTCGCGGTCGAGTTGCTCGCGGATGCGCCCCATCAGCCTCTCGCGCTCGTCACGCACCACGGTGATGAAGTTGACCTCGCCGAGCACGCGGCGCAGCGCCGCGTTCAACAGCGATGTGAGCTGGAGATTGGCGGCCTGAATCGAGCCCACGCTCTGATAGAAGCGCAAGGCGTTCTTGATGCGGTAGCGCGCAAACGCGTCGACCACGAGCCGCTTCTGGTCGGACGCGATCACTTCCTGCGACGGATTTTCGAGGTCGAGAATCCGCTTGTCGATGTTGATGACGGAGTTCCACGGCGCCTTGAAATGCAGTCCGGGATCGGTGACGACGTCCACCGGTTCACCGAACCGCAGCACGATGGTCTGCTCGGTCTGCTGCACCGTGAACAGCGACATGTAGGCGACGATCAGGACCAGGAGCAGTCCAAGGAGCGCGACGATACCTGTAACCGGGGACCTCATCGGCTGCCTCCGCTCGACTGCTGGCCGGTTGCGGCGGGCCGCTTCGGTGTCAATTCGTTGAGCGGGAGATAGGGCACGACGCCCTGCCCCGAGGAGCTTCCGTCGTAGATCAGCTTTTCCGAGCCGCCGAGCACGCGCTCCATCGTCTCCAGATAGATACGTTCACGCGTCACGTCGGGCGCCTTCTTGTATTCCTCGTACACCTTCAGGAAGCGGGAGCTCTGGCCCTTGGCCTCGGCGACCGCCTGTTCCTTGTAGCCTTCGGCAGCCTGGAGGATCTGCGCTGCGCGGCCCCGCGCTTCCGGTACGACCTTGTTGGCGTAGGTCTGCGCTTCGTTCTGCAACTGCTCGAGGTTGGCGCGCGCCGCCTGCACGTCGCGGAACGCATCGATCACCTGCGCCGGCGGGTCGACCTTCTGCATCTGCACCTGGGCGATCTGGACGCCGGCGCCGTAGCTGTCGAGCGTCTTCTGCATCAGGTCCTGCACGGTGGTTTCGGTCTGCGTCCGCGCCCCGGTCAGGATCGGCTGGATGTTGGAGCGGCCGATCACCTCGCGCATCGCGCTTTCGGCGACCGCCTTCACGGTGCCTTCGGGGTTCTGGATGTTGAACAGGAAGTTGCCGACGCCGTTGGGCTTGATGCGCCATAGCACGGTGAAGTCGACGTCGACGATGTTCTCGTCGCCGGTCAGCATCAGGCTTTCCTCCGGCACGTCACGGATGGTGCGGCCGCGCCGGGCCGGATCATCGATCAACGTCATGCCGATGGAGATCGTGGAGACGCGCAACGCCTTCGGCAGCAGCACCGTCTCGATCGGATAGGGCAGATGATAGTTCAGGCCCGGATCGACGGTGCGGACGTGCTTGCCGAAGCGCAGCACGACGCCTTGTTCTTCGGACTGCACGCGGAAGAAGCCCGACAGCAGCCAGAGCGCGACGATGATGAGCAGGATCAGCGTGATGCCGACACCGGAGAAATAGCCGCCAGGGATGATCTGCTGGAGGCGGTCCTGACCGCGTCGCAGAAGATCTTCCAGATCCGGCGGCCTCGGCCCGACCGGTTGCGGGCCTGAACCCCACGGTCCTTTCGGACCCGAGCCCCATGGGCCACCGCCCTGATTCTTCCACGGCATTCGACGTTCTCCTCGGCAGACCGGGACTAGAACTGATCCGGCCCGCATTGTCCGGCCCGGCTTTATAGGGGACCGGCAGGTCCCTTACAACGCGGCCTTGACCGACCTCCGAGCTATGCTCGGGCGCGAAAAAGTCAATGTAAACATTGGCGAATGCGGTTAATGGCGGGGCCGCCGACGATATGTCACATAGGAGAAGTCGGCGCCGTCGTCAGGACCGGCGGGATGACGGACGCGGCCGGTTTCCTCCCATAGCGCCCGGTCGATGTCGAAATGCGTGTCCCCGTCGGGCCGCGCATGCACTTCCGTGATCTCGAGCCGATCGGCGCGATCGATCCATTGCCGATAGATCTCGGCGCCGCCGATCACCGCGATCTCGGCGACTGAACGCCGCAGGGCGTCGCCGCGCGCGACCGCGTCCGCATCCGCCGCCGATGTCGTGACGATAGCGCCGGCGGCGCGATAATCCGCATCGCGCGTGATGACGATGTTGGTGCGGTTGGAAAGCGGCCGGCGCAGCGATTCGAAGGTCTTGCGGCCCATGATCACGGGCTTGCCGATCGTGAGCGCCTTGAAACGCTGCATGTCGGATTTCAATCGCCACGGGATCGCGCCGCCAGCGCCGATGACGCCGTTCTCCGCAATCGCGACGACGAAGACGATCTCCATCAGCTCGCGCTCCCGGCAAGCCGCGCCAGCGCAGGCCCGGTGACGCGGCACAACGTCCAGTCGTCCATCATCACGGCCCCGAGCGACTTGTAGAACGCGATCGACGGCGCGTTCCAGTCCAGCACCGCCCATTGCAGGCGCGACCAGCCGTTCTCGACGCACTCCCTGGCCAGATAGACCAGCAGTGCCTTGCCGAGGCCCCTGCCCCGATGCGACGGCCGCACGTAGAGGTCTTCGAGATAGATGCCGTAGCGGCCGCTGAAGGTGGAGAAATTCGCAAACCACACCGCAAAGCCGACGGGTTCGCCGTTCCACTCGGCGATCGCGCAATAGAGCCGCGGATCAGCGCCGAACAGCGCATCCGCGATGTCAGCCTCGGTTGCCTCGACCTCGTGCGAGAGCTTTTCGTACGCGGCGAGTTCGCGGATGAAGGCGAGAACGAGCCCGGCTTCGCCCGGGCGCACGCGGCGGATGTTGAGCGACATCAGTCCTAGACCGCGACTTCCGCCTTGATATGCGGATGCGGATCGTAGCCGACGAGCTCGAAATCCTCGTAGCGGAAGGAGAAGATGTCCTTCACGTCGGGATTGATCCGCATCACCGGCAACGCGCGCGGCGCGCGCGTGAGCTGGAGCCGCGCCTGCTCCAGATGGTTGGAATAGAGATGGGTGTCGCCGAACGAATGCACGAAGTCGCCGGGCTTCAGGCCCGTGACCTGCGCCACCATCAGGGTGAGCAGCGCATAGGAGGCGATGTTGAAGGGCACGCCGAGGAACACGTCGGCCGAGCGCTGGTAGAGCTGGCACGACAGTTTTCCGTTCGCGACGTAGAACTGGAACAGGCAGTGACACGGCGGCAGCGCCATCTTGTCCACTTCGGCCGGATTCCAGGCCGAGACGATCAGGCGGCGCGAGTCCGGATTGCGCTTGATCATGTCGACCACGTTCGAAATCTGGTCGATGCTGCGTCCGTCCGGCGCGGGCCAGGAACGCCATTGATGGCCGTAGACCGGGCCGAGATCGCCGTTGGCGTCCGCCCACTCGTCCCAGATGGTGACGCCGTTGTCGCGCAGGTACTTGATGTTGGTGTCGCCATTCAGGAACCACAACAGCTCATGCACGATCGCCTTCAGCGGCAGCCGCTTGGTGGTCAGCATCGGGAAGCCGGCGGACAGATTGAAGCGCATCTGATGGCCGAACACCGACAGCGTGCCGGTGCCGGTCCGATCGGTCTTCTCGGCGCCGTCTGAAAGAATCCGCTCGAGCAGGTCCTGATACTGGTGCATGTGCCAAAAACCTTTAGGAAGACGGCAGCCTTTGGGGGAACGGCGAACTTAACGACCACCCCCGTGCCGCGACAGCGGCGATTCGCCGTCTGCACGCATTATACCCGGAAAAAGTGAGTGCTCCCGGCCCAAACGACAAGGGGCGGAACTCGCATCCCGCCCACGCCTATCGGATTGATTGTGCTGATTAACTTGCCGGCTTGAGCACCGGGCTCCACTTCGCGATTTCGCTCTTCACGAGCTTGGCGAGGGCCTCCGGCGTCCGTTCCGCAGAGGCTGGGATGACGCTGCCAAGCTCGAGCAGGCGCTTGCGCACGGTTTCGTCGTCGAGCGCCTTCACGGCGGCGGCGTTCAAGCTGGCCAGGATCGCCGGCGAGGTTCCCTTCGGCGCGAACATGGCATTCCAGGCCTGGGCCTGGAATGCGGGCAGGCCCGCTTCCGCCGTCGTCGGCACGTTGGGAAGCGACGGATTGCGCTCGGCGGTTGCGATGGCATAGGCCTTGATGGTGCCGGCATTGATCTGCGGCACGGCGTTGACGATCTGGTCGCACATGTAATCGACCTGGCCCGCCACCAGCGCGTTCATCGCGGGTCCCGTGCCGTTGAAGGGCACACCGACCGGCTTGATGTCGAGGATGGAGTGCAGGAGCTCGCAGGACACGTGCGAGACCGAGCCGACGCCGGCATGCGCCGCGTTCACCTTCTCGGCGTTGGCTTTCACGTAGGCGACGAACTCCTTGAGGTCCTTTGGCGGAAAGTCCTTGCGCGCCAGGATCAGGATCGGCGTACCCGCGAGCAGTGCGATCGGCTCAAAGTCCTTTTCCGGATGATAGGCGAGCTTCGGATAGAGCGGCACCGAGGCGGCATGCGTGCCCATATGCCCGGTGATCAGCGTATAGCCGTCATTGGCGGCACGCGCCGCGCGCGTGGTCGCGGTGGTGCCGCCGGCGCCGACCACGTTCTCGATGATGATGCTCTGGCCCAGCGTCTGCGCCATATGCGCGGTGACGATGCGCGAAATGACGTCGGTCGGGCCGCCGGCTGCGAATGGCACGATCATGGTGATGCTGCGCGTCGGATAGGTCTGCGCTTGAGCCGGCGCGACAAAGGCGCCGAGCGATGCAAGCGCCGCGGCACATGCGCCCGCGAGCGCGCGAATGAAGGTCATTTCGATCCCCTCCGGACACAAAACAAAAATGCCGGCCACCCGGCCGGCATTTTCATTTCACGAAGCTGTCACACGAGTCGATTCGACTTCCGAATGCGGCGCGCCGACGCAGGGCGCGTGGCGATCAGTTCTCGGATTCGGTGAACACCTCGTCGCGCTTGGCGCGCAACGCGGGCAGCACCGTGAGGATCAAGAGCCCCGCCGCGATCGCCAGCAGCACGGCCGACAACGGACGCGTCAGGAACACGCTCCAGTCGCCGCGCGAGATCAAGAGCGCACGGCGCAGGTTTTCTTCCATCAGCGGTCCCAGCACCATGCCGAGCAGCAGCGGCGCCGGCTCGAAATCGTGCTTGATCAGCCAGTAGCCGACCAGGCCGAACACGCCGGCGAGGATGACATCGACCGGTGCGTTGTTCACCGAATAGATGCCGATCGCGCAGAAGATCACGATCGAGGGGAACATCAGCCGGTAAGGCACGCGCAACAGCCGCACCCAGATTCCGACCAGCGGCAGGTTGATGATGATCAGCATCAGATTGCCGATCCACATCGAGGCGATCATGCCCCAGACGAGATCCGGCTGCTTCTGCATCACCTGCGGGCCCGGGACGATGCCGTGAATGGTCATCGCGCCCACCATCAGCGCCATCACCGCGTTCGGCGGGATGCCGAGCGTCAGCAGCGGGATGAAGGAGGTCTGCGCCGCCGCGTTGTTGGCGCTTTCCGGCGCCGCCACGCCCTCGATCGCGCCGCGACCGAACCGCGACGGGTTCTTGGCGATCTTCTTCTCGAGCGTGTAGGCCGCGAACGACGCGATCACCGCGCCGCCGCCCGGCAGGATGCCGAGGATCGAGCCGAGCACGGTGCCGCGCAGGATCGCGGGCGCCGAGTCGACCAGGTCCTTCCTGGTCGGCATCAAGCCGGTGATCTTCTGCTGCACGAGATCGCGGTTCATCTCGGCGCCGGCGTCGAGATTGCGGATGATCTCGGCAAAGCCGAACACGCCCATCGCCACCGTTGCAAAGCCGAGACCGTCGGCAAGCTCGGGAATGTTGAACGCCATGCGCGAAGCGCCGGTCTCGATGTCCGAGCCGACAATCGACAGCAACAGGCCGAACACGATCATCGCGATTGCCTTCAGCACCGAGCCCTTGGCCAGCACCACCGCGAAGATCAGGCCGAGCACCATCAGCGAGAAATACTCGGCCGGACCGAACGCCAGCGCGAGCTTGGTCAGCGGCGCGCCGAGCACGGCGATCAGAACGGTCGCGACGCAGCCGGCGAAGAACGAGCCGATCGCCGCGATCGCCAGCGCCGGGCCGGCGCGGCCCTGCTTCGCCATCTGGTGGCCGTCGATGGCGGTGACGACCGACGTCGCCTCACCGGGTATGTTGACCAGGATCGAGGTGGTCGAACCGCCATACTGGGCGCCGTAATAGATGCCGGCGAGCATGATCAGGGCGCCGACCGGCGGCAGGCCAAACGTGATCGGCAGCAGCATTGCCACCGTCGCGATGGTGCCGATGCCCGGGAGAACACCGACCAACGTGCCGACGAGGGCACCGATCAGGCACATCAGAAGATTGATCGGAGAGAGCGCAACGGCAAAACCGTGAGCGAGGTTGGCAAAGATATCCATCACACCCTCACTGAACCAGGAAACGCGGGAACATCGGCATCGGCAGCCCGAGCACATAGGGGAACAGAACCGCGCAGCCGAGCGTCAGGCAGGCGCCGACGATGGCGGCCTCCAGCCAGCGCGTTTCGTGAGATCCCGCCGCCGCAATCATGAAGCTCACGAACGCCGAGACCACGAGGCCGAGCGGCCGGATCGCCAGCGCAAAGAACACGATCGAGACCATCACGAACAGCGGCCCGCGCCAGGAATAATGGGCGAGCGCCGGCCCCTCGGCCAACAGTCCCGTCAAGGCGATGCCGGCGGACAGGGCAACCAGAAGTCCGCCGAACATCCGGGGCGCGGTCCCGGCGCCGAAGGAGAAGCCGCGCATGCCCTGCAAATCGCTCGAGGCCCACAGCGCGAACAGAGCGACCGCCATCAGCACGATGCCGCCGATGTAATCCTGTGCCGATTTGATCGTCATGAACAGCGTAAGGATCGCCACCGCAAACAGCGGGTAGGAGTAGATCAGCGCCAGCAGCACGTCGGATGACGCCTTCTTGGTGTCACCGCCGACCGATCCGATCAACGCACCGGGAGCGCCTGCGAGCAGCGCGGTAGCGTGGCTGATCAGGACGGTGGCGGGGCCGCGTCCGGTACCCCAGCCAAAGATCGTCCCGATCGACCAGATGAATTCGAAAATCTGCGGCGCAATGGCCAGCAGACAAAAGCCGATCGCCACCGAGGTGTTTCGGGTGGCTGTCGCTGAGTGGCCCATCGTATCGGCCATGCCTGTCTCCTCCGCGACCGGTAAGTCACGAGCACTGTTGTTCTAATCGGCTGGAAAATCGATCCCCCGCCCGGATCACTGCCTAGCGATTTTCATCACACAATGCCAGCAAAACCAAACAGGCCTCCGGCGAGCAGGAGCCATAGTGGATTGATCCGCGACAGGGTCGCAATGATCGCAACCGCCCCGGTTAAGAGCAAAGCAATAACGGTACGATCGGTCGACTGGGCCAGGATCAAGGCGCTTGCCGCCATCAATCCGATCGAGAGCGGAACCAGTGCAGCCTGAATCAGGCCGGGCCAGCGCGATTGGCTCGGCCGGTTCAGGAGCCGGCTGACATAATAGGCAAGCAGGGCCGTCGGCAGGCACATCGCCAGCGTCGCCGCCAGCGCCCCGGGAATTCCGGCAACGGCATAGCCGATTAACGTGACGATAAGGACGTTTGGACCTGGCGAGAGCTGCGCGATCGCATAGGCATCGGCGAACTGCTTGTCGGTCATCCAGTGATGCACGTCGACCGCGATGCGATGCATCTCGGGCACCGCCGCCGCGGCGCCGCCGACCGCGAACAGCGACATCAGACCAAAGGTGGAGATCAACGCCCAGATCGGGCTGTCGCTGGTCATGCTGCTACTTTCCGTCGCAGGAGGAAGGTCACGGCGACGCTGAGGGGAATCGCGACCAGCAGCACGGCCTGGAGCGGCAGGCGAAGCACGCCGATGGTGGTGAACACGCCGAGCATCAGGATGAGCGCGACGGCCTCCATCCGCTTCAACAGCGGCGCCATCATGCGGAAGACCACTGCGATCAAGAGGCCGACCGCGGCGCAGGAGATGCCCGCCAGGCTGCGGCGCAGCACGTCGACATCACCGAAATGGGCGTAGATCGCCGCGAGCACGGTCATGATCAGCGTCGGTGGCAGCAGCAGCCCGGCAAAGGCGGCAACGCCGCCCGCGATCCCACGCAGCCGCGCGCCGAACACCATCGACAAATTGACGATGTTGGGGCCGGGCAGGAAATGGCAGAGCGCGAACGTCTCGTTGAATTCGTCCGCGGTCATCCAGCGGTGCTGCTCGACGATGGCCCGCCGGGCAAACACCAACACCCCGCCGAAACCGGCCAGCGACATCCGGGCGAAGGCCAGGAACAGCGCAGGCAGGCTGGGCGGGAGGCCTTGCGCGGCGGTTGGATCCGGCTCTTGGACGGCCGGTGCTGAGTCCTGGGACATGCCCGAAGCCTAGAACGCGGGCTGCGCCCCGGCCAAGCCCATCCGGAACCTATCCAAAGGGAACAGCGCCGAAGCCGCTTGAATCCCCTGTCATTTGAAACCTTTGCCCCCTATATTGGGGGTGCCGGTTCGCCGGCTATGGAAATAAATGGTCGTCGTAATAAACCATTCGGACCCGGGGGCGGTACCCGGCGCCTCCACCAAAGCCCACCGGATCGCGGGCTCTGACCCGCGAAACAAAGGGGCTTCAGCCTGCCGAAAGGCGGGCTTTGGCGGGGGCGAAATAGGATCGACGAGGGCGTAAAGGGCGTGCTTTTTCCCGGTATTGTTCCGCCGTTATCGGGCTACTGCAATAGTTGCCAACGACAACTTTGCTCCGGTTGCTCAGGCTGCGTAACGCAGTTTGAAAGACCATCTTAAAGTCCTAACGGGTTAAGCTCCGTTAGGCGGGGTTCGGAGGCACCTGGCAACAGAAGCCTCCACTTACATCTTATTATTTCCTTCTCGGCGGGGACTCCTGCTGACCCGTCAGGCGCGGTACTATTGTGGCTTGGCGAGTCGGGCCGGCAGGGCCCGCCTCCTGGAATGCAACAGGACCACCATGGCGACCGATCATATCCGATACGATGTGCTGGCCCGCGACGCGCTGCGCGGCGTGCTGCGCAAGGTGCTGACCGATGCCGCATCCCATGGATTGCCGGGCGAGCATCATTTCTTCATCACCTTCGTATCGAAGGCCGAGGGCGTGAAGCTGTCGTCGCGGCTGCTCGCGCAATATCCGGAAGAGATGACGATCATCCTTCAGCACCAGTTCTGGGATCTGACCGTGCTCGAGGACCGGTTCGAGGTCGGCCTGTCGTTCGGCGGCATTCCGGAGCGGCTGATCGTGCCGTTCAGCGCCATCAAGAGCTTCCTCGATCCGTCCGTGAAATTCGGCCTCCAGTTCGACACCTCCGACGTCGCCGAGGTGGCACCCGAGACGTTGCCTGCGGCTCCTGCGCCAACGGCCGTCGCGGTGCCTGCTGCCCCCGCCGCCGAGACCGCGGAAGGCACGGAGGAGCCGGCAGCCCCGAACCAGGGCGGCGCCGAAGTCGTGCGGCTCGATCGTTTCCGCAAGAAATGATCTAGGTTGGGCCCGCGACCATAGCGCCCGGCCAAACTGCCTATATAGATGAGCCTATCAAGTGGCCGCGCGGCATTTCGCGCGGCGGAATGGATGTGCTCATGGCCAAGACTGCCCGCTCGAAGACCACCACCCCCTCGCGACGCCCCTCCTCCCGCATCGAGACCGACAGCTTCGGTCCGATCGAGGTCCCCGCCGATCGCTATTGGGGGGCGCAGACCGAGCGCTCGCGCCAGAATTTTCGCATCGGCATCGACCGCATGCCGATTGCGCTGGTGCATGCGCTGGGCATCGTCAAGCTCGCGGCCGCACAGTCCAATCGCGAGCTCGGCCTGCTCGACCAGCGCCGCGCCAATGCGATCATCCGCGCCGCGCGCGAGGTGATCGAGGGCAAGCTCGACGACCATTTCCCGCTTGTGGTGTGGCAGACCGGCTCGGGCACGCAGACCAACATGAACCTCAACGAGGTGATCGCCAACCGCGCCAATGAGCTGCTCGGCGGCGAGCTCGGCGCCAAGAAGCCGGTGCACCCCAACGATCACGTCAACATGAGCCAGTCGTCCAACGACTCGTTCCCGACCGCGATGCACATTGCGGCCGCAAGCCGCATCACCGCCGATCTCGTCCCGGCCCTCGGCGAATTGCTCCGTGCACTGCGCAAGAAGGAGAGGGAGTTCGCCAGGATCGTCAAGATCGGCCGCACCCACACCCAGGACGCGACGCCGCTGACGCTCGGCCAGGAATTTTCCGGCTATGCCGCGCAGGTCGAGAGCGGCATCGCCCGGCTCAAGGTCGCGGTGAAAGAGCTCCATCCGCTGGCGCAGGGCGGCACCGCCGTCGGCACCGGCCTCAACTCCAAGCCGCGCTTCGCAAGACTGTTCGCAAAGCACGTGGCCGGGATCACCAAACTGCCCTTCACCAGCGCCGCCAACAAATTCGAGGCGCTGGCCTCCAACGATGCCTATGTGCTGGCGCACGGCGCCATCAATTCGGTGGCGACGGGGCTGTTCAAGATCGCCAACGACATCCGCCTGCTCGGATCGGGCCCGCGCTCGGGCCTGGGCGAACTGATCCTGCCGGAGAACGAGCCGGGCTCCTCGATCATGCCGGGCAAGGTCAATCCGACGCAGTGCGAGGCGATGACCATGGTGTGCTGCCAGGTGTTCGGCAATCACACCGCGATCACGGTCGCCGGCAGCCAGGGCCATTTCGAGCTCAACGTCTACAAGCCCGTGCTCGCCTACAATATGCTACACTCGATCCGCCTGATGGCCGACGCGGCGCGCTCCTTCACCGAACATTGCGTCAGCGGCATCCGTGCCGACGAAAAGCGGATCAAGGAGCTGATGCAGCGCTCGCTGATGCTGGTGACGGCCCTCGCACCGAAGATCGGCTACGACAACGCGGCCAAGGTGGCCAAGACCGCGCACGCTAACGGCACGACGCTGAAGGAAGAAGCGCTGCGGCTCGGCTTCGTCTCGGCGGACGAGTTCGACCGTCTGGTGCAGCCGGAGAAGATGACTAAACCGGGGTAATTCCGAATTCCGATAGTCATCCGTAATGATACGGAGCCCTGAAGCTCAAAATTGTAGGGCTTAAAGGACGGGATTTGATTACCGTCAATGTCGCGGCGGGCATGCGTGCTACGCGGCCATTATGCCCTTGGCGGGGCGAAATTCATCGTTTGATGGCCCGAGAGGCCGATTGACGAGGACGAGCGAATGGCGATCAAGTCTTGTAGGGCGCATCGCGGCGCCCTGTTTCTGAAGGTTTCATCCTGCCCACAGAGGATCGGATGATGGAGACGCGGCATGGGGAAAGTCATCAACCTGAATCGCGTCAGGAAGCGCGCCGAGCGGGAAGCCTCGGCGAAGCAGGCGGACGTCAACCGGGCGAAGTTCGGCCGCACGAAGGCGGAGCGGTCGGCGGAGGAGACGCGCGCGGAGCAGGCGAAGGAGCACCTGGACCAGCACCGGATCGATCGCGAGGAGCAGCCATGAAGTCGCCCGTCGTGAAACGATCGATCGTGGTCGCCGGCCACAAGACCAGCGTCAGCCTGGAAGAGGCGTTCTGGAACGGCATGAAGGAGATTTCGGGCCTTCGCAACATGACGCTGTCAGAGCTCGTCGGGGAGATCGACGGCAACCGCCAGCAGGGCAACCTGTCCTCGGCGATCCGCCTGTTCGTCCTGGACTACTTCAAGAGCCGTGCGATGGCCGTTCCGCCGGAGCAGAAGGTCGCGGCCCAGTAAGCCGCGAGGGCGCTTTCCCGACGCTTTCGGCCTCTGCACTTTAAAATCACTCTAAGGTGCAGTTTCGGCCGACCAGCACGCTTGACCTCAATGCCCTGCGTTGAAAATACAGGGCATGACCGACATCCATGATACGCGTCCGCAGATGCCGCTGGGCCTGGCCCAGCGCGGCTACACCGGCGTCATTCAGCACCTCTCCGCCAGGGACGCGGGCTCGGCGCTCTCGGACCTCGAGCTCGAGAGCCGCCTGCTCGAACTCGGCTTCGTCGAGGGCGCCCGGGTCGAGGTCCTGCACGAGGGGCTGGTCGGGCGCGACCCTATCGCCGTGCGCGTCGACAACATCACCATCGCGGTGCGCCGTCGCGAAGCCATGGCCATCATCGTCGCCTAGATAGCGACCGGACCCCAATTCCAGGCGTTTGATCACATGGAAGCACCCCTGCTGCATCTCGCCCTGGTGGGCACGCCAAACAGCGGCAAGACCTCGCTGTTCAATGCCCTGACCGGCAGCCGGCAGAAGGTCGCGAACTATCCGGGCGTCACCGTCGAGCGCAAGGAAGGCTTCTTCGTCACGCCCCAAGGGCGCCAGGTCTCGGTGGTCGACCTGCCCGGCACCTATTCGCTGCGCGGCCGCAGCCCGGACGAGGAGATCACCCGCGATTTCGTGCTCGGCAAGGCCTCCGGCGAGACCGTGCCCGACCTCGTGCTGTGCGTGGCCGACGCGACCAATCTGCGGCTGACCATCCGCCTGCTGCTCGAGCTGAAGCGCACCGGCCGGCCGATGATCCTCGTGCTCAACATGTTCGACATCGCCACCCGCCGCGGCATCACTGTCGACGCCGAGCGGCTCGCCAAGGAGCTCGGCGTGCCCGTCGTCACCTCGATCGCGGTGCGCAAGGGCGGCACCGCCGACCTCCTGACGCTGACCGACGAGATCGCGGCCAAGCTCGCATCCGAGCCCCAGGAGAACAGCTGGCGCGCGCTCAGCGTCGCCGAATTGCGCGCCACCCAGCGCGAGGCCGACCGCATCATCGCCGACTGCGTCAGCCTGCCGAGCCGGCCCGACACCTGGACCGCGCGGATCGACGCCGTGGTGCTGCATCCCGTCGGCGGCCTCATCGTGCTGGCGGCTATCCTGTTCGTGATGTTCCAGGCGGTGTTCGCCTGGGCGCAGCCGCTGATGGACCTGCTCAAATCAGGCTTCGACGTGCTCGGCGAACTCGTACACGACACCCTGCCCGCCGGCCTGCTGCAGAGTTTTCTGCAGAACGGCGTGATCTCCGGCGTCGGCAGCGTCATCGTGTTCCTGCCGCAGATCATCCTCATCTTCCTGTTCATCCTGCTGCTGGAAGATTTCGGCTACATGGCGCGCGCCGCGTTCCTGATGGACCGCATCATGGGCGGCGCCGGCCTGCACGGCCGCGCCTTCATTCCGCTGCTGTCGAGCTTTGCCTGCGCCATTCCCGGCATCATGGCGACGCGGGTGATCGACAACAAGCGCGACCGGCTGACCACGATCCTGATCGCGCCGCTGATGACCTGCTCGGCGCGCATTCCGGTCTATACGCTGATCATCTCCGCCTTCATTCCGGCCAGGGACGTCTGGGGCTTCATCAACCTCCAGGGCCTCGTGATGTTCGGCCTCTACGTCGCCGGCATCACCAGCGCGCTGCTGGTCTCGTTCCTGATCAAGTTCTTCATGCTGCGCGACTACGCGCCGGCGCCGTTCATGCTGGAGCTGCCCGACTACAAGATGCCGCGGCTGAAATCGATCGCGATCGGCGTCTACACGCGGGCAAAAATGTTTTTGCACCGCGCCGGCACCACGATCTTCTCGATGATGGTGCTGATCTGGTTCCTGGCCTCGTTCCCGCAGCCGCCTGCAGGCGCCACCGAACCCGCCATCAACTTCAGCCTGGCAGCGATCATCGGCAAGGCGCTCGAGCCCCTGCTCGCCCCCGTCGGCTTCAACTGGCAGATCGCGGTGGCGCTGATCCCCGGCATGGCGGCGCGCGAGGTCGCGGTCGCAGCGCTCGGCACCGTCTATGCGATCGAAGGCGGCAAGGAGGCGGCCGAGCAGATCGGCCAGGTGCTGGCGACGAAATGGTCGCTCGCCACCGCGCTGTCGATGCTGGCCTGGTACATCTTCGCCCCGCAATGCGCCTCGACGCTGGCCGTGATCCGGCGCGAGACCGGAAGCTGGAGATGGATGGCTGCGACCTTCGGCTACATGCTGGTGCTGGCCTATGCCGCGAGCCTCGTGACGTACAACGTCGCGGTGGCGTTAGGGGCGGGATAGAGCCCCCTCGAAACTAAAAAAGTTGCAAACAACCCCATGCACAGTAGACGGGGGTCGTGAAATCAATGGGTTACGAATTATCCGAATTCGCCTTGACCCGTCGGGCAAAACACCGGCATGATGGCATCATCGGGACAGCGTCCGCCAACGATTGATCGCGGCCCGCATCCTCGACAAGTCCGCACAATTCACCCGCGCCTGGCCTTGCGACATCGCAGGAATTGATGCCGGACCTCCATCGTTTTCTTCGGCTTCCCATGAAAAGGCCCCGGTCGATGCCGGGGCCTGAGTTCACCGGGAGGACACACACGCTCAATAGCGAGCAGCGACCGGAGCACCGAAACCACCGAAGCGGTAGTTCACCCGAAGCGTAACCATGTCCACATCCTGGCTGATCCCACTGCCGGTGAGCGTGAACCCGCCGGGCGTGACCACGCCTGCGAAGCCGAAATTGTCGCGTCCCATCCAGAGATGGTCGTACTCGATACCGACCGACCAGTTCGGCGCAAAACCATATTCCCAGCCGACACCCAGGGCGCCGCCCCAGCGCGTGTGACCTGCCGAAGCCAGCCCGACACCGGTGACGTTGTTGAATATATCGAATCGATTGCGGGTCACGGCGGCGCCGCCCTTCACGTAGAGCAGCGAAGCGTTCCATGCCCAACCGAGCTGGGCTGTGAACAGCCCAATGGCGTCGATTTTGCCCGTGGTCGAGATCAACGGATCGATCAGGCTGACGCGCGTGTTCTTGATCTCGGCCCAATCGCCCTGAGCTTCCAGACCAAGCACAAACTGATTGGTTTGCCAGCGGTACCCGATCTGTCCACCGGCAAGACCACCGGAGCGATCGGCGCAGCCACCTGCCAGCGTCCCAGCGGGCGTTACGAAGTCGGCGCAACCATGGCTTTGCCCCCAGCCACCGTTGGCGCCGATGTAGAATCCGCTCCAGTTGTAGATCGCCACCACTGGTGCCGGCGGCGGCGCCTTGACGGCCATGTCGGCCGCCATGGCCGGAGCCGCCATACTCAGTGCCACGAAGCCGATCGCAGCAGTCGAAAACTTCCTCATTGTCTCGTCCCCTTTTTTGCTCTTTCGTTCAATTCGCTGTTTCGTCCAAAAATGAGCACCCATGCCGACCAGGTGCATAAGGTTCGCGAATGTGAGGAACTTTACGCGGGCAGGAGTCTCGAAGCCCGTATCAAAATGGCAACACCCAAGCGCCATCTCTATGCACCGTAGCGTGCTTAATCGATGCTCGACGCTTCTGACGGTAGAGAGCCGCCGTCATCGTTGAGCCACGCATGGATATCTGGCGCCGGAATGAGCCGCCTCGGAACGTGAGGATTGATCGTACCTGCAAAAACAGAGAGGCCTTCATCGAGCTTTGCGCGCGCGAACAACTTGGCTTCATCCTCGGTCGCGAACGTCCGCGTCTCGCGCGGACTGCGCTGCCTCGGCAAAACGCCACGTTGTCGAATTTCAAAGCTGACGTACCAAGTCGGGATCATCGCACCTGTCAACCTGCGAGCCTCGAAGTCGGGTTGTGGCGCGATCGTCATCCGCGTATTTGATGCAGATCAAACCCCGCGCGTCACACCGGCGACCGGAAGGTCGAGTAGAACGTCGGCAGGACGGTATCGTCGGCGCAACAATCGATGCTCACTTCGAACGCGGCTAACCTCATTGGATCACTTCCGCACCAACAGACTGACCGCCGAGAAACTGCGCGACGATGATCTCGCCGACCTCGTCGCGCTCCATCTCGATGCCGAGGTGTCGCGCTATCTCGGCGGCGTGCGCTCGGCCGAGACAACGAAGATCTATCTTGCCGTCAACATGGCCCATTGGGACCAGCACGGCTTCGGGCTCTGGGCGCTGCGAACGACAGACGGCCAGTTCGCCGGACGGGCGGGCATCCGGCACATCCTCGTGGACGGCATCGACGAGATCGAGATCGCCTACACCTTCAAGCGCGAATTTTGGGGCAAGGGACTTGCGAGCGAGATCGCGACCGCGCTGACCGACATCGGGCTGTCACAGCTGAAATTGCCGTCCCTCATCGGTCTGGTCTTCGTCGGACACGGCGCGTCCCGCCGCGTGCTGGAGAAGTCGAATTACGTCCTAGAGAAGAGCACGACGCATCATGGCGAGGACGTCGTGATCTACCGCGCCCGGCTGTGAGAGGCGGCCTGACGCTCAGCTGGTGCGCAGCCGAGCAACCGATTGCGGCAACGACGCGAGAAACAACACGGCGCAAACACTGAGCAAGACGATATCCTTGAACAGGAATTCGCCGGTTAAATTCCACGCCATTGGATCGGATGAGAGGCTCCATTTGACCACCCCCGGCGTCGTGAAGAAGAACGACCATGTGATCGCGAAGGTCACCACGCCCATGAGCGAGCCGACGGCGGACAAGATTGGGCTGAACGCGCCAGCCGCGAGCAGCGCCGCAATCACGAATTCAGAAACACCGAGGAAATACGCCTCTCCCCTGAGGCCGAACACCGACAGCCAGGAGATGAACGGACTGTTGGTGATGAACTGGGCGATGCCCTGGGCGGATTGCAGCGTGAACTTCTGCATTCCGAACGACACGAATATGATCACCATGACCCAGCGGAGAATGGCGAGAGGACGATAAGAACCGCCGCCATTCTCCGCGACGTTGAATCCCTTCATGTGACGATGTCTCCCCGGAGTGCACATGCATCTGTTGGCGAACCAAACGTTCGCTACAGGCTGTACGGAGAGGAGCATCGGTCGTTACATTCGGAGCGAGTTCCGCTGATCACAGCTGCGTGCAATGCGCGTGTCCGTGGCGAGCGAGCACTCTGTCGCCAGATCCGCACATTCACTGACAGACCAGTACGGGGGTTTTCGCCTGCGCCAGCACCTTGTTTGTCACACTCCCGATGAGAAGCATGGAGAGTCCGCTGCGCCCATGGGATGACATGACGATGAGATCGCAACCTTTATTCTCGGCTGCTGCGATGATGGCTTGATGGGGTTGCCCGTTCTCCACTTGAATCGGTTCGCAGGAAACGCCGGCCTCCTTGGCCGCCTTTGCCGCGCGATCCAACGCGCTCGTGGCCTGTTCCTTGCGCAACTCGGCATATGTTGCGACTGCTTCACGGAACCGCCCTGTCATTTCTGAGAACGGCTCCACAACGAAGATGAGAGATACTTTGGCACCAAGGGATTTCGCCAACGCCAACCCATGCGCCACTCCATGCTCCGCCAGCTCCGACCCATCTGTCGGAATGAGAATATGCCGGTACATGCTTCACCTCCCGCCGGTCTGGACCTATCGCCGCCTTCCGAAGGTAAGCTGGGCCCGCGTTTCGGATTCGGCCTTGAGATAGATCAAACTTTCGGCCCAACACGCCGTGACCCGGATGCCGGCATTGGCGCAAATCGGACGGGCCAAATCGGACGGGCGATGGCCCGTTGCGTCGTCGCTCTATGGGCGAGAAGGCGCCGGGACTGACGCAGGACTCCTGTCGCCCGGCCACGCGGCCATCGCCGCCCTGGCTGCGCCTCTCAACTCCTCGGGCGAGGCGCCGTCCTTGGCCTGGATGGCCATTCCCTGGAAGACGCCGAGGTAGAACCGGCTCAGGGCATCGATGTCCGTCGCAGCGGGCAGCTCGCCATTGGCGACCGCCCCTTCGATCCGAGCGCGCAGATTGGCGAGCATGTCGAGGCGGACCTTTTTGATGGCGCGGGCGATTGTCGCCGGCCATTCGTCGCTGACGGCGCCCAGCACGGCCATGCAGCCGGCCGGCGCCGTCCGGGATTTCGGCAGGGTCTCGGCCGCCGCGACCAGCAGATTTTCAATCCCGGCACGCGCGGTTGCGCCTTCCGCGAGCCTGTCCCACACCGGTTGCCCATGGGTCAGGACGTAGTGCTCGATCGCCGCAAGATAGAGCGCCTCCTTGCTGTCGAAGGCCGCATAGAGACTCGGCGAGCGGACGCCCATGGCGTCACAAAGGTCGTGCATCGAGGCCGCCTCGAAACCCTTGCGCCAAAACAGGAACATGGCGGCTTCGAGTGCCGCCTCGCGGTCAAATTCCCGTGGCCGTCCCGCCATCGCATCCCTTTCTGTAGTGATCAACACATAATCCCCTTGACGCGACCGATCAAGGCGCCACATATTTTGTGTCGATCGTTACAGAATTGGAGAGATCAGATGACGCTGGCAGGAAAACGGGCCCTGGTGACGGGCGCAAGCAGGGGTATTGGTGCAGCCATTGCGAAAGCACTGGCGACGGAAGGCGCGGACGTTGCGATCACTTATGAGAAGTCCGCAGACAGCGCCGCGAAGGTGGTTGACGCCATCAAGGCGACGGGGCGCAAAGCCGTGGCGATCCAGGCCGATAGCGCCGATGTCGCCGCCGTCCAGGCCTCGGTCGACAAGGCCGTCGCTGCGCTGGGCGGGCTCGATATCCTCGTCAACAACGCCGGAATTCTGCGCTTGGGCGGCCTCAACGACATCTCGCTTGGGGATATCGACGCACTCCTGAACGTCAACGTCCGTTCCCCGATGGTCGCGAGCAAGGCCGCGCTGCGCCACCTCGGCAAGGGCGGCCGCATCATCACCATCGGCAGCTATTTCGCCGACCGCGTGCCCTCGCCGGTGCTCGGCGTCTACGCGGCGTCGAAGTCGGCGCTTGCCGCGTTCACGAAGGCCTTGGCACGGGAGCTCGGCCCCCGGGACGTCACGGTCAATCTGGTGCAGCCGGGCTCGATCGACACCGACATGAATCCTGCGAGCGGCCCGACCGCGGAGACGTTGAAGCAGTTCATGGCACTCGGCCGCTATGGCGCAACGGATGACATAGCAAGCGCGGTTGCGTTCCTGGCGAGCGCGAAGGCCAAATACATCACGGGCTCGACATTGACGGTCGACGGCGGCGCGAACGCTTAGCGCGTTTTCGAGCCGGGATGCTGTCAGCACTCAATGGAGCAACTGAAGGAGCAATGACGGTGCCCTAGACTCCGTCATTGCGAGCGTAGCCCGGATGGAGCCCAGCGTAATCCGGGTCTTCTTGCGCGGACACGGCTGTCCCGGATTGCGCTGCGCTCCATCCGGGCTACGGAACCCTACCTGAAATACCCCAGCACGAGATCGAGATCCGAGCTGCCCGCGACCGTGCCGTTCAGCTCGGCGTCGATGACGCGGCGGCAGGCTTCGATCGCGGCGTGGTCGCCGAGATCGTTGGCGGCTTCCAGCACGAGCCAGGCGGCGTCGACCGAGGCCTTGTCCGGAGTGCCGCCGCCGAGATCGGCGGTGACGGCCTTGTCGAGGTTCTTGTTCGGATTCTTGCGAACTGCGGTGCCGAATTGAGGCAACATTGCAAATACTCCCCTGCCAATTCCCGGATGATGCTCAGTGGACCTTGATGCTCAGTGGACCTGGAGCTCGGGCTGACGACCCTGGGCGGGGTCGGCGCCAGCGCTGTTCTTGCGCGACTGGTAGAACTTCAAAATGCTGCGCGACGTCTCGATCTTGAGCCGGCCGAAATCGCGCTCATTGTCGTGGAGCTCGCGCGCCGTGATCAGATGATCCTTGGCGCCGAGGAACAGCAGCGACATGGTCGTATCCCAGGAGAAGTCGAGCGCCTTGCACAGCACCAGGATCATCTCGCGGTTGCGGTCCATCAACGCGCGCTCGATCACGTCGACCGGCAGCGCCGACAGCAGCGACAGGCCGATCTGCACCTCGTCGAAGCGATGCTGGCGGGCATAGTTCGAGATCGAATCCTGGTTGAGGTTGCCCTGCCGGTACTGCGTCGTCACCACGCGCTTGGCGACGAAATAGCTGCGCGAGGACGGACCGAACTTGGATTGCAGATCGCCGGTGACCTCGGTCACCGAGCTCTGGATCTGCGCCATCATCTCCGGCCGCTCGGTCTCGAGCCGGCGGCGGACGTCCTCCGACGCCTTCGAGATGAGCTGCTGGAAGATGTGGCGCGGCACGTCCTTGCGCAGGCCGAGCTGCTCGGCAAGGATCGAATCGCCCTCGGCGCGCCGGACCATGTGCAACAGGCCCGACCCCGAGAAGCGCGCGCCCTCGTTCCTGGCCACGGAGGTCACGACCTCCTGGTCACCACGCTTGACCAGCACGTCGGTGACGGCCTCGCCGATCGACTGGCGCTGGGAAATCGCGAGCAGATGCGCCTGTCCCTTGGTCAGGGCGCTCTCGACCAGCATCTTCTCGTCGATCCGCGTGGAGTCGCGCAGCACGGGACCGGCGACCTCGATCTCGTCGTCGAGCGCGAGCTTTGCAATGACGTTGAGCGGGGCGTGATCGCAGGCCGACATCAGCTCGGAGAGCTGCGTCCGCGCTGCGACCTCGATCTCGTCGGCAAGACGGCCGATGACCTCGCCGAACATGCTGATCTCGTCGTCGCTATAGCGGCCGGTGATCAGAATGTCGGTCGCATGCCACAACGCCTTCGCCCGGCTCTCGTCGGTGCCGCGCGCGATCGCGTCGTCCAGATCCTGTAGAAGCGATGTTGCCCCGTTCATGTCGATCACCCCAGTTCTTGGTAGTTCTTTGGCGAGCCGTCCCGCCGCTCGTGGCGCGACGCCGGATTCCTCTGGAACCGACACTAGGGATCAAACGCGAGAATCCGGTAAAGTCGGCAGATCAGTTTTGCCGACTAAAACTCATTAAAATGCGCGGGAATGTGTTCACCGGCAGGCAAGGGGGAAGGTGCGCTCCCTCTCCCGCTTGCGAGAGAGGGTTGGGGTGAGGGTGTCTCCGCAGAGAGACTCCCCCAGAGGAGAGAGCCCTCACCCGCACCTTCGGAATAGCCGAGGCTTCGCCTCGGCGTTCTTCGATGACGGCCGCCGAAGGCGGCCTATCCTCTCCCGCAAGCGGGAGAGGTTGACCGAGCCCGCCGCCCGACCTCTCCAAACTAACGTCGCCTAAGGATTCGACGGCGTCAGCACCAGCGGCGGCTTCGGCTTGGGTCTTGGCGGCGGCGGTCCGGGCGCCGGCCTCACCTCGATCGGCGGCGGCAGCGGCGCCGCCTGGCTTGCGAGCGGCGGGCTCGGTGCGGCGGGAGCGGCCTGCGGCGCCTTCGGCATCGGCGCGGCCTTAGGCTCACCCCTGGGCTCAACCCTGGGCTTCGGCGGCGGCGCGCGGCGCGGATCGCGGCCGGGCACCGGCACGTCGGTCAGCGACGGCTCCGGATCGGGCGAGACCAGCGTCGGCAGCGCCGCGGTGGCCGGTGGCGGCTCACCGCGCTCGATGGCATCGAGCCGGCGCGTTTCGCGATCGATGGTGCGCACCGCAAGCCATGAGGACAGCGGCGCGAGATCGAGGGTGCGGTTCAGCCGGTCCGGCGGGCCAGCCGCGAACAACTGGATCTCCGGCGGGGCGCCGGACAGCCCGGTCATGATCGGCGTCAGGCTGGCGCGGATGTCGGCCTGGTCGGCGGGAATGTCGTAGCCGCCGGAGACGATGGCGCGGGCGTTCTTCGCCTCGAGCGGGGTGGCGCCGACGCGCAGCCGGCCATCGCGGATCGTGAACGGGATCTGCGCCGAGGCGACCGCAATGGGAGCTGCCGACAGCGCGGGCTCGACCAGCTGCCGCAGCCGGTTGTCGTCGGCGACCTGGCCGCCGTCGCTGGCGCGGATGGCGATCTCGAAGGCGCGGGGATTGAGGCCGGCGATCTCGGCGGCGTCGAGCGTCACCGTGCCATTGCCGGCGAGCGCGCCGGTCAAGGCAGCGAGGCTGCGGCCCTGGCTCGTCAGCGCCATCTGCACCGAGGCGCGCCCCTTCGGCAGCGCGAGATCGCGGTAGCGCAGCGCCGCCGCATCGACATTGCTGAGCTCGATACGCGCGTTCAGCGCGAGGCCGCCCGCGCCATTCCGCGCATCGAGGCTCGCCGACATCTCGCCGCCGCCGAGGCCGCCCTTCAGCGCGTCGAGCGCGAGCGACTGGCCGTCGGTCCTGATGGTGCCGCCCACGGGGCGCAGCTCTATCCCGCCCGGCAGGCTCCCGCGCAGGGCCTGGAATGCGATCCGGCCGCGCCAGCCACCGATGAGCCCCGCGCCCAGCGGCTCGGCTGCGTCGCGTCCCGCCGCGCCGAGGGCGATCGCCAGCGCGGGCGCGAGATCGAGCGCGTCGAGGCCGACCTCGCCGTCGATGCTCTTCTCCTGATCGAGCGTCACCGCCAGATGGCCGCGCAAATGCGAGCCGGCCGCGCTGCCGTCGAGATCGTCGAAGGTGAGGCGATTGCCGGACAGGCCCACGCGCGAGGACAGGTTGACGTTCCGAGCCGACTTGTCGGCAGGCCCGGCGCCGAACAGCGGCGCCAGATTGGCGTTGCGCACGCGCAAATTCACGCTGGCCTTCGGCTCCGGCGCGGACAATTCGACGCTGCCCTGCGCATCCGCGTCCAGCCCGCCGCCGCTGAGCTTCGCGTTCAATTGCAGCGGCCGGCGCCACGCGCCGCTTAACCGGCCTTCGAACTGCGAGGCGCCCTCGCCTGCGGCCACCAATCGATCGAGGCCGAGCAGCGCCAGCAGCGCGCCGGCCTGCGGCGTCGACAATTTCGAGTCCAGCGTGAAGTCGCTGTTGCGCAAGCGGTCGATGTCGATGCCGGTGACGGCCACGAGCGGCGTCTGCGCGGCCAGCGTCGCGGTGGCCTTGAGCTGCGGTGCGTCGAGATCGAGCACGGCGCGGGCGTCGCTGCGATCGGCATGCTCGGCGTTCCTGTCGAGGCTCAGATCGAGCTTCACGCGCGTTGCGCCGGGCAGCGCCGGGAGCGCATCGAACCGGGCGCGGACCGAAGGCGCAAACGGCTCGATCAGCGCGGTGAGCTCGCGCAGCGAATTGGCCGACGATTTCAGCGCGAGCCGCCCGGTGGCCTTGGCGCGGTCGAAGCTGCCGCTCGCCTCCGTCGTCGCGCCGCTCGCCTGACCGAAGCGCAACTGCTCCAGCGACAGTGACGTCGGGCCGTAACCGAGCTTTGCCGCGAATGGCCGCAGCTCCTGGCCGGCGGAGGTCGCGCGGCCAATCTCGAGCGAAAGCTTTGCTTCCTCCGGCCATTCGCCCTGCGGTCCCGCAAGCGYGCGCGCAAAACTCGCGGCCGCATCGAGATCGAGGCGATCGGCCTTCAGCTCCGCGTCGATCCGCGAGCCCTTGCTCGCGCCGGTCTGTGCGAAATCGATCCGGCCCTCGACGGCGCCACCTTCGATATCGGCCTTCAGCTTCTCGATGGCGAAATGGTTTGCCGCGATCGTCACCTCGCCGGAAAGGCGCAGCGGCCTGGTGCTGCGGCGGTTGACCTCGCTTCGGCCCTGGAGCCAGGCCACCAGCGTATCGGGATCGGAGGATTCGACGCTGAGGCGGCCGCTGAAGCTGCTGGAGCCCGGCGCCGCGCCGTTGAGCGCGAGCTGCGTCATGCCGGGGGCGCGCAGGTCGAGACGCTGGAAGGTCCAGGATTTGCCGTCGGTCGTCAGCTCCGCCGTGATGTTCTGGAGCGGCCGTGCGCCCAGCATGATCTGGTCGGAGTTGAACTCGATCTGCGCCGGGATCGGCGCCTGCGGGATAGCCGCGAGACCCGCGCGCAGCGCCGGCAGGATGCGCAGCGGTGCGGCATCGCTCTTACCCGCGAGCTTGTCGGCGTCGACCTGGCGCGCCGACAGCACCGCGCGCAGCAGCGGCGAGGCGCCAAATTTGAGATCGCCGACGCCGCCGGCCTTCAGCGCATTGTCTTCCGTGCCGAAGCTGGCGTCGATCTGGTCGAATTTGGCGCCGGCCGGATCGGCCTTGAGCTTTGTCGTGAGCTTCCAGGGCGTCGGGCCCGCCTCGCCCGGCTTTTTGGCCGGCGGCACCGCCAGCGTCAGCGCACCCTCGAATTTCGGCAGGCGGTTGTCGAAAGCGAGCACGCCTTCGAGATCGGCGAGGATGGCGCGCTCGCCGGGATCGATATTGAGATGGAGGCGGGTGGCGCTGCCGTCGGCGCTCGGGCCGGAGGAGATGCGGAACGGATAGCGGATGCCGCCCGCGGTGAAATTGCCGTCGCCACGTACCGAGCCGGCGAGCGAGCGCACGTCGCCGGAGAAGGCGATGTCGTTCAGTTCCAGCGTCGAGCGGCTGGCGGCGTCATGCAGGGCGATGCGGCCGGTCAGGTTCAGCCGCTCGATGGCGAGCGAAGCGAGATTGAAGGTGCCGCTCGCGGTGGACGGCAGATCGACCCGTCCCCTGGCGTCGAGGCCGAGATCCACCGCCATGCCGTTGACCGTGAGCTCGGTGGCGCGCCACTCGCCGCGCATCAGCGAGCCCAGGCTGAACTCGACGTCGAGCTTGTCGGCACGCAGGCGGCCGAGATCGTTGTTGCCGCCGAAGGTGAGCGAGCGCAGCCGCAGCGTCGGCGCCGGCAACAGCCGCGCGTCGAGCTCGCCCGCGACCCGCACCGGCACGCCAATGATCCGGCTCGCCTCCGCCTCGAACTGGGGCCTGAACTGGTTCCAGTCGATGAAGTAAGGCCCGATCAGCGCGGCCAGCAGCGCTAAGATGAAGGCAATCGCCAATCCGAGCAGCGTCGTCTGCACGGGTCTCCCCTCGGCCAAACCGGCACCCGGGCCAAACCTTGACCGCAAAGGCTTCAGGCGCGCCGGAACAGTCCCTTATATAGGGGGAAGTGTGGCGAAGTCACAGCGACTGTTGCGCGCGGAGGTTAACGCCAAGCCGCCTCACCAGCTCGCCGGCAGCTGCTTCAGCCCGCGCAGCACGAAGGTCGGCCGCCATTCCGGGGTCTCGACGTCGTCGATGCGCAGATCCGGCAGCCGGCGCAGCAGCGTGGCGATGGCGATCTCGGCCTCGATACGGGCCAACTGGGCCCCCAGGCAGAAATGGATGCCGCCGCCGAACGACAGCGGCTTCACATTGGGCCGCGTGATGTCGAGCCGGTCGGGCCTGTCAGGATAGACCGCGGGATCGCGGTTGGCCGAGCCGAGCAGGCAAAGGACGGTCTCGCCCTTGGGGATGCTCTTGCCGCCGAGATCGTCGATATCCTCCAGCGTGACGCGGCCGGTCATCTGCACCGAGGAATCGTAGCGCAGGAATTCCTCGATCGCGCCCACCATCAGCTCCGGCCGCGCCTTGAGCAGCGCGAGCTGGTCCGGATTGCGGTGCAGGGCCAGCAGGCCGTTGCCGATCAGATTGACGGTGGTCTCGTGGCCGGCGCCGAACAGCAGGATGATGTTGGCGGTCAATTCCTCATTGGTGAGCTTGTTGCCGTCCTCCTCGGCCTGCACGAGCTGGGTGGTGAGGTCGTCGGCGGGATTGCGGCGGCGCAGTTCGAACAGCTGCTGGAAGTACATCTGCGCCATCATGTTGCCGGCGTTGCCCTTCGCGATCTCCTCGGGCGACAACGGCACGGGGTCGAGCAGCCGCCCGCCATCGCGCGAGCTCTTGTAGAACACCTCGCGGTGGTCCGCGGGGATGCCGAGCATGTCGCAGATGATGGTAATGGGCAGGCGGAAGGCGAAATCCTCGATCAGGTCCATGCGGCCGCGATCGATCACCGCATCGATGGCCTGGTCGACGATCTCCTGGATCCGCGGCCGCATGTCCTCGACGCGGCGGGCGGTGAAAGCCTTCACCACAAGGCCGCGCAGGCGGGTGTGGTCGGGCGGGTCGGATTGCAGCATCCAGTGGCTCATGCTGCGGAACACCGGCTCGTCCATGATGGCAGGGCTATAGCGGCGCTTGGAGCGCTCGACAAAGTCCTTGCCGAAGCGCTTGTCGCGCATCACGAGGCTGACATCGGCGTGGCGGCTGGCGACGAACTGGCCGAACGGCGTCACATGAATCGGATCGAGCGTGCGCAGCCGGTCGTAATGCGGATAGGGATTCCGGATGAAGTCCGGCGACAGCGGGTTGAACAACGGATCGCCGTTCGCAGGCTGCACTTGCTCGTTCATGGTGACCTCAAATCGGTTGCCGCATGACACGAATACGCCGGTCGTCCCAATGCCCGGCGTAACCATCCCTGGATTTATCAACTCGATACATTGTTGTATCGAGTTGCATTCTGCCCTAAACAGGACCGATGTCAAGGGTGAGAACCAGGCCGACCAGGGACGACACGCGCGACAGGCTGTTCGAGGCGGCGGCGCGCGTGTTCGAGGCGGACGGCATCGGCGGCGCCAGCATCGAGGCGATCGCGGCCGCGGCCGGCTTCAGCCGCGGGGCGTTCTATTCCAACTTCAAGAGCAAGGACGAGTTGATCATCGCCATGCTCGAGGACCATGTCGAGCAGTCGATCCGGCGCAACATGGACATCCTGGCGCAGCACGACAATCTCGACGATTTCATCGCCGCGCTGCGGACGATGGACCGCAGCCGGCAGGATCCGCTCGGCCGCTCGCCGCTGCTGCACATGGAGATGATCCTCTACGTCGCGCGCGCCGAGAAGCGCCGGCCCGAGCTCGCAAAACGCCTGCGCGCGCGGCGCAAGCTGATCGCCGACATCGTCGAGGCCACGCTGAAGAGCAACGCGAAGGGCGACACGCTGAACCCGCCATGGATGGCCTCGGTCGTGCTGGCGCTCGAGGACGGTTTTCGCCTGCACCGGCTGATCGATCCGGAGACGACGCCGGCCGACAGTTTCTTGCGCGCGATCACGGATTTGCGGCGCAGGACCGGATTGGCATCGCGCTGAAAGCGGCCGGAGCGTGTCCTCACATAAGCGGGATGTCCGCCTCCCAGCTCTGCTCGCTATTTTCCCGCCCGCGAAACGGCTCTGGATTCACCACCTGCTCCGTCGGAGGCGACGACGGCGCTTGGCCGGAACGGCGGATGGGCGGGCTGCGGCGCCGACAATTCCTGGCAATACATCCGATCGATGTTGCGCTGCATGAGCGCATAACAATCGCATGCGACCCTCTCGAGCCGCGCCCGATCGATCTCCATGAACCCGCGCCGGTCGGACGGGACGGCACCGGCCGCGCGTAGCTTGCTCATCGTCAGGGTCACTGTCGTCCGCCGCACCCCAAGCAATTGCGCAAGCGCCTCCTGCGTCACCGGAAGGGGATCATCGGGAACACGGTCGTGAAGCTGCAGGAGCCACCGCGCCATGCGGCGATCCACCCGGTGCAGGGCGTTGCAAGCGGCGACGTGCTGGAGCTGCAACAACACCGCGCGGGCGTGGACCTGCACGACATTCCTGATGGCGGCGCTTTGCGCATAGGCCGCCCGAAATCTGGTGGCGGAAATCATCGACGCCGTGCCGGCCACGCGAGCAACCGCGGTCACGGATGAAAGCGACGGGCCGAGCACGGAGAACGAGGCCAGGGCGCCTTCCCGTCCCATCAAGGTCGTTGCGACCGATTGCCCGTCCGGCATATCGAGCATGAAGGCGATTGCGCCGCTATGGGGAAAATAAACCGGGTCGAGCTCATCGCCTGACCGCACCAGGACGGCATCGGGTTCGAACGAGACCTTCTGGAAATACGGCGTCAGCAAGCCGAGATCCGCCGGCGGCAACGCCGCCAGCAGGCGGTTCCCGATGCCGGTGCGGTGGGCGGTCACGATGCTTTCTCGTGAACGAGCACCCAATGAACGACGGTATCCATTCATTTCATCCAAGATGATTATCCGAAATACGAATTACCGAACGAAACCATCCAAACAGAGCCATCAGTCGAGATCAAGCACGGATAATTGCGGAGAGCTTGCCGGCGTTCTCACCGCGGAAACAGGATGCTGCAATCATCATACTATTGACGACGTCGCAGCCGAGCTCGGCCAGCATCTTGCGCTGCCCCGCGGGTCTCGACGCCTGGCGCTAGCGATTGCGCTCGCTCTTGGTCGTGGGCAGCGGACAATTCGTACAGACGCTATCGTCGCACATCCGGCAGATCGTGAAGCGATCCAGCTCGGAGGTGTCCTGCCTTGCCAGCAACTCACGGATCAGCGCGCCAAGTCGCTTCGTGTCGGCCGGAGACAGCGCCTCCAGAAGCGACGCGACGGCTGAAATCCGGGAAGCCATCAGATCGTTCCGGGTCGCGGCGCCCGTGGCTGTCAGGTACAAGGCGACCTCCCGGCCGTCCTTTCCCGGCCGGCGTTCGACAAGCCGATCGGAAACCAGACGGTCCACCAGCCGGACGGTTCCGGAATGCGACAGGCCCAGGATCCGCCGGAGCTTGTCGTTGGTCATGCCCTGGCCATACCCAATGACGACGAGCGCGGCAGGCGTCTCGCCGCCGCGGCCGATGACCTCGCGGGCGCTCTGCTCGATACGATCCATGACCGCGAGCGAGAGCGCCCCCAGCAAATTCGCGATTCCAGTTTCCATGCGTCGAACAATATGTGCGGAGCGCACAAAAAACAACTTGACCATATATGTGCGCTGCGCACATATATGAGGGAGCAACGCTGAGATGGAGAATGGCGATGACTATCCGGAGCACGGCACAACCGCTGCCGCATGCAGGCGGCAGCGAACCGGTCCTGAAATACGTGCAGGGCAACGGAGTGCGGTTCGCCTATCTCGAACAGGGGGACGGCCCCCTCGTCATGTTCATGCACGGCTTTCCCGACAACGCATGGTCGTATCGAAAGCAACTGCAGGTCTTCGCGGATGCGGGGTATCGCGCAGTCRCACCGTTCCTGCGCGGCTATGCGCCGACCGAGATCCCGGCGGACGGAGTTTTCGATCCCATCGCACTGGGCAAGGATCTCGAGGCGCTCATTGCGGCGCTGAGCGACGACGGACAGGCACGCGTCGTCGGCATGGATTGGGGCGGCACGTCGACCTTTCAGGCGCTGGCCACGGCGCCATCGGCGATCAAGGCCGCCGTGGTCATGAACACCGCCCACCCGATCACATTTTCAAGCATCAGGCGGGATCCCGACGCCGTGCGATCCATCTTCCATTTCTATTTCTTCCAGTTGCCCGGCGCCGACACGGCGGTGAACATCGAGGGCCTCCCCTTCGTCGRTTATCTCTGGAAGCTGTGGTCGCCGACATTCAGGAACGACGAGCATCTCCGCTCGGTCAAGCAGACGCTCTCCTCTCCCGGCACAATGGCGGCGGCGCTCAAATATTATGGTGGCCTGTTCAATGCGGGATTTGCGGGCCGGCTGCCGATGAACGAGATGCATACGCCGACGCTGACGATCTATGGCGGCAACGATCCGACCGCGAAATATTCGGTGAAGGAAGAGCCGCTCTTCAAGGGGTCGCACAAGCGTATCGTCCTGCCCGATGTCGGGCACTTCCCGCATCTCGAGCGTGAGGCCGAAGTCACCGGCCTGATCATGGACTGGTTCAAGACGCACGCACCTGACTGAAGGCGTGGCCACAACATCCTTTCAAGTTATCCGACCGGGAGTGCACGCGCGATGGACGCCAAGACACAGCAGCAACACGCCGAGACGTTTCACGCTCTTCACCGCAAGACAGATCCGCTCGTCCTGTTCAACGCCTGGGACGTCGCCACCGCCAAAGCCATTGCGAAGACCTCACCGGCCATCGCGACCAGCAGCGGGGCGGTGGCGTCCGCACTCGGATACGCCGATGGAGAAAATGTCCCGCTCGATATGGTGACAGGCCTGGTGTCGCGGATGACCGCAGCCGTCCCGGTTCCGGTATCAATCGACCTGGAGGCAGGATATGGCGACACGCCGGATGCCGCAGCGAAGGCGGCGACCGGGATTTTGCAAGCCGGCGCCGTCGGCATCAATATCGAGGACGGGCTATCCGGAGGAAAGCGACAGCTTGTCAGTCCCGAACGGCACGCTGCGAAGATCAAAGCCGTGCGGGGCGCCGCGCAAGACCTCGGAATTCATCTGTTCATCAATGCGAGAACCGATCCGTTTCTGCTGAAATTCGGATCGCCGGACGAATGCCTGAACGAAGCGGCAAGGCGCGCGAAGGTTTATGCCGACGTCGGCGCCGATGGAATTTTCGTACCCGGCCTCACCGACCTCGCGCTCATCGAGAGGTTGGTTCAACTCACGCCTCTGCCGGTCAACATCATGGTGACGCAAGGCGTCCCCGAAATCCCGGAGTTGGCCCGCGTCGGCGTCCGGCGCGTGAGCCTCGGGCCGTGGCCCATGATGGCGGCAATGCGCGTCATTGCACAGGCCGCCGCCACGGTCGCCGCGAGCCAGCAATACGGCTCGTTCCTGCAACCGAATGGCTGAGCCTGGACATCAGCCGCCCAAGGTAGCGCCCTAGGCCGACCGCTTCACCGCAACCCCGCCGGCCGGCACCACGTCGAGCCGCCCCAGCATCGCCCTCGCCTGCTCGGCGCAGTGCTCGATCAGCCAGCGCTCGAAGGCGACCGGCGGAAGTGCGGGTGCATAGAGAAAACCCTGCACGACGTCGCAGCCGAGCTCGGCCAGCGTCCTGCGCTGGCCCTCGGTCTCGACGCCTTCGGCGACGACGGTCATGCCGAGGCCCTGCCCCACGCGCACCACGGCGGTGGCGATCGCGAGCGCGCCGGCGTCTTTCTCGATATCGCGCATAAAGCTGCGGTCGATCTTCAATTCGCGGATCGGCAGATGGGCAAGCCGGCTCAGGCTCGAATAGCCGGTGCCGAAATCGTCGACCGAGAGCCCGACACCGAGATCGCGGATCGCATGCATCGTCTCGAGCGCGGCCGCGCCATCCTGCATGAACGTGCCTTCGGTGATCTCGAGCATCAAGGCGGCCGGCGGCAGTTCGTGCTCGGCGAGGACATCGGCCAGCCGCGCGGCAAGGGCGACGCTGCGGAAATTGAGCGGGGAGAGGTTCACCGACACGCAGGGGATGTTGAGTCCGGCGCGGCGCCAGCTCGCCATCTGGCGGCAGGCCTCGCGCACCGACCACAGCCCGATGTGCTCGATCAGTCCGCACTCCTCCGCCAGCGGGATGAATTTGGCCGGCGAGACATCGCCGAGCGCGGCATCATGCCAGCGCGCCAGGGCCTCGACGCCGTGGATGGCGCCGTCGCAGCTGCGGATCTGCGGCTGGTAGCTGAGCGTGAGCGCGCCCTCCGCGATGGCGCGACGCAGCGCCGCGATCAGCGCCAGCCGCTGCTCGGCCAGCCCGTTCATCTCGGCGCTGAAGAGACGATGGGTCGAACGTCCGGCCTGCTTGGCCATGTACATGGCGGCGTCGGCCTGCTGCATCAGCGTGTCGATGTCGGTCGCATGATCGGGATAGAGGCTGATGCCGATGCTCGCCGACATCTGGATCGGCCTGGATCCAAGCCGCAACGGCGCAGCCAGCGCCTCGGTGATCCCGGTCGCGACACGCCCGGCGCTCTCGGCGTCGCGATGCGGCAGCAGCACGACGAATTCGTCGCCGCCGAGCCGTCCCAGGATATCTTCGGGCCCGATCTGCTCGCGCAGGCGCTGCGCGAGCTGGATCAGGAGCTCGTCGCCGGCGGCGTGGCCGAGGGTGTCGTTGACGTCCTTGAAATGGTCGACGTCGAGGAAGGCCAGCGCGACGTGGCCGCCGGTCGGACAGGCGTCGATCGCGGTCGTGATCAGGTGCCGCAGCTGCGCGCGGTTCGGCAGCCCGGTGAGAATGTCGTGATAGGCGAGCCGCGCGATCTCGGCGCGCGCCTCCTTGCGCTCGATCGCGAAGGCTCCGAGGTTGACGCAGGCGTCGACAATGCGCCGGTGCCAGCGGCTCGGCCCACGCGGCTCGCGATAATAGAAGGCGAAGGTCGCGATGACACGGCCGTCCTTGGATTTGACCGGGGTCGACCAGCACGCGCGCAGGCCGATCGCGAGCGGCATTGCCTTATAGGGCTGCCAGCGCGGATCGGTCTCCAGATCAGTCGCCAGCACCGGCTCGCCGTAGAAAGCGGCGGTTCCGCAGGAGCCGACATTGGGCCCGATCGCGATGCCGTCCAGTGCGCGGGAATAATCCTCGGGCAGGCTCGGACCGCCGAGCGGATGGACTAGGCCCGCGGCATCGACGTGAAGCAGCGAGCAGACCACGTCGGGCGCGATCTCCTCGACGCGGCGGCACAGCCGGTCGGCGATCTCGGCGATCGGAACCTCGTCGGCCAGCGCAGCCATGATGAGCTGCTGGAGCGAGCGCAACTGCTTGGTCTCGGTGATGTCCTCGAGCAGCGCGAAGATGTGCTTGACCCGGCCCTTCTTGTCGCGGAAGGCCTCGATCCGGGCGCAAACCCAGATCTCCTCGCCGTCCTTGTCGTAGGCGAGCAGCTCGACCTCACCGCCGCGGCCGCCATGCATCAGGCGCTTGAGTAGCCTGACAACGGCTGCGCGATCGGTATGGCGACCGGTGATGAGCTCGGCCGCACGGCGTCCTTCGGCTTCGTCGCTCGTATAGCCGAACAGCGTCGTGAAGGCCGAATTGACGTAGCGGATGTTCTGTTCGACGTCGGTGACGATCACGGCGCGGTTGGTCCGGTCGGACACGGTGTCGAGAAGCCCGATCCGCGCGCGGCGCTCGGCCTCGGCGGTGACGTCGCGGGCGAACACGATGTGATGGACCGCGCCGTCGATGGTCGCGGAAGACAGCGACACGAGCGCCCTGATCCGGCTGCCGTCGCGCCGCACGAGGCTGATCTCGTCGCGAAAATCCGCAACCGGATCGGCGTGAAGGCATTTGAGGGTCAGAAGCTCGGCATCGCGGCCGAGCACGTCGGTGCGCGCGAGCTTCCAGATCCGCTCCGCGCCGGCATTGAAATGACTGATGCGATGCGCGCTATCGACGATGACGACGCCATCGTCGGCGCATTCGAGCGCGGCCAGCAGCACTTCCGGAGTTTCTGTCACAGGACAATCGGAGGCAGACATCGTTGGACCCGGAGGCATCGGCAATCGGCCGACGCTAGCGCTTCGATGGTGTCCAAGACGTTTTCGCAATCCCGTCGCGTCCCGCCAAGGCGCGACATGCTTAACGGTCCGCGAAAAAAGCAAGGGCAATGCAGTGGGTACGGAACTATTCGGCGCCGGTTCCGGCATGGAGCTTGTGCAGCCGTCCGGCCACGGCCCGCACCTTGCGGGGGGCGGCCTGCCAGATCGACAGCGCCGACAAGCCGCTCACGATCATGGCAATGGCGAAGGCGAGCGTGTAGTCGCCGGCGCGGTCATAGAGCAAGCCCGTGACCCAGGGGCCGGCCGCGCCGCCGGCCAATGCCGCCAGCATGATCACGCCGAAGATGCTGCCCTGATGCCTGCCCTGGAAAATCTCGAACACCACCGCGCCCATGATCGAGGTCAGGCCGTAGCCGAGTGCGCCTTGCGTGAACACCATCAGATAGACGAGCCAGAGCGAGGGCTGATACTTCAAGGCGATCAGTGCCGCGAAGCAGATCGCAAAACCCGCGCAGCTCAGAGCCCATACCCACTCCCGCCCGATCCGGTCGGAGACATGGCCGAGCAGGATCTGGCCGGGAATGCCGAGCAGGCTGACGATGCCGAGCGCCCACACCGCAACGCCCGGACTGAAGCCGATGTCGAGCAGGAATTTGGTCTGGTGCACCTGCACCGCATACCAGATGTAGAGGCCGCAGAAATAGCCGAGTGCGATCCACCAGAAGCGCGCGGTCGCGAC